>NZ_JBHWHY010000124.1:0-1010 GCF_042732265.1 Streptomyces sp. NPDC059788 | reverse complement strand
GCGGAAGGCGAGCCCGACCTGCTCTTCATCGACCTGCACCTGCTGCACGAGGTGACCAGCCCGCAGGCGTTCGACGGCCTGCGCAAGGCCGGCCGGCGGGTGCGGCGCACCGACCTGACCATCGCCACCGAGGACCACAACACCCCCACTCTCGACATCGACAAGCCCATCGCCGATCCGGTCTCGCGCACCCAGCTGGAGACGCTGCGCAAGAACTGCGCGGAGTTCGGGGTGCGGCTGCACCCGCTGGGCGATGTGGAGCAGGGCGTGGTCCACGTGGTGGGACCGCAGCTGGGACTGACCCAGCCGGGCACCACCGTGGTCTGCGGCGACAGCCACACCTCCACCCACGGCGCGTTCGGCGCGCTGGCCTTCGGCATCGGCACCAGCCAGGTCGAGCACGTGCTGGCCACCCAGACGCTGCCGCTGGCCCCGTTCAAGACGATGGCGGTCACCGTCGAGGGCGAGCTGCCCGCCGGCGTCGGCGCCAAGGACCTGATCCTGGCGGTCATCGCCCGGATCGGCACCGGCGGCGGCCAGGGCTACGTCATCGAATACCGCGGCCGGGCCATCGAGAAGCTCTCGATGGAGGCCCGGATGACCGTCTGCAACATGTCCATCGAGGCGGGCGCCCGGGCCGGGATGATCGCCCCGGACGCCACCACCTTCGCCTACCTCAAGGACCGCGACCACGCCCCCCGGGGCCAGGAGTGGGAGGCGGCCGTCGCCTACTGGCAGACGCTGCGCACCGACGACGACGCGGTCTTCGACCACGAGGTGGTCATCGACGCCGCCGCGCTGGCGCCGTTCGTGACCTGGGGCACCAACCCCGGCCAGGGCGCCCCCCTTTCGGCCGCGGTCCCCGACCCGGCTTCGTACGAAGACGCATCGGAGCGCCACGCCGCCGAACGGGCCCTTGCCTACATGGGGTTGCGCGCCGGGCAGCCGCTGCGCGACATCCGGGTGGACACCGTCTTCGTAGGTTCGTGCACCAACGGCCGCATCGAGGA
>NZ_JBHWHY010000123.1:0-1156 GCF_042732265.1 Streptomyces sp. NPDC059788 | reverse complement strand
CTACTGACCTTGAATGCGTGATGTCGTCATGGTGGGGCGGGGGTGAGTCCGGTGCCGGTGAGGCAGCCGTCGATCACGTCGCTGCGGTACTGAAGCTGTCGCAGGCCCCGCCGGACAGCAGTGATGAGGTCCTCGGGATCGGCAAAGGCCCGGTTGGCCAGGGTGGTGCGGCGCAGGATGGACCAGATGCCTTCGACCGGGTTGAGGTCGGGAGCGTAAGAGGGCAGCTGGTAGACAGTGAGCCAGTCGCGGCCGGCGATGTAGCGGCGCATGTCGGCTGCCAGGTGGGTGTTGAGATTGTCCCAGACCAACACGATCGGGCCGCCGAGCTGCTGGTGGGCGTTCTGGAGCAGGTCGCGGTAGTCGCTCCAGGCGAAGCTCTTGCGTCCGCCCGAACGGTTGTCGGGTCGCGGCCGGTAGATCAGCCGGGAGGGGTGTCCGGGCTTGTAGCAGGCCAGGGCGGCGATGGACAGGCGCCGACGGGAACGGCCACGGACTCGCACGACGGGAGTGTGGCCGCGCCGGGACCAGGTGCGGCTGGTGGGCGGAGTCATCGCGAACCCGGCCTCGTCCTCGAACACCAGCCAGGCCCCGAGCTCCGCCGCGGTCATTCCACGCGCGGCCAGGTGCCCTTCACCCAGCCGGCCACCGCCTGCTCGTCGCGCTCGACGGCCCGCCGTGCGGGCACCTGGCAGGACCAGCCGTGCCGCTTCAGCAGCGCGGCAACGCCCTGAACGGTGTAGCTCTTGTGGAACCGGCGCCCGATCAGCGTCCTGATCCTCGACAGCGTCCAGGTCTGGTCCGGCCAGCCGTGCGCCAGGGGCCCCATGTCCAGCTCCCGCTCCAGCACCGCGAACAACTCGTCGCTCAGCACCGGCAGTGAGGCCGGACCCTTCGAGGCCAGCGCCGGCACCCCGCCCTCGGCCCACGCTCTGTGCCAGCGCTGCACCGACCGGACCGTGACCCGCAGGTCGTGAGCAATGACGGCGACCTCATCACCACAGGCGAACCGCTCGGCCGCCTCCTGCCGCAACCGCTCACGAAACGCCCGCCGCTCCGCGGTCAGCCCACCACCCTGCGCATACCTCATGCAGACGGCATACCGCCGCGACCACCAAATGTCAGCCCCTGAGACATCACGCTTTGAAGGTCAGTA
>NZ_JBHWHY010000122.1:0-1176 GCF_042732265.1 Streptomyces sp. NPDC059788 | reverse complement strand
GCGGCCTGGACGGTGGTGTTGGTCTGCAAGGGGCCGTGCAGGTCGACGCCGTGGTCGCGACGGGCCTCGGTCAGCGCGGCAGCGTTGACGTAGCCGGCGTCGGCCCAGTGCTCGCCGGGCAGCGCGGCCCGTCCGGCGAGACGGGCATGAACGGTCTTGACGATGTGGTCGTCGCTGACGGTGGCCGGTGTGGTGGTGACATCGGTCAGCAGCCGGGGCGCACCGTCGTCGCAGGACTCCGTCAGATGGACCTTGAAGCCGTCCCACTTGGTGTCGCGCTTCACGCTGTAGCGTGCGTCCACGTCATAGGGGCTGGCCAGGCACATCGCGCCTGGCGGGCGGTCTTTTGGGGTCCGCTGGCGCACCTGCCCCTGGCCGTCGACGAAGAACTCCTGCACCCAGGCCTTGCGCAGCACCTGCACTGCGGGCACCTCGCGCAGCCAGCCGGGCGCCTCGTCGGCGAACACGCTGTTCAGCACTCGCATCCCGTCGGCCCCGGTTCGATCGGCCAGCTCACTCCGCTTGGTGCGGCCCTTGGGCAGCCAGTACTCCTCAGCCCGGGCCGCGTAGCGGTCATACCAGGCGGGATCGGCGCGGGCGGCGAGCCAGCCGGGAGCCACAGCGGCCAGCGCGTTGAGCGCGGCCCGCAGCGTCTCGATGGCGAACTCCAGCCGGTTCAGCGACCGGATCGCCGCCAGCACATGTGTGGAATCGGTCCTCGCCCGTCCCCGCACCGGCAGTAGCCCGGCCTCACGGGCCGCCGCAAGGACCCGGTCGAACACCGCCTGCCCGCCGTCGGCCTCCGCCAGCCGGGCGCGGAACTCGCTGAGAACGGAGTAGTCGAAGCCTGCATCGGCCAGCTCCAGGCCCAAGGCGTACTTCCAGTCGATCCGTCCCCGCACCGCCTGAGCGGCCTGCCGGTCCGGCAAGCCCTCGACGAACTGCAACACCGAGACCAGCGCGAGCCGGCCCGGAGAGAAGGCGGGCTTGCCCCGCGCCGCGAACAAGCCGACGAACTGCTCGTCCGTGAACAGCACACCCAGCTCGTCCCGGATCCGGATCATCAGACTGCCCTTGGGGAAGGCCGCCCGTGCCACCCGCACCGTCTCCGCCGGAACCTCTCCAGGCTCCTCCGGCCGCATCGACACCCGACACCCTCCCCACACAACAACGTCG
>NZ_JBHWHY010000121.1:0-1191 GCF_042732265.1 Streptomyces sp. NPDC059788 | reverse complement strand
TCTCCACAGGCGCGCCGTACCTCGTACGGAGATGAAGTTTCCCGCACCCCCGTGCGCGCAGTCCGGCCGTACGTCCCGCGAACCGGGCGTCAACGAGCGTCCCCGGGAACCGCGTTGGAGGCCCGGCTGTGGCGCGTCGCCTATCCGGGTGGCCCGCCGGGCACGGGCTTGGCGCCCGCCCCCGGCCGCCGCCAAGCTCGGATCACCGGCCCGCGACGGACAACCGCCCGTCGCGGCACGCCACTTCGTACTCCACGGGGGAGTGATGCAGATGCGTACGATCCACACCGCCGCGCTGGTCATGGGAGCCGCCGCGCTGGCCGCCGCCCACCTCGGCGTCCCGTCCGCACAGGGAGCGCCGCAGCAACGGCCACGGGCCCACCCGGGACCGGCCGCGGGCGACTGCGCCACCGGCCAGTTCTGCGTCTGGCCGGGCCGCGGCTTCGGCGGCAAGCGGCAGACCTACGAACTGGCCGGCACCGACATCGAAAGCTGCGTCACGCTGCCCGCCGGAGCCCGCGGCGCCTCGTTCGCCAACCGCACGGGCCGGCCCGTCACCACGTACCAGAGCGCCGAATGCGAGGAGACCGGCGAGTTCGACACCTACCCGGGCGGCGGCATCTGGGTGCCCGAATCCCCCTACCAGGTCAGGGCGTTCAAAATCTGGGAGAGCTGAGCAGGGGAGCGACGGGGGAGTGGGAACGGCCGGGCGGGGTACCCGGAGCCCGAGCCCGAACCACGCGACCCTCGGGAGGGATGATGGCGGGCCTCGGACAGCACAGCCGTACGCGAATCCGTACCCACCTGCGCACGAACCCCCGATCACGGGACCGGACGGGGCCCCGGAGCGGGCCGGACCGCGCGACGCTGGGCGTGATCGGACTGGTCTGCGCGGTCGCCGGATTCTTCATCCTCAGCATCGTCCTGGGGCCGGTGTCCGTGCTCCTCGGCTGGCTCTCGATGGGCCGCCGGTGGAGCGGCGCGAGCCAGGCGCTCCCGGCGCTGGTGGCTGTCGTCCTCGGTGTGATCGACACCGTACTGGCGATCATCAGGATGACCACCACGGCCGTCGGGGCCCCGTTCTGAGCGGACCCCGCGCCGACCGTGGGCGATCGCCCGCCCGTCACCGGTGACACCGGCGGGCAGGATCACCGGAACAGCAACGCGCGGCGCCCCCGGCCGGATCTCTCC
>NZ_JBHWHY010000120.1:0-1259 GCF_042732265.1 Streptomyces sp. NPDC059788 | reverse complement strand
GCGACGCAGGCGGCGGCGATCTCGCCCTGGCTGTGCCCCACGACCGCGTCCGGCGTGACTCCGGCCGCCTGCCATACGGCGGCGAGCGACACCATGACCGCCCACAGCGCGGGCTGCACCACATCGGCTGTCTCCAGCGCGGGTGCGCCCTCGGCACCGGACAACACCTCGTCCAGCGACCAGTCCACGTACGGGGACAGCGCCTCGCCACACTCCGCCAGGCGGGCGGCGAACACCGGCGAGACCGTGCGCAGTTCGCGCCCCATGCCAAGCCACTGACTCCCCTGCCCCGGGAAGACGAACACGGTCCGGCCGGCACCGCCAGTGCCGGTCGTGCCCGTCACCGCACCGGCTGCGGGCTGCCCCGTAGCCACTGCGGCCAGCCCGGCGGCCAGGACCTCTCGGTCCGTGCCGGTCACGACAGCGCGGTGTTCAAACGTGGCACGGGTGGTCGCCAACGACCATGCCACGTCCGCCGGTTCCAGGTCCGTACGGGACAACGCGAACTCGCGCAGCCGCCCCGCCTGCGCCGCCAGGCTCTCCGCCGACCGGCCCGACACCAGCCACGCCGTGTCACCGGACTCCGTGGTCAGCACGGGCAGCGGCCGTTCGCCACCCGCCGCTTCCTGGCCGGCCTCGGCGCCGTCTTGGCCATCAGCACCACCCGCCGACGGCTCAGACGGCTCAAGGACAGGGGCTTCCTCGATGATGACGTGGACGTTGGTGCCGCTCATGCCGAAGGCCGACACACCGGCCCGGCGCGGCTGCTCGCCCTCCGGCCACACCACCGCCTCGTTCAGCAGACGCACCGCACCCGCCGACCAGTCCACATGCGGCGACGGCTCTTCGGCATGCAACGTCCGCGGCAACACCCCATGACGCAACGCCAAAACCATCTTCATCACACCAGTCACACCCGCAGCCTGCTGCGTATGACCAATGTTCGACTTCACCGACCCCAGCCACAACGGCCGATTCTCCGGACGGCCCTGACCGTACGTCGCCAGCAGCGCCTGCGCCTCGATCGGGTCACCCAGCTTCGTACCCGTCCCGTGCGCCTCCACCACATCGACATCACCCGCCGACAACTGCGCATTCGCCAACGCAGCCCGGATCACCCGCTGCTGGGAGGGACCGTTCGGCGCCGTCAGGCCATTGCTGGCCCCGTCCTGGTTGACCGCACTGCCCCGCACCACCGCCAGCACCCGACGCCCATGACGCCGCGCATCCGACAACCGCTCCACCACCAGCACACCCGC
>NZ_JBHWHY010000119.1:0-1337 GCF_042732265.1 Streptomyces sp. NPDC059788 | reverse complement strand
TTCCGCGCATCCGACAACCGCTCCACCAGCAACATGCCCACACCCTCACCCCAGCCGGTGCCATCCGCGGCAGCAGCGAACGCCTTGCAACGCCCGTCCACCGCCAAACCCCGCTGACGCGAAAACTCGATGAACATTCCGGGCGTGGGCATCACGGTGGCCCCACCCGCGAGTGCCATCGAGCACTCACCGGAGCGCAGGGCCTGGACGGCCAGGTGCAGCGCCACCAGCGACGACGAACACGCCGTGTCCACCGTTACCGCAGGACCAATCAGCCCCAACTGGTAGGCGATACGCCCCGACATGACACTCGGCGTGCCTCCCGTCAGGGTGTGTCCGCCAAGGCTTTCGGGGGCGTCGTGCATACGCGGGCCGTAGTCCTGGGCCGTCGCGCCCACGAACACGCCGGTCTGGGTGTTGCCGAGCAGATCCGGGTCGATTCCGGCGCGCTCCAGGGTCTCCCAGGCCGTCTCCAGCAGCAGCCGCTGCTGCGGGTCCATGCCCAGTGCCTCACGCGGCGAAATCCCGAAGAATGCGGCGTCGAACTCGCCGGCGTCATAAAGGAATCCGCCCTGGCGCGTGTACGACTTACCCGCACGCTCCGGATCCGGGTCATACAAACCCTCCAGATCCCAGCCACGATCCGACGGAAACTCACCGACGACATCACGACCCTCGAACGCCAGCCGCCACAAGTCCTCCGGAGACACCACACCCCCGGGAAAACGGCACGCCATACCGACAATGGCGATCGGCTCATCAGCGTTCGCCGGCAGCGCAGTTGCCGTAGGGGTAGCGGTCAGCTGGTCATCGGCCTCGCCGATCAGCTCGGCCTGGAGATGGGCGATGAGTGCGGCAGGCGTCGGGTAGTCGAAGAGGAGCCCGGAAGCGAGCCGCAGGCCCGTAGCGGTCGAGAGGCCGTTGCGGAATTCAACGGCCGTCATCGAGTCGAAGCCGAGGTCGGAGAAGGACAGCTTGAGTCCGACGGTGTCACCGCTGGCGTAGCCGAGTGCCACGCTCACATGCCGGGAGACCAGCTCCGTGACCGTACGCTTCTGCTCGGCCGCAGACTGCGCGGCCAGCTTCTCGGCCAGCGTGGCAGTACGAGCGGAAACCTCTGGGAACGCATCCTCCTGCGCGGAATCCGCCACCTGGGACACCGGACGAGCCACCGCTCGCTTGGCAGTGTCGAGCCAGTAGCGTTTGCGCTGGAAGGCGTAGGTGGGCAGATCGACACGGCGCGCCCCGGTGCCGGCGAACACAGCCGCCCAGTCAACAGGAACCCCCCGGACATAGGCCTGCGCCAGAGCCGACAAGAACGCCAGCGGCTCCGCACG
>NZ_JBHWHY010000118.1:592-1870 GCF_042732265.1 Streptomyces sp. NPDC059788 | reverse complement strand
GAATTATAATTTTCCTGCCGATTTTCCGAATGCTCGAACTCCCGGATCTCCCCAGTAGAGAGGTCTACAAACCTATCCTTGTCCAATTTTTTGATATTATTTTTCCGGTTCATCTTCTCCATATGCTGAACTTCAATGACGTGATTCATAGTGGTCACTTTTACAACATCATTTGGAGCTATGAAAACCGCGTCACCATTGCGTTTATCCATCCATTTCCCCTCAATTTTTCCTGTAATGTTTAATTAAAATCAAGTTAATAATAAAGAACCCCAAATCCGAAGTCAGTTTTTCAACAAAAATTAGCGTCCTTTTCCCAAATAGTCCCTATACAATTCCTTAATAGCAAACTCAATTACAGCATCTTTTGAAACTCTTCCAAATACATTGTGTTTTGTAAAATGTTCGGCTAATAACTCTAGCTTTTTAAATGTTTCAACAGTAATTCGAGGTCCAATTTGTTTTTTCACTACCATCCAAACACACTCCTAACAAGTTGTTAACATAATTCTAACATTGGAAATAATAGAATTCAAGAACAGAAAAAAGAAGCACACTCGGAATGATATTTCGTTTCCTTTTGATTCCGAGCCTCCACCCCTTACAATCCCCAAAGGCAACCGACAAGGGAAAATTCGTCCCTTATCGGCACCTCCGGAAATTGTACAGCAAGGGGTCACTCCCAATAAAAAGACTACGACATATAAAACAGGTTTAGCTTCAGAGAAAAAGAGCATAAGGAAACTCGGTGCCACCCTAAAAAAAAGGGTGTCAAACAGGCTGTGCCTGTTGAGTTTCTATGCTCTTAGAACAGGTGCCGTTTTTGAAGCCAAAGATATAGCATAGATACCCCATAGATATAGCAGGGATATACCAAAATATCTCTAGAGATACGGGTATCTATGCTATATCTCTCTACAAGATTCCTCCACACGCTTGACGGAAATGCTTCAGCATTTTAGCACTCACTCGACAGAGTGTATAAGTGCGCCATTCGGAATTTCAAAGCTTCAAATTTCACAGAGAGTGCCCATTTATACACACCCCCTAAATCGTGGTGTGACAATGGGTTCTCGCCGGCTCGAAATCGGTTTGTCATTCTGACAAATAACCCTTCGGGAAATAAAAAAAACGGCTCCATAAAGAGGAACCGTTTTGCTTCAAAAATCACGTTTTGTGTTATACTGGAGAAACGAAATTGTGTTTTCAAAATTGTCATTTTCGACATGATAACTTTTCTCGTAGTGTGGTTTTGCCGAACCCACTACTTTTTTTATG
>NZ_JBHWHY010000118.1:0-582 GCF_042732265.1 Streptomyces sp. NPDC059788 | reverse complement strand
TGACTCCGAACTTCATTTCTTCCCGTTCCGGCTTAACAATCCCTTTTGATTTTCGATACATATTCATTCCGGAAGGATACATGTGCAGCCGTCCGCCTTTTAAAAATTTCTTTTCCCGACCTTCTACGATCTTTGTTTGCACCTCACAGCCCTCTGAAGCCACTTTTAAGGCTGTTTCCCTGTCTTGGACATCTTCTAGGTCTATATCAGTCAAATAAGCGCTCAAATAGGCTCCTATGTTGTCTATATCCTTTAATGACTTGATTGTTACAAATCCTAAACCCCATAGACTCCTTAATTCAGCATTTTTAATATAAATCTTATCCAAATCATTAAAGCGCATTAAAACATGACAATGCCAGGCTCCACGTCCTTGTGGCTCTACCACCGATAAATAATCTATCGAACTTTCTTTCTTGTATTTATAACGCAACCTGTCGATAAAATTTTGAAAATCACTATAAAGTTTTTTCGTGTCCGTCATATTTTTCTTGTATGTCAAAGTTATATGTAATTCATTTGGCCGTCCTATAAAATTGTTATTTATCAAATAACGCAGCTTCTTAAAGGTTTGTCTCAAAG
>NZ_JBHWHY010000117.1:0-2419 GCF_042732265.1 Streptomyces sp. NPDC059788 | reverse complement strand
CCGCCGTACCGCGCGGAGCCGGGCCTGCCGGGATACCGGCGGTGGGATCAGAACGGCTTGGCCGGAAGGTACTTGCCGTCCAGGGTGATCACCGCGCGGGAGCCGCCCTCCGGGTCGTCGACCTTCTGTATGTCCAGGCGGAAGTTGACGGCGCTGATGATGCCGTCGCCGAACTGCTCGTGGACCAGGGCCTTGAGGGTGGTTCCGTAGACCTGGAGCATCTCGTGGAAGCGGTAGAGGGTCGGGTCGGTGGGGATGCCGTCCGGGATGCTGCCGCGCAGCGGGACCGTCTGCAGCAGCCGCTCCGCGTCGTCGTCCAGGCCCAGGCGCTCGGCCACGGTCCGGGCGGCGTCGGCCGGCAGGGCGTGCTGGCCGAGGAGCGCGGCGGTGACGAAAACGACGGACAGGCCGGTGCCGTCGGCCAGGTCCTGCCAGGTCAGGTCCTTGCGGGTCTTGGCGTCGACGACGGCCACGGCCAGGTCGTGGCGGGCCTGCGGGTCGAGCTGGGCATGAAGGTGGGGCACGGGAAGGTCCTTCCGGGTCGGATGGTGCTCAGGAGAATGCTCAGGAGAGCGGGTTAAAGGTTCCGCTACGCGGGTCGAGGACGTCCACCGATCCGGTGCGGATGTCGTGGGTCCAGCCGTGCAGCGTCACCGCGTCCCGCGCGAGGGCGCGGGCCACGGACGGGTGGGTGGCCAGGTGGGCGAGCTGGTCGGTGACGTTGTCGTGGACGAGCGCCGTGACGGCGGCTTCCGTACCGCCGCCGGCCTTCGGGGCGCGGGCGGTTTCCGGGGCACGGACGGCTTCCGGGGCGCGGACGGCTTCCGGGGCGCGGGCGCCGAAGGGCCCGGCCGTGCGCAGCCAGCCGTCGAGGGCGGGCAGCCCCGTCAGGTCCTCGCCGGTGGCCAGGGCCGTCATCGCGCCGCATCCGGAGTGGCCGCACACGATCACGTCGGTGACGCCGAGCACCGCGAGCGCGTACTCGACGCTGGCGGACACCGCGTCGGGCTCCGGACCGTACACGGGAACGAGGTTCCCGGCCGTACGGATCACGAACAGCTCACCGGGCTCGGACTGGGTGAGCAGCTCGGGCACCACCCTGGCGTCGGAGCAGCCGATGAACAGCGCACCCGGCCGGTGGGTGGTGGCGAGCCGCTCGAAGAGCGCCGCCCGGGCGGGGTGGACAGCACGCCGAAAGCGCCGGACGCCGTCGGTGAGGTGGGGATGCACAGCTACTCCTTGCTGGGGGCGGACCGGCCCTGAAGCCGATGCCTCCACCATGCGTGACCTGCCGCTATAGCGTCCAAGACGTACACCTCATGACAGCTATCGGTGTCATCTATAACCGCTTACAGTGGCGGGTATGGCCCCGGAACTACGCCACCTCCGCTATCTGCTCGCGGTGGCCGAACACGCCAATTTCACCCGTGCGGCCGAAGCCCTGCACGTCTCCCAGCCCACGCTCTCCCAGCAGGTCCGACAGCTGGAGCGGGCCCTGAAGGTGCAGCTGCTCGACCGCACGGGCCGCACCGTACGGCTGACCGACGCCGGCCTGGCCTACGCCCATTACGCGCGAAGCGCCCTGCGCGACCTGGAGGCGGCGGAACGTGCCGTACTCGACGTACGGGACCTGTCACGCGGCACCCTGCGCCTGGCCACGACCCCGACCTTCACCGCGTACCTCGTCGGCCCGCTGGCCGGGGACTTCCACACACGGCACCCCAGCATCTCGCTCACCCTGCGCGAGATGCCGCAGGAACTCATGGAAGCGGCCCTGCTGGCCGACGAGCTGGACCTCGGCATCGCCTTCACCGGGCCCCACCTGCCCGGCGTCTGCGGCGACGCCCTGTTCACCGAAGCCCTCAGCCTGGTGGTCGGCCCCACCCACCCGTACGCGGCCCGGACGGCACCACTGCCCATCCGCTCCCTGCGGGACCATCACATGGCTCTGCTCAGCGCGGACTTCGCGACCCGCCTGCACATCGACACGCACTTCGGCCAACACGACGTCCGACCGCACATCGCGGTGGAGGCCAACTCCATCACCGCCCTCACCGAACTGGTCCGGCGCACCCCCCTGGCCACGGTCCTGCCCGACGCCATCGCCCGCGACCAGCCCGGCCTCCACCCCATCGCCCTCTCCCCCGCGCTCCCCGCCCGTACGGTGACGCTCCTGCGCCGCGAATCGGCCTATCGCAGCGCCGCGTCCACCGCCTTCACGAGGCTTGCCCGGGAGTGGGGGCGGGAGCAGGGGGGCGGAGGGTGAGGGCGGCGGACTCGCGGCGGGCTCCGGGAAGCGGCCCGCCGCGAGGACCGGGCCGGAAAACGCGAAAAGCCCCGCACCATACGGTGCGGGGCTTCCCACATTCAAAAATTGTTCGGCGGCGTCCTACTCTCCCACAGGGTCCCCCCTGCAGTA
>NZ_JBHWHY010000116.1:0-2748 GCF_042732265.1 Streptomyces sp. NPDC059788 | reverse complement strand
ACATCCACCCCACCCACCACCACATCCCACAACCCCTCCGGACCCCCCACACCACCCGGCAACCGACACCCCATACCCACCACAGCCAACGGCTCCTGCTCAGCCGCCTCCTTCTTCCGCAGGCGCTTACGCGTCTCCTGGAGCTCGGCCGATGCCCTCTTGAGATAGTCAAAGAGTTTTTCTTGGCTCTCCATCAAAGGCCCCTAATCGATTGAGCGATCAAAAAGTCCGCAGGTTATCAAGACAGCCCAAGCTCTTTGTCAAGGAAGCTGAACACTTCATTGGGCGTAGCCGATTGGAACTCGATGTCGGAACCTTCGGGTTCCGTCGCATCCTGAGATTCCGTCCACTGTGACAGGATGCCGCGCAGGCGCCGGGTGACGTCTTCACGCACATCAGAATCCGAGGCCATGCTCGAAAGATTATGTTCGAGTTGATCGAGTTCGGCAAATATGGATACCGAATCCGCCGCCGCGTTCGGGATCACTGCCGTCCGCAGCAGGTCCGCCAACACCGCCGGGTTGGGGTAGTCGAATATGAGGGTGGCGGGCAGCTGGAGTCCGGTGGCCGCATTGAGCCGGTTACGGAGCTCGACCGCGGTCAGCGAATCGAATCCCAGCTCCTTGAACGCCCGCTCCTCCTCCACCGCGTCCACGGAGGGATAGCCGAGCACCGCGGCAGCCTCCGTACGGACCAGGTCCGTCAGCAACCGGTCCTGCTCCGCCCGGGACAGCCCCGCCAACCGCTGCCCCAGCTCGCCCTGCGATTCGGCGGGGGGCACCCCATCACCTGTGTCGGCACCGGCGAGCACCTGCCGGACCTCGGGCAGGGAGGCGAGCAGCGGGCTCGGCCGGCGCAGGGTGAACGTCGGCGCGAATCGCTCCCAGTCCACATCCGCGACGGCGACCGCCACATCCCCACCGTCCACCGCCTGCGCCAGGGCCTGAATGCCCAGGCCGGGGTCCATGACCCCCAACCCGTGCCGTTGCAGGTGCGTCCCGGCCTCTCCGGCGCCCATACCGGCGCCGCCCCATACGCCCCAGGCCACGGAGGTCGCCGCCAGCCCGCGGGCACGTCGGCTCTCGGCCAGCGCGTCGAGGAACGCGTTGCCCGCCGCGTAACCAGGCTGAAGACCGCTGCCCCAGGTCGCGGCGATGGAAGAGAAGAGCACGAAGGCTTCCAGGCCGAGGTCGGCGGTCAGCTCGTCCAGCCAGACCGCGCCCGCCGTCTTGGCCTCCACCACCGCGGCCTGCTCCGCCACCGTGGTGTCCATCAGTGGCGTGGTCTGTCCCACGCCAGCTGCATGGATCACGCCGGTCAGCGGCGGCCCGTCCGCGGCGATACGGCTTACGAGGTCGGCGATTTCGGTACGTCGGGCGATATCGCAGGTCACGACCTCGACCTGGCTGCCGCTGCCCGCAAGCTCCGCGGCCAGCGCCGCCACACCCGCGGCGGCCGGGCCGGAACGGCTGGTCAGTACGAGTCGCGGAGCACCCCGCCCCGCCAGCCACCGGGCGGTGTTCCCACCGATCGCACCCGTACCACCAGTCACCAGCACCGTGCCACGCGGCCCCCACTGCCGCCGGTCACCCGACGGACGCGCAGCACGCACCAGACGACGCGCCATGACGCCGGCCGAGCGCAGTGCAAGCTGGTCCTCACCATTGCTGTCGGCGAGGAGACCACAGAGACGGGTCGCGGTGCGGTCATCCCAGGCCGACGGCAGATCGATCAGACCGCCCCAGCGCTCGGGGTGTTCCAGGCCGACGACCCGGCCCAGGCCCCAGACCTGCGCCTGCACGGGACTGGTCAGGGTCTCCCCGGGGCCGGTCGCCACCGCACCCTGCGTCAGGGCCCACAGCGGGGCGGTGACTCCCGCGTCGCCCAGCGCCTGCACCAGGCCCAATGTCCCGGCCACACCCCGGTTGACCACGGGGAACTCCGTCAGCGTCGCCTCGTCCAGCGCCAGCAGCGACACCACACCGGCCGGCTGGTCGCCTTCGGGCAGCACGCCCGTGATCCGTTCGGCCAGTGCGACCCGGTCCACCTTGTCGGAAGCGGCCTCGGCGGTGACGACCTGGGCGCCACGGCCGGTCAAGGCCTGCACACAGCCCTGCACCAGCTCGGCGTCCGCGTATCCGGCCGGTACGACGACCAGCCAGGTGCCGGACAGTACCGCCGACGACGGCTCGCCCACCGGCGTCCACGAAATCCCGTAACGCCAGTCCGCCACCGCGGAATCGTCACGCTCCCGACGCCGCCACGACGTCAACGCCGGCAGCACCTCACCCAGCCGCTCACCGTCCACCGCCAGCGTGTCGGCCAGCTCGCGGAGGTCGCCGCCTTCAACCGCGGCCCAGAACTCGGCCTCCGCCGCACTGCCGACCGTATCCTTCGCCACCGGGGCGGGCGCCTGGGATGCCTGCGGCCAATACCGCTGCCGCTGGAAGGCATACGTCGGCAACTCCACCCGCTGCCCCGAACCGAGCACCGCCGCCCAATCCACCACCACGCCCCGCACATGCGCCTGCGCCAACGCCGTCAGCACCGACTCACCCGCCGCCACATCCCTACGCAGCACCGGCACAAACACCGGAGAACCACCGGGCGAAGCCTCATGGCCGTCCAGAGCGGCCGGGCCCATCGCCGACAGCGTCCCGTCCGGACCGACCTCCACGAACACCGTCACGCCCTGCCGCGCCAACGCACCCACCGCATCCGCAAAACGCACCGCCTCCCGCGCCTGCA
>NZ_JBHWHY010000115.1:0-3154 GCF_042732265.1 Streptomyces sp. NPDC059788 | reverse complement strand
AACCAAATATCATCAATCCCCAAAAACACCTCCTCCGTCCGCGCCCCACACCCCGGGGGGTTGGCGAGCGACAAAGTGGTTCATAAAACCACCCCTGAGGGGTCGTGCCCCCGTCAGCGGTCGTCACGGTTCCCGGAGTCTGGACGGGAGGAGGGCTTCGGGACGCTGGCCGAGGGGCTCCCACAGGACATCGGAGGCCTCCAGGTAGACCCGCAAAGCCTCCTGCACCCGGGGGACTTCGCTCAGCTCCTGCTGCAGCATCCGCGCTTCCGCGCCCCAGGGGGCGGCGCAGACCTCGCGCACGGCGCCGCGGGCGAAGCGCAGTCCGTAGACAACCGCCGCCGCGCACCCGCACCATCGGCCGGCTCGCCGCCCTCCAGCACACCCTGGCCCTGGCGCGGCACTGCTGGAGCAGCGGGAACCCGCGATGAGAAGACGTCACCGCGCGGAACCGCCCGCGCGAGGACGCGCGTGCTGGAATGCGGCCCGGATTTCGGCAACCAGCAGGTCCGGTTGCTCCAGACCGGGGAAGTGGCCGCCGCGGTCCATTTCGCGCCACGAGCGGATGTCGTGATAGCGGCGCTCCGCCCAGCGCCGGGCGGTCGGCCACGGCTCGGCCGGGAACAGGGAGCAGGCCGTCGGCGTCGTCACCGGTTGCGCGTTCTCCTCTTCGGCGCTGCGGGGCACCCACCGCATGGCCTCCCAGTACCAGCGGGCGGAGGAGGCACCGGTCCCGGTCAGCCAGTACAGGGCGATGTTGTCCACCTGCTGCGACACGCTCACCCCGCCACCGGCCTCGGGCCGGGTGTCGGAGTAGGCGGCGAACTTCTCACCGAGCCACGCCGCCAGGCCGGCGGGGGAGTCGAGCAGGGCGTAGCCGAGCGTCTGCGGACGCGTCGCCATGATCAACCCGAAGCCGTAGCCGTCCGCGAGATGGGTGTCGCGTCGCTCCAGCATGCGCTGTTCCGCCGGGTCCGGCGCGTTCCGGTCCTCCGGCAGGGGAGAGGCCAGCGGCATCGTCAGGTGCAGACCCGCGACGCGCTCGGGCATCTGGCGCGCCAGTTCGGTGCTGACGAACGCGCCCCAGTCCCCACCGTGCGCGCCGAACCGCTCGTAGCCGAGCGCGGTCATCAACTCGGCCCACGCCCGCGCCGTACGGGCAGGCTGCCAGCCGCGCTCACGCGGACGCTCACTGAACCCGAACCCCGGCAGCGACGGCACGACCACATGGAAGGCGTCTTCGGCGGAACCGCCATGAGCGACGGGATCGGTGAGCGGCCCGAGGACGTTCTCGAATTCGAGTACGGAGCCCGGCCAGCCATGGGTCAACACCAGAGGGAGCGCCGTGGGTTCGGGCGAGCGCACGTGCCAGAAGGCGATGCTCAGGCCGTCGACAAGGGCGCGGAAGTGGGGAATCGCGTTCCACCGGCCCTCCGTGGCCCGCCAGTCGTGCTCTCGCCAGGCACTGAGCAGCGTCTTCAGCCGGTTGAGCTCGATGCCCTGTGTCGCGTCCGGCACCGTTTCGGGCTCGGGGAGCCGGACCTCGTCGAGACGGGCACGCAGGAGCGTCAGCTCACGGTCGGGAATGCGGATGGGGCAGGGCTCGATCCGACCGACCCCAGGCGCGGTCGGCGTGCCGCCGGACGCAGATGAATTTCCGAGCGAAAGCGACTTTCCAGACACAGACGTTTTTCCGGACACAGGCGGAGTTTCAGACATGGACGAAACCCTAGGTACGGTCACCGACCGGGCCCATGCCTGGGATTGCCGCGCGGTAGTCAGGAATTGCGGTACGCCGAGGGGCGGACGCCGGTGTGGCGCAGGAACGCCGTCGACAGGGCGCTGGGGTCGGCGAATCCGCAGTGCTCCGCGATCCGGGCGGTCGTGAGGTCCGTGTCCCGCAGCAGGCGTTTCGCCTCTTCGATACGCAGACGGATGAGGTAGCGGTGGGGCGTTTCTCCCGTTGCCCCGCGAAACACGCGCACGAGATGGAAGACGCTCAGATGCACCTCGTCCGCGATATCGGCCAGAGTCAGCGGTTCCGCCAGCCGGTCACGCATGAGCGCGATCGCCGCGCGGACGCGGGTGTCCTCCCGTGCGGGCGACGGCCGTTCAGGGGCCCGGGAATGACGGGTGAGCAGGTGTACGGCCAAGAAGGCGGCCGACGATTCGGCGTACAGGTCCCCGACCTCCTCCGCCGAGCCGATGGCGCGCACCGCCTCCAGGAGCAGCGGGTCCTCCCCGGCGGCCACGGAGGCCACCATGCCTTCGTAATCCACCGTACGGCCCCCCAGCTGCGCCGCGGCCCGTTCGACGGTGCCGCGCGGGATGTGCACCTGCACGCTGCGCAACGGCTCGTGCCCGCGATAGCGGCGGAGGGCCGGCCGGTCGGGAACACCCAGTTCGAGCCGGCCCGGCCGCCAGGTGTGACGGTGCCACCGGCCGCCGGTCCGCGTCTCCATCACGGCCTGGCCGCCCACGGGCAGGACCAGGTGCAGGTCCGCCGCGGCCGGCAACTCCATGTTCTCGACGACCGGAACGTGGTGGAACCGCTGGACGAGCAACGAGTGCCAGTGGGAGTCCTCCCAGCTGCAGTGCGTCCGCCGGACGTAGGAGTCCATGTCGAAACCGGCATAGGGCTGGAGATCGAAATGAGCGGAATCGAACACCATGCGGCTGAGGGTAGCCGAGCCGGATGGAGGGGCAGGGGCTGCCGAACAGGGGGCGGGGCCGGGGCGGGGGCCAGGGCCCGGGTGCGGGCGTGGTGTCCGACCAGGGGCGCGGCGCCCTGAGCGGGACACGACGCCCCGAGCAGGACATGACGCTGAGCGGGTCGGCCGGTCGGCTGGTCGGCGTCGCGGAGGGCCGCGACGCGCCCAGCATGTGGCAGACCGCTGCGTCTACGTCCCCCGGCAGCCGCCCCGCCCTGCGGCCGTTCACCACCTCGAAGCGCAGCTGCCCGGGGCGCCGTCGCCGGTGAGCCGAACCGGCGCCCCCCTGGAGCGCGTGACGGCGTACGTTCGCCGCCTTCATCGGTGAGTGGCTCCGGCCCCTGGCTTCCTACTGACCTTGAATGCGTGATGTCGTCATGGTGGGGCGGGGGTGAGTCCGGTGCCGGTGAGGCAGCCGTCGATCACGTCGCTGCGGTACTGAA
>NZ_JBHWHY010000114.1:0-3393 GCF_042732265.1 Streptomyces sp. NPDC059788 | reverse complement strand
GATGCCGAGGACCTGTTCGCACATCCACTGCTGTGCGGTGGTGAGGTTGTCCCAGCCGTGCCGGACTGAGCGTACCCACCGGCCGAGGTCCTCGCCCTGGTGCACGATGTCGCCGGGTTCGGTGGGCAGCGGGCGGCCGGCTTCCAGGTGGAGCCGGATGAGGTGGAAGGCGCGCTGCCACTCCACCGACCAGGCCGGGCACCAGGACGGGTCGATGTCTTCCAGCTGCTCGCGCCGTTGCTCTGACAGCGTTCCGGCGGACGACTGAACGGGCAGGCCCTGGGCACGCCGCTGTTCGATCTCGGCCGCCTTGCGGGCGGCGGCGCGCGCGTTCTTCAGCCAGATGCCCACCCGGTAGCCCTGGTAGGTGGCGTCCAGTGGGGCCAGGAGGTGGCCCGCCTCGGCCGCCCACCCGCGCGCCGCCGCGAGACCTTCCTCCCAGGCGACGTCGAAGTGCGACCACACCATGCCCAGCTTCTCCAGCTGTTCGACGCGGTCGGCGTCCATGTCGCCGCGGGCGTAGAAGCGCCGGTTGTCGGCGATCCACTGCCCGAGCGGGAATCCGGCGAGGGAGGCCGGCCACCCTTCGGCCTCCACCGCCTGGCCCTCCCCGCCGGGCACCCGGTAGGTGAAGGGCACCTTGAGGTCGCCGTGCTCGCGGGCGTAGATGACGGCGGCCTCGATGCCACGCCGCCAGTGCTCGTGCTCGGGGTTGAGGACGCGCAGGTTGATGAACGCGGCCAGCTGCGCCGGGTCGCGCGGCACGGAGAACTTCAGCAGCTGCCGAGCCGGCGCCGACGGGGCGCCGGACCCGTTCCTCCCGCCCCGGCTCTCCTGACCCTGCGCGGCCTTCTGGACGGGCTTGTAGGCGCTGGGGGCCTGCTGCTCGGCGAGCTGCTCCACCACCCGGGCGTCGTGCGCCCTGAGCGCCTCCAGCAGCTTTGCCAGCCCGCCGAACGCCCGGGAAGTGAGCATGTTGTCCGCGGTCTCGCCCGGCCCGAGCAGGACCGGCACGACGAGGGATGCGATCTTGCCCTCGCCGGGCTGCATGCGCAGCGCCCGGCCGACGGCCTGGACGAGGTCGGGCATGGAGCCGCGTACGTCGGCCCAGTAGACGGAGTCGCAGTTCTTGGTGTCGACGCCCTCGCCCAGCACCTTCACTGAGCCCAGGTAGCCCTTTTCCACGACTGTGCCGTCCGTGGCGATCCCGGCCGTGAACTCCCCGAGGACCCGGCGCCGGTGGCCTGGCTTGTGCTCGCCGCACAGCCAGTCCGCCCAGATCGTGCGCGGGTACAGCTCGGGGTCGGCGGCGTGCAGTTGCGCGGCGACGTCGGGAAGGCCGGCCGCGAACGCCTCGGCCTCGCGGACCTGGTGGTGGAAGACGAGCGTGCGCCGGAAGCCCTCCTCGGACGACGCCTTGAGCAGCGCGGTCTGGAGCGCAGCGAGCCGGGCCCCGCGGACCTCGTCCGAGCGGCCCTCAGCACCCAGGAGCTGCGCGGCCTGGAGCTGGGTGTCGGTGATGTCCACGCACACCACCTGATACGGCGCGCAGATCCCCCGGTCGATCGCCTCCGACAACGTCAGCGTGTAGCACCTGCTGCCGAACGGGCCGTCCGGATCGTCCTCCATCGACGCAACCAGCTCACCCGGCGCACCCTCGGAGTCCTCGTCCAGCTGCCACACCCGGGGCGTGGCCGTCATGTACAGCCGCCGAAGGGACGGGATCTTCTGGTTGTCGTGGACGACCGCCCAGGGCTTCCCGATCCGGCCAGAACAACGGTGGGCTTCGTCCACGATGATCAGGTCCCAACCAGGAAGGCCGGCCCCGTGGGCGCGCTCTAGCGTGCCCAGCCCGAGCGAGGCGTACGTGGCGAACACCGTGACCTTGTCCAACGGCCTTACCCAGTCGACCAGTTCATCTACGTCCGTGGTGTTGGGGAAGGATGCCTCCTCACCGCGCAGGGACGAGACACCAATCGTCGGGCCCCGGCGGCCGGCCTCCCGCCACGCCGACTCGGTCTGGACGAGCAGATCCAGCGAGGGCACGAGCACCAGCACACGGCCCGCGTGGAGTTCTTCGGAGCTGCGTGCCGCGACCCGGGTCTTGCCGGACCCGGTCGCCATGATCACCTGAGTCCGGAGACCTCGCTCCGGCGCAAGCGATCTTGCAGGCAATTCCAGAGCACGGAGAACAGCGTCAATAGCCTCTCGCTGAGCCGCATCACGCTGATCAGCGGTCATTCTCGCCGCCCTCGTCACTCGTGTCGGACGCGGTTTCCTCCTGGCCCTCCTGCGCACTGGTGCGGACGGCTTCCAGCTTCAGTCCGTAGTGGTCCAGGTAAGCCAGGAGGAACAGGGCCAGGGCGCGTCCGGGGGCGCTGGCGTGCTCGATGTAGGGCTCCTCGCTGGTCCAGCCGAACGTGGCCTGGTGAGCCCGGGGATGCACGCCGGGGGTGTGCGGGTCGGGGAAGGTGACGGCGCGGGTGAAGAAGTCGTCCAGGCGGCTCACCAGGTCCGCGTCCGGGTGAGCCGGCTCACGGCCGCGCACGGTGGTGGTGGCGTTCTCCAGGATGGCGGTTAGGTACCGCCGGCGGGCTTCCTCCTGCTGCCGGAACTCGCTGTCCGGGCTCTCCTCCACCACATCCACCACGCGGTACAGGCCCTGGTCCCCGTCCAGACCGCTCGGCTTCTCCAGTGCCTTCCGCACCTTCGCGAGGGCGTCCTCCACCGACCGGCCGTAGGCGTAGTTCGTCAGCAGGACTGCGCCCGGGTGCCCCGGATCGGTCCGCTGCGCCACGATCCGGTAGCGGTGTACCGAGTCCGGCTCCGGGGCCTCACCACTCTCGCGGGCCTGACGCTTCTCCAGCTCCCAGCGCCAGCGGTGCACCTCTGCGTCACTCTCGGGGGAGTAGGTCTCCCACCCCGCCTCGCCCATCAAGTTCCAGATGCGCCGCAGCTCGTTCCGCCGAACCGCCGCCAGCCGATCCTCCGCACTGAGCGGCCTCGGCAGATCCTCGTGATTCTCCAGCCCACCCGCAGCCACCAACCGCTCATGGATTTGCTGAGCCGTCATTCCAGTGACTTCACGGTGGATTTCCTCACGCTTTTCAAAACGCGTTTCGAAGCTCAGTGAATTCGAATCCATTGCTTTTCCCTCACTTTCCGGCCCGGCCGGCGCAGCGTCCTCGGTGCTGCCGTGTGAGTCCAGAGCATATCTCGTGCTTCAAACTGAAGCACTTGGAACGGTCAAAGTCCCCCGAACGTGGCTTGATCCTGCTAGGGTGACCTTTCGGCCCGCACGCGCGCCCATCTCCCTCACCCCCTCTTCCTGTAGCCAGCTCGGGCCGCAGGCCCGTGGGTGCGCCGCGCGAAGCGTGGCGCACCCTGCCCGCA
>NZ_JBHWHY010000113.1:0-3937 GCF_042732265.1 Streptomyces sp. NPDC059788 | reverse complement strand
AGGTGGCGTGGGATCGGTTGTTTGTGGGGTCGGGGGCGCGGGTGGTGGGTTTGCCGACGTATGCGTTCCAGCGTGAGCGTTTCTGGCTGGATGCCCCTGGCAGTAGCGGTGGTGGTGTGGTGGCAGCGGGGCTGGGCCGTGCGGGACACCCGTTGCTGGGCGCGGCTGTGGAGTTGGCGGGTAGTGGTGGTCTGGTGTTGTCGGGTCGGGTGTCGTTGCGTTCGCATCCGTGGCTGGCGGGTCATGCGGTGCTGGGAACGGTGTTGTTGCCGGGGACGGGGTTTGTGGAGCTGGCTGTTGCTGCTGCGGACCGGGTGGGGTGCGCGGGGGTTGAGGAGTTGATGCTCCATGCGCCGTTGGTGCTGCCGGAGGAGGGTGCGGTCACGGTCCAGGTCACCGTCGGCGCCCCCGACGCGGCAGGCGGTCGTGAGCTGAGTGTCCATTCCCGCCCGGAGACCCCGGACCGTGCCGACGGCGAGTGGGTTCTGCACGCCTCAGGCCTGCTCACGGCTGCTGCCGCCGAGGTCGACGCGGCAGCGGATTTGACCGTATGGCCGCCGGCGGGTGCGGTTGAGGTGGACAGCGAGGGTCTCTACGAGCGGGTCGCCGAGCGCGGCTATGGCTACGGTCCTGCTTTCCAGGGCCTTGGGCGTGTCTGGCGGCGTGGTGAGGAGATCTTCGCCGAGGTCGCACTTCCCCAGGACCAGCACGCTCAGGCCGAGGAGTTCGTTCTCCACCCCGCCCTCCTCGATGCGGCACTGCACCCCATGCTGCCGGGGGCGGTCACGGGTTCGGGGCCAGTGGTGTTGCCGTTCTCATGGTCGGGGGTGACCGTGCACGCGAGTGCGGCCACCGCGTTGCGGGTGCGGCTGACGCCTGCCGGCCTGGATACGTATGCGCTGGTCGCGGCGGATGCCGCTGGTGCGCTGGTTGTCTCGGCCGAGGGGCTGACTCTGCGGCCGGTCTCCGAGCAGGCGCTCCGCGAGGCCATGGGGGCACAACGCGACACGCTCTTCCACCTCGACTGGATAGCGTCATCGAGCGGCACCCAGGTCGCGCCGGATAGCGTCGCCGTCGTAGGAGCCGTACCCGCGGACCTGCTTCCGATGGCTGAGGCGTTCCCGGATCTGGCGTCGGTGGCGGTGGGTGGTGCGGTGCCGCCGTGGGTGTGCGCCGTCGTGCCGTCGAGTGCTCCGGACGCGGATGCGGATGTGGTGGCTGGTGCGCGGGCGGTGACGCTGGAAGTGTTGGCGCTGGTGCAGCAGTGGCTGGCGGAGGAACGGTTCGCCGACTCCCGGCTGGTGATCATCACCCGGAACGCGGTATCCGTGGACGCGGAAGACGCAGTGGATCTGAAGGCTTCCGGTGTGTGGGGCCTGTTGCGGACGGCTCAGACGGAGAACCCGGGCCGGTTCGTCCTCATCGACCTCGACGGTGACGAACAGTCCGCACAGGCCCTGACGCAGGCGATGGTCGCCGAAGAGCCACAAGTAGCGATCAGGACAGGCGCGTTGCGCGTGCCGCGTCTTGCGCGTGTGTCTGCTGCTGGGGAGTCGGCTGGGCCGGTGTGGGATGCGGCGGGGACGGTGTTGATCACCGGTGGTACCGGTGGTCTGGGCGCACTCGCCGCACGTCACCTGGTGGTTGAGCACGACGTGCGGAACCTGCTGCTGGTCAGCCGTCGGGGGGAACGGGCCCCTGGTGCGGCTGAGCTGGTGGGCGAGTTGTCCGGGCTGGGTGCCCGGGTGTCGGTGGCGGCTTGTGATGTCGCCGACCGTGAGGCTCTGGCCAAGCTGCTGGCGGGCATACCGCGGGAGCATCCGCTGACCGCCGTGGTCCATACGGCGGGCATCCTCGACGACGCGACCGTCGCTTCGCTGACCGCCGGGCAGGTGGACGCGGTGCTGCGGCCGAAGGTGGACGCGGCGTGGAACCTGCATGAACTGACCCGTGACCTGGACCTGACCGCCTTCCTCCTCTACTCCTCTGTCTCCGGACTCATCGGAGCGGGCGGCCAGGCGAACTACGCCGCCGCCAACGCCTTCCTCGACGCGCTCGCCCACCACCGCCGTTCCCTCCGCCTGCCTGCCGTCTCCCTGGCCTGGGGCCTGTGGGCCAACAGCAGCGGAATGACGCAGGGCATGGCGGACAACGACGTCGCCCGCATGGCACGTGCCGGTGTGGCGCAGCTCGTCGCCGAAGAGGGTATGGCCCTCTTCGACTCTGCGCTGCGGTCTGACCGGGCGCTGCTTGTACCGATGAAATTCGACGCCGCGAGCCTGCTGGCACGGACCGCCACGTCGGGTGAAGTGCCCACGTTGCTGAAGCAGCTCGTACGTACGCGACTTCGACGCAGTCAGGCGGGCAACGCGGCATCCGGTGGCGCGTCGTCGCTGGCGGAACGCATGGCCATGCTGCCGGCGGACGAGCAGCACCTCCTGTTGCTCGACCTCGTGTGCGGCAAGGTCGCCGAGGTTCTCGGATACTCGGACCGGAGCACCGTCGACGACGACCGGCCGTTCAAGGACATCGGCTTCGACTCGCTGACCGCCGTAGAGTTCCGCAACCAGCTCAACGATCTCGTCGGCCTCCGCCTGCCGACGACTCTCGTCTTCGACCACCCCACACCGAAAGCCGTCGTGGCGTACTTGGCCGCCGAATTCGGCGGCAGGGACAGCGCTGCTCACCAAGTCGTCGCACCCACGGCGCTCACGGAAGACGAGCCGATCGCCATTGTCGGTATGGCGTGCCGTTTTCCTGGGGGTGTGGTGTCTCCGGAGGATTTGTGGCGGCTGGCGTTCGAGGGTCGTGATGTCGTCGGTGAGTTTCCGTCGGATCGTGGCTGGGATCTGGAGGGTTTGTATGACCCGGATCCGGAGCGTGCGGGTAAGTCGTACACGCGCCAGGGCGGATTCCTTTATGACGCCGGAGAGTTCGACGCCGCGTTTTTCGGGATTTCGCCGCGTGAGGCGTTGGCGATGGACCCGCAGCAGCGGCTGTTGCTGGAGACGGCGTGGGAGGCCCTGGAGCGTGCCGGCATCGACCCGGTGTCCCTGCGCGGCAGCCTGACAGGCGTCTACGCGGGAGTCATGTACCACGACTACGCGCCGCCGGCCCAGGAGATGCCCGCCGACCTGGAGGGCATCCTGTTGACCGGCAACACGGGAAGCGTCTTCTCCGGTCGCCTCTCTTACCAGCTGGGGCTGACTGGTCCTGCGGTGACGGTGGACACGGCGTGTTCGTCGTCGCTGGTGGCGCTGCACTTGGCCATCCAGGCCCTGCGCTCCGGTGAATGTGAACTCGCGCTGGCCGGCGGTGTCGCGGTGATGTCCACGCCCGGCACGTTCATCGAGTTTTCGCGTCAGCGGGGTTTGGCGGCGGATGGGCGTTGCAAGGCGTTTGCTGCTGCCGCGGATGGCACCGGCTGGGGTGAGGGTGTGGGCATGTTGCTGGTGGAGCGGTTGTCGGATGCGCGGAAGAACGGGCATCAGGTGCTGGCCGTCGTACGCGGTACGGCCGTCAATCAGGATGGCGCCTCGAACGGCCTCACGGCGCCGAATGGTCCCTCGCAGCAGCGGGTGATCCGCCAGGCGTTGGCCAACGCGCGCCTGGCGGCGACCGATGTGGATGCGGTGGAGGCACACGGCACGGGCACGAAGCTCGGTGACCCGATTGAGGCGGAGGCGCTGTTGGCCACGTATGGCCAGGGGCGTGAGGCGGGGAGCCCGTTGTGGCTGGGGTCGTTGAAGTCCAACATCGGTCACACCCAGGCCGCGGCCGGTGTGGCGGGTGTGATCAAGATGGTGATGGCGATGCGGGAGGGGGTGCTGCCCGAGACGCTGCATGTGGATGCGCCGAGTCCGCATGTGGACTGGTCGGCGGGTGGGGTGGAGCTGCTGACGGAGTCGCGGGTGTGGCCGGAGGTCGGGCGTCCTCG
>NZ_JBHWHY010000112.1:0-3946 GCF_042732265.1 Streptomyces sp. NPDC059788 | reverse complement strand
GACCCCGGACCCGATCGGGTCCGGGGCGCTGCTGCTTGGTGGTGCTGCGGGTGGTTCGGGGTGCCGGAGAGCGATGACATTCGAGGGCTGGCCCAAGCGCCACACGGCTGCTGCTCGGGTAGCAGGCCGTGCTGCACCCAGCAGCGGCGCGTGCAGCAAACGGGCGTTCGGCTGCTGCACGCGCCGCTGCATCCGGTCAGTCGGCGGTGCCGGCGGCCCACCGCTCCAGGTCGCCCACCGGCCTCTTCAGCAGCGTGCGCCGACGGGACTGCGCGGTCGCCCGGCTTTCCAGGTGCATCGCCTTCGCCAGGTCGGCGTGTGAGACGTCCTTGGCAGCCGGCTGGCGCAGGGAGGCGTCCCGTACGGCCCCCAGCCGCTTCAGCAGCCCGGTGGTGGCGTCGATGGCGGCCGCGAGCTCGGCGGCGCTCGCGCGGCCCGTGCGCAGCAGCGCCAGCCCGTGCAATGCGGAGGCGAACAGCGCGGCCAGATGCTCGCCGTCGCTGCCGAGCGCGGCGATGTCCTCGGCGGCGAGCGGGACCAGGAGCTGCTCCTGGTGGTCGTCGGGGTGCGCGGGATCGGTGCTCACCGCGGTCTCCTTCCTCGGGTGATCGGTCAGCGGTCGGTGACGGTCCAACCCTCGCCGGGCCGGATACGGATGATGCCGCCGGGGGTGTGCAGCTGCCCGCCGCCCGCGCCCAGGCCCAGCGCGTCGATCCGGTTCAGCAGCGCGGCGGCCTGCTCCGCGAGCTCGCGGGCCTGCGCCTGGCGGGCGCGGAGTTCTTCTGGGGTTCCGGTGAACACGGTGTCTCCTTCGTGGTGTCAGGCGGTGGCCTACAGCCAGCGGAACAGGCCACGGACCTCGGAGGCCGCGCCGTAGAGGTTGTCGGCGTCCAGGCCTGCGTCGAAGTCGAACGAGTCCTCGTCCCCGGTTCGGGTCTCGTTGATGACGTCGTCGGACGCGGCCTCCAGGACGTCGGCGAACCGCTCGTGCACCGCCGCCTCCTTCAGGGCCTGTACGACGCTCTGGCGGCTGGCGGTGCCCCGCTTGATGGCGTCGGCGAGCAGCCCCAGCGCGGCGGCCGCCGCCGGCGCCAGGTACGCCAGTTCACTGTCCGCGGCGCACCGCTCGGCGCTGGTTTCGACAGCAGTGGTGTCGGCGGCCTTCACGATCTGGTCGGGCGTGCGTTCCATGACGGGCTCCCCTCTCAGCCGACGGGCTCAGACGGTCCGGGTGAGGTAGCTGGCGGCGGTGTCCACGAAGCGGTCGTGGGCGACCTTCGCGGCCTCGCGGGCGGCGGTCAGTTCCTCGTCGGTGCCGAACGCCTCCCGCATCGCGTACGTCAGCGTGATCATGTGGTCGGCGGCGGCGCGCACGGCCTGGTCCTCGATGAGGACGCGCAGCGCGACCAGCGGACGGGTGACCTCGCTGCGGGTCCGGTGGCTCTCGTCCAGCAGTTCCTGGTTCCGCTCGGCCGACGCGCGGCTGAGGACCGCGTCGCCGCGCATCCACATCGCCCGGCGGTGGTCGCTGGTGGCGCAGGCCAGGGCGGTGACCGCCTCCAGACGGTCGCGGCGCACGGCCTCGGCGTGGTTGGTGAGCACGGACCGCTCGGCGGCGCGCTCCTGGAAGCGCCCCGAGACGATCGCACCGAGCAGGGTGCCGACGACGGCGAGGACGGTGGTCACGAGAGTGGCTAACACGGCGGAACCTCCTAGGTGTATGAACTTAAATACACTGTATTGAAGTTCATACGCCCAGAGAAGGGGGCTGCTCATGATTCTTCTTGAGCCTGCTTTGACCTGCGCGTTTCCCGCTCGCGGGAACGGTGCGTACAGATCTGACACTCGCCGCCCGCGCACGAAAGCGGCGCCGCGCCCCTGCCAGAGGGGTGCGGCGCCGCTGATGTCGTGTCACCCGGCCGGGCGGCCGGTCAAGCGCTGCGACGGGAGGGCACGGCGGTCAGATGCCGCTGCGGGGCAGGAAGCGCCGGCGCGGCCAGATCGCCGGCCTTGATGGCCTCGGTCGCCTCGCGCAGCGCCTCCTCCATCTCTTCCTCGCTGGCGTACCCGGCGAAGTACGGGTGGATGAAGTAGCTGCGGTAGCGACCCTCGGGCCGCAGAACGATGTTCCGCTCGACCAGCTGGTTCATCGCGATGGACGTGCGGTTCTTGCTGAGGCCCACGCGCGCCCGCAGTTCGGCCTGTGAGGCGTTCACCTCGCCGCCGGGGCGCTGGACCTCCGACATCGCGCTCAGGAGGTCGTAGTTGGCCTTGGAGAGCTCCAGGCTGTGCAGCTGAGCGAACGCGAGGGTGGCCTGGATCAGCATGCCTGCTCCTCCACATCGTTGTCGCCGAACGCCAGCTGCCGCGTGCGCGGGGCCGGCGCGGCCGGGGCCGTGAACTCCGGGAAGCTCTCGCTCGCTGCCTTCTCCAGCGCCACTACATCTTCCCTCATCTCCGGGAAGTGCTTCCTGAGCGCGGCCCTGGCGTCCTGCCGCAGCTGCTCCAGGGCCTCCTGCTGGAGGTCGCCGTTGCCCTTGAAACAGATCAGCGGGTTGACCACGATCACCGAGTTGGTCCGGCGCTGGAGCATGTGCCAGTTCTCCAGGCTGCCCAGCGCTCGGGTGACGTTGGAGCGCTCGACTCCGAGGTGTTTGGCGACCTTGATGTGCGTGATCTTCAGGCGGCCCTCGACCTGGCGGCCCATACAGAACAGCAGGACCGCCGACTGCACGGGCGACATCCCGTACCGGGCGATGAGCACGGCCAGGACGTCCGCGAGGAAGGCGTTGCTGACCATGCTGTAGCCGCTGCGGCCCCAGGCGTCGTGGGGCGCCCGGTAGGTGTAGTCGACCTTCGCCGACCGCACCGGCCGACCAGGCTTCGGCGGCGTACGGTCCAGCGCCTTGGCGAAGCTGTCCGCCAGCGGCGATGTCACGGCCTCACCGCGGTCCGCCGACCGCCGGCCCCTGCTGGTGGAGCGACTCGCGTCCCCGGGCACCCTGGCTCCTGCTGCTCGATCTCGTGTGGTCCCCGAAACCCTAGCTGAGATTGTCCCCGCCCAGAGGGACCTTTGTCCCTGTCGGCGTGGCCCCCTCGTGTCGACGCCGACACACTGCCCTCAACGACCTGGCGGTCGAATGTGGCCCTGAGCTGGCCGAACAGGCTTTGTCCCTCTCCACGGGGCCAAATGCGGTGCGGCTGTGTCGGAGGAGGCACAAAACCGCAGGTCAATGTGTCAGGGCCAACACATAGCCTCGCAGGAAACCCCAGGTCAGAAGGGGTTTCCGTGCGGTGCCCTTTTATCAATAAGACGCGCACGCGCGCGCGAGGCAGCTCAGCCCGACTGACCGCGCCCCGGCGGCCATCCGCACCAAAGGCCAACCACCCGCTACCGACGGCACCCATCACCTCTACCTCGCCGCGCGCAGCTCGCATCACCACCTCCATTCGGACGCCACACGGTCCATTTCGGCTAATCACCCGCGAACGCACCGACCCTCATCTCTATACGCCCCCCTTGTCGCCACTTCACCCACTGTTCAGCAATCCATAGCGCCTTTTCTGCCCATCACCTGGTATATGTTCGAAGCATTCCAACTAACTCCCTTTCTGCTGGTCAGGAGTGGCGCAGCATCATTCCAGTCCTAAGCTAGCTCCTATATTTGAAGCAGGTTCCCCCTGGGATGGCCGCACCCTCTCCGATCTCTGTTCGGCTCGTCACCTGCCCCGACCTCCCGTCACCCCCTCTTCCTGTAGCCAGCCGGGCCGCAGGCCCGTGGGTGGGCCGCGCGCAGCGTGGCGCACCCTGCCCCCACGGCGAGTGAGGTGGGGGCAGGTGGCGGGGTACCGGGTGGCTGGAGCGCAGCGGAGGCCACCGGCTGGCCGGAGGCCGGCCGCGCCTCGCAACGCGAGGCGGGGGGTTATAAAAAAAAACGAGCCCACC
>NZ_JBHWHY010000111.1:0-4324 GCF_042732265.1 Streptomyces sp. NPDC059788 | reverse complement strand
CCCGGTTCGGGGAGGCGGCCCGCACGCCGTTGTGCCGTGGGCTGCGGTGCCCGGCGGGAGCAAGGGCGGACCCGGTGCCCCGAGTCCGCCCTTTCCGCGTCGCCGGTGTGTGGCCCGCGACCGGATGTGCCGCCCGCCGTCCCCGCCCCCTGAGTGACGTCCCCCGTTGTGGTCCGCCCGCCGCTCGGGGGAAAGACGGCGGGCGGACAACCGGCCGATGGGCGCCCGTCCACCGGCAGCGGCCCCCGTTGCAGAACAGCGTCTGTCTTCGCGTCCATGGTCGGGACCGTGTGAACGGGGCCGGTTGTGGTGCGCGCTTCACACCCCGTGTGAAGTCCGCGCTCCCTCGGGGGCCGTCACGGCGTGTCACTTCACACGGGGTGTGCGCGGCAGACCCGCATATTCGTTCCGCACACGCTCCCCCCGTACGTGCCGAGGCAGTTGACTGGGGCGCGTATGGACAACGAAGTCCCGCCCGAGAGAGGAAAGAGGAGCGGACCGTGACCGCCCACCCCGAACCCGACCTGGTCGCCACCGACATGGCGGAGTTGAGACGCTGCCTGGATGTGCGCACCGCCCGTGTCGACGGGCAACTGGCGCTGCTGGCGCAGCGCTCCGAACAGAACGAGCGTGACGCGGGCGACTTGCAGGCCCGCGTCACGCGGTTGGAGCACAGCCGCTGGCCGCTGCCGTCCGTCGCCGCACTCACGGGGCTCGCGGCGCTGGCGATCGCCGTATGGCAGGCGACGGGACGCTGAGGCCGGCGGGCCCGCGGCGCGCCGCACGCGCCGCGGCCCGGGTCACCCCAGCCGGATGTGGTGCAGCAGCAACAGTGCGGCCGCCATGTTGGCGGCCGGCACCTCCCCTCTGGCGATCATGTCAGGCACCAGTTTCAGGGGGACCCACTCCCGTTTGTCGGACTCGAAGTCGTCCTCGGGATGGCCCACGAAAGCGCCCCGGTCGGACCAGAAGATGTGGTGCCGGGCGTCGGTGAGGCCGTTGGACGGCTCCACGGAGAGGAGGTGTTCGAGGGGGCCGGGGCGCCACCCGGTCTCCTCCTCCATCTCCCGGGCGGCCGCGGCGGCGATGTCCTCGCCGTCCTCGACCACGCCCGCGGCCAGCTCCCATCCCCAGGTGTCGGTGATGAAGCGGTGCCGCCACAGCAGCAGCACCTCGTTGGCCTCGTTGACCACTGTGGCCACGGCGACGGGCCGCAACCGGATCAGGAAGTGATCCAGGTGGCGGCCGTCGGGGAGTTCGACATCGGCGAGGTTGACCCGGAACCAGCGGTTCTCGTACACGGTCTGCTCACTGAGATTCTTCCATCGCACGTATGTGCCACCTTCCGCCGTTGGGCTGGCAAGGTGACACGGGCCGGCTTCACAGTGGAACGCGCAGCGCCTCGTCGATCAGATCGGCAGCTTCGTCGGTGGCGGAACCTCCGGTCTCGGCCAAGTGCTCGCGCACCGCCCGCAGCCGGTCCCGTAACCGCTGCGACTCCATTCCCCGCGCCTGTTCGGTCATCTGCGCGGCGTTGGCCACAGCCTGGTCCGCGTCCCCTTGGCGCAGCTCGATATGGGTGAGCATGGCCAGCCGGTGGACCCGGCCCCGGTCGTGCGCGGGGGTGTCGACGGCGGCGTCCGCGTGGGTCCGGGCAGCACGCAGGTCCCCCAGGCTCAGCAGCGCCTCCGCCACTTGTACGTTCACCAGGCCCGGCTGGACGTAATCCGTTTCGTCGGGTTCCTGACCAGGGCGTATACGCTCGGCCGCCGCCTCCGCACGCCGGATGCAGGAGAGCGCGCTCGCGCCGTCCCCCAGGCGCGCGTACGCCTTGGCCTGCATCGCGTAGAGATCCGCCGCGAGCGCCGGGGTGATCTGCGGCCCCGCCGTGCGCAGGGCGGCCTCCGCGAAGGCGACCGCCTGACGGTACTCCCGTACGAACAGGGACTGGTTGACCAGCAGCGCGATGATGTACGCGCCGAGCCCCCGGTCCCCGCTTGCCTTGGCCAGCCGCAGCGCCTGATGGAAGTAGCGCTGGGCGAGCCCGAGGGCGTCCGAGTCGTACGCACAGATTCCCGCGACGGCGACCAGTCCGCCGGTGGCCCGGTGGAGCTGTCGTCCCGTCGCATCGGTGTAGCTGCCCCGCAGCAGCGGCGCCGCCTCGGTGTTGAGGAATCCGACGACCCGCGTTCTCGTCGCGATACCACCCGCCTTCCGGTACATCTGCTCGTAGTGCGTACGCGCCGCGCGGAGCATTTCGATGTCCGCCATGGACACCCTGGTCAGGCCGTCCCGGGACACGTCGGAGTCCTCGGGCGGGTTCTCCCACTCCCATACGGGGATGACCGCCGAGGTGCCGGTGAGGGCGGGGGCGGACAGCACGTGCGGCCGCTGCTGTTCGTCGGACCGCCACAGCGCGGTGGCCCGCTCCACGAATCCGGAGAGCGGGGTGTCCGGGACGCGGCGCACTCCCGGCCGGCTCAGTCCGATGTCGTCGAGCCCCACGGCGCGGTGCAGCCGTTCGCTGAGGACCTCGCAGATCAGGTCGGGTACCTGGCCCCGCGGCCGCTGCCCCTTCAGCCACCGGGCGACGGCCGTGTGTTCGTAGCGCAGCGCCAGTCCGCGCTGCCGGCCGAGCTGGTTGACGTGCAGCGCCAGCCCGGCGTGCGATATGCCTGCCTCGTCGAGAATCGCGTCGAGCAGGCTGTTGGGCTCCATGGTGCCCTCCTGACGGGCCGCCCCGCCGCCGGACGCGGGCGACCGCTCGTAGACTTGTCGACTCGACAACCCCTTGAGATCAGCGTAATGAAGCGGCCTTCACACGGGGTGTGAACCGGCCGCGCCGTCCTTCACTCCGCCTGCCCGGCCCGGACACGCCCGCGCGTCCGGGCCGCCGCGGCGTCCGCCTGGGCGGGCACCCGCAGCCGGTCGTTGCACAGCACCAGCAGCGCCACGTCGTCGGACAGCCGCCCGTCGACATGCCGCAGCAGCGCGGCCCGTACGCCCTCGACGACCCCGGCGGGGCGGCAGTCCCTGACCGACCGGACGCTGTCGTCCAGGGCGCGCGGCAGCGGGAAGAACGTCCCGGCCGCGTCGCGCGCGTCCGTCGCCCCGTCCGTGTGCAGGAAGATCGCCTGGCCGGGCGGCAGCGGCGGGCAGTCCACCGCGGGCAGTTCGGCGGGCAGCGGGAAGAGGCCGAGCGGCGGCATCGGCTCGTCGGGCGCGTCCGGCAGCGCGCCGCGGCGGCTGAGCCGGTACGGCCAGGGATGGCCGCAGTTGAGGGTCCGTACGCAACCGTCGCGGGCGATCTCCACCAGCAGCACGGTCACGAACTCCTCGCACACCGGGTTCTCCGGCTCCCCGCCGCCCGCCGACGGGTGTTCGGCGCGCGCCCGCTCCCTCAGATGCCGCTGCAACGCGCGCTCCAGGCGCCGGAGCACGCCGCCCAGCTCGGCCTCGTCGTGGGCCGCCTCGCGGAAGCTGCCGAGCACCGCGGCTACCGTGCCCAGGGCGCCGATGCCGTGGCCGCGCACGTCACCGATGACGGCCCGCACGCCGTGGCACGTCGCCACGACGTCGTACAGATCGCCGCCGACCGTCGCGGCCTCGTCGGCCGTGAGGTGGTCGGCGGCGACGACGATGCCGTCCACGCGCGAGGGCAGCGGACGCAGCAGCACCCGCTGCGCCGCCGTGGCGACTTCCTTCGTACGCTCCAGCTCCCGCAGCAGGCGCAGGCGCCGGCCGGCGGTCAGATAGCTGGCGGCGACGACGACCAGCACGGCGCAGCACGTGCCGATACGGGCGAGAGTGTGGGCGCCGTGGTCCGCCGCCCCCACGGGCAGCAGCGCGAGCAGGGCACACAGGCCGCCGAGCACGACGCACTGACGCCGGCCCGTGCCGGCGCAGGCTATGGCGGGGGCGGCGGCGAGGAGCTGGAGGAACTGGCCTTCGGCGGGGGCGCACAGCTCCCAGACCAGCACGCCGAGCACCCACAGTCCGGGCAGCACGAGTACGAAGGCCCGCCGGGCCCGCGCGGCACGCGGCCGCGCGACAGCCCGCCGCGCCCAGGTTCGGATCATGCCGATGCTCCCCCCAGCAACCATCGAGGCGGTCGGCCCGGCCCTTTCCCCGCGGCATGGCCTCTGTCTGAGCGAGCCGCATCGTTCCGGGCACGATTCTTGCGACCGCGTGTGGTCAGGCGGACACTTTGTGCTCTGTTCTCACTCAAACGGGTGAAGGCCGGGAAAACGCGCCGGGGCCCGGCGTAGAACCGAAATTAGTCGGCGGGGCCCGGTGGGGGTGTGCGTGGTGCCAGGCGGGGGTC
>NZ_JBHWHY010000110.1:1390-2984 GCF_042732265.1 Streptomyces sp. NPDC059788 | reverse complement strand
CGGGTGGCTGGTCGTTGCTTGAGAACTGCACAGTGGACGCGAGCATCTGTGGCCAAGTTTTTAAGGGCGCACGGTGGATGCCTTGGCACCAGGAACCGATGAAGGACGTGGGAGGCCACGATAGTCCCCGGGGAGCCGTCAACCAGGCTTTGATCCGGGGGTTTCCGAATGGGGAAACCCGGCAGTCGTCATGGGCTGTCACCCATACCTGAACACATAGGGTATGTGGAGGGAACGCGGGGAAGTGAAACATCTCAGTACCCGCAGGAAGAGAAAACAACCGTGATTCCGGGAGTAGTGGCGAGCGAAACTGGATGAGGCCAAACCAGTCACGTGTGATACCCGGCAGGGGTTGCGTGGTTGGGGTTGTGGGAGTTCTCTTGACCGGTCTGCCGGCCGGTCGGCGAGTCAGAAACCGTTGGTGTAGGCGAAGGACATGCGAAAGGTCCGGCGTAGAGGGTAAGACCCCCGTAGCTGAAACATCAACGGCTCGTTTGAGAACCACCCAAGTAGCACGGGGCCCGAGAAATCCCGTGTGAATCTGGCGGGACCACCCGCTAAGCCTAAATATTCCCTGGTGACCGATAGCGGATAGTACCGTGAGGGAATGGTGAAAAGTACCGCGGGAGCGGAGTGAAATAGTACCTGAAACCGTGTGCCTACAAGCCGTGGGAGCGTCGCGCGAGAACTTGTTCTTGCGTCGTGACTGCGTGCCTTTTGAAGAATGAGCCTGCGAGTTTGCGGTATGTTGCGAGGTTAACCCGTGTGGGGAAGCCGTAGCGAAAGCGAGTCCGAATAGGGCGTTGAGTAGCGTGCCCAAGACCCGAAGCGGAGTGATCTAGCCATGGGCAGGTTGAAGCGGAGGTAAGACTTCGTGGAGGACCGAACCCACCAGGGTTGAAAACCTGGGGGATGACCTGTGGTTAGGGGTGAAAGGCCAATCAAACTCCGTGATAGCTGGTTCTCCCCGAAATGCATTTAGGTGCAGCGTCGTGTGTTTCTTGCCGGAGGTAGAGCACTGGATAGGCGATGGGCCCTACCGGGTTACTGACCTTAGCCAAACTCCGAATGCCGGTAAGTGAGAGCGCGGCAGTGAGACTGTGGGGGATAAGCTCCATGGTCGAGAGGGAAACAGCCCAGAGCATCGACTAAGGCCCCTAAGCGTGTGCTAAGTGGGAAAGGATGTGGAGTCGCAGAGACAACCAGGAGGTTGGCTTAGAAGCAGCCATCCTTGAAAGAGTGCGTAATAGCTCACTGGTCAAGTGATTCCGCGCCGACAATGTAGCGGGGCTCAAGCACACCGCCGAAGTCGTGTCATTGCGATATTACTCCTAACGGGGATCGTGATGGGTAGGGGAGCGTCGTGTGCCGGGTGAAGCAGCGCCGGAAGGTAGTTGTGGACGGTTCACGAGTGAGAATGCAGGCATGAGTAGCGATACACACGTGGGAAACGTGTGCGCCGATTGACTAAGGGTTCCTGGGTCAAGCTGATCTGCCCAGGGTAAGTCGGGACCTAAGGCGAGGCCGACAGGCGTAGTCGATGGACAACCGGTTGATATTCCGGTACCCGCTTTGAAGCGCCAAACATCGAATC
>NZ_JBHWHY010000110.1:0-1291 GCF_042732265.1 Streptomyces sp. NPDC059788 | reverse complement strand
GTTAAGGGTGAGACCTGATGCCGAGCCGATTGTGGTGAAGTGGATGATCCTATGCTGTCGAGAAAAGCCTCTAGCGAGTTTCATGGCGGCCCGTACCCTAAACCGACTCAGGTGGTCAGGTAGAGAATACCGAGGCGTTCGGGTGAACTATGGTTAAGGAACTCGGCAAAATGCCCCCGTAACTTCGGGAGAAGGGGGGCCATTGCTGGTGATGAGTCTTGCACTCTGAGCTGGTGGTGGCCGCAGAGACCAGCGAGAAGCGACTGTTTACTAAAAACACAGGTCCGTGCGAAGCCGTAAGGCGATGTATACGGACTGACGCCTGCCCGGTGCTGGAACGTTAAGGGGACCGGTTAGCTAGAATTCGTTCTGGCGAAGCTGAGAACTTAAGCGCCAGTAAACGGCGGTGGTAACTATAACCATCCTAAGGTAGCGAAATTCCTTGTCGGGTAAGTTCCGACCTGCACGAATGGCGTAACGACTTCTCGACTGTCTCAACCATAGGCCCGGTGAAATTGCACTACGAGTAAAGATGCTCGTTTCGCGCAGCAGGACGGAAAGACCCCGGGACCTTTACTATAGCTTGATATTGGTGTTCGGTTCGGCTTGTGTAGGATAGGTGGGAGACTGTGAACTCGTCACGCCAGTGGCGGGGGAGTCGTTGTTGAAATACCACTCTGGTCGTGCTGGATGTCTAACCTGGGTCCGTGATCCGGATCAGGGACAGTGTCTGGTGGGTAGTTTAACTGGGGCGGTTGCCTCCTAAAGAGTAACGGAGGCGCCCAAAGGTTCCCTCAGCCTGGTTGGCAATCAGGTGTTGAGTGTAAGTGCACAAGGGAGCTTGACTGTGAGACTGACGGGTCGAGCAGGTACGAAAGTAGGGACTAGTGATCCGGCGGTGGCTTGTGGAAGCGCCGTCGCTCAACGGATAAAAGGTACCCCGGGGATAACAGGCTGATCTTCCCCAAGAGTCCATATCGACGGGATGGTTTGGCACCTCGATGTCGGCTCGTCGCATCCTGGGGCTGGAGTCGGTCCCAAGGGTTGGGCTGTTCGCCCATTAAAGCGGTACGCGAGCTGGGTTTAGAACGTCGTGAGACAGTTCGGTCCCTATCCGCTGTGCGCGTAGGAGTCTTGAGAAGGGCTGTCCCTAGTACGAGAGGACCGGGACGGACGAACCTCTGGTGTGCCAGTTGTCCTGCCAAGGGCATGGCTGGTTGGCTACGTTCGGAAAGGATAACCGCTGAAAGCATCTAAGCGGGAAGCCTGCTTCGAGATGAGGACTCCCACC
>NZ_JBHWHY010000109.1:0-5382 GCF_042732265.1 Streptomyces sp. NPDC059788 | reverse complement strand
AGGCCGCCCGTGCCACCCGCACCGTCTCCGCCGGAACCTCTCCAGGCTCCTCCGGCCGCATCGACACCCGACACCCTCCCCACACAACAACGTCGGCTTCCAAGACCACAACCGGGTCCCGGAAGCCGACGTCACGCCAAGGCCCGAATTAACCAACGGCATCGCATTCCAGCGGCCGGGCCCCGGCGCGTCACTCGGTTGCGGACCCGCCCGCCCCCGGGCCGAGCAGTTCACACAGCCCGTCGGCCAGTTCCGTGCGCCAGCACAGGTAGTCGTGGCCGCCGTTGTACTCGCGGTAGACCGCGTCCTGGTATCCCTTGGCCGCCAGGGTGTCGCGCAGCCGCCGGTTCGCGGGCAGCGCGACCCACTCCTGCTCGCCCGCCGACAGGCGGAACCGCACCGGGAGCCGCGGGGACGCCGCGATCCGCTCGGTCAGCCACTGCGCGCCCGGACCGTTCGGCCACCAGAACGAGCCCGACTGCGCCAGGACGCCACCGAACCGGCCGGGCAGGGTCACCGCCGCGTACGCGGCGGTCAGGCCGCCCAGGCTCTGGCCCGCCACCACCGTACGGGCCGGGTCGGCGGTCAGCGGCAGATCCGCGGCGGCCCACGGCAGCAACTCGTCCGCGAGGAAACCGGCGAACCGCGGGGCGCAGGTCATCTCCGCCCAGCGGGTGTCCGCGCCCAGGGACTCGGGCAGGAGCGCGACCAGCGGCGGGACGCGGCCCTCCGCGATGAGGTTGTCCAGCAGGGTGGCCACGCCGAGCCCCGGCTGCCACATCTCCCCGTCCAGGAGGACGAGGACGGGCAGCCCACCGCCCGCTTGCGCACCCGCGTCGGCGCCGCCCGGGGGCACGTACCGCCACACCCGGCGCGCGTTGCCGAGCAGCGCACTGGGGACGGTGTGCACGGAGACCGTGCCACGGGGCACGCCGGGCCGCTCCCGCCACTCCGCACCGCGCGGCGCGCCGGGCAGCGCGACGCAGGACGCCGGAGGGCCGCCCCAACGACTCGCGAGACAGTGCGGGTTGAGTGGATCGGTGCGCTGCTGCGTGCGCAGCCACGGCCAGTACGCGTCGTCGTCTGCGGAGGGCCCGTCACCCTCGTCCACACACAGCGTGTACGTGGCGTGCCAGTCGCGGCGCATCCGTACGGACCAGTGCCATACGTCCGTACCGGGCACGCGGTCCATAAGGTTGCCGGCCGGGTCGCGTGGGTCGGCGAGCTTGTTGGGGGACACCTGGACCGCGCGGGTCGCGGGGGAGCCGCGCCACAGGAACGTGACGAGCGCGTGGTCCGTCGCGCCGTGCGGATCGGGCCCGACGAGCGGCGTGCCCTCCCGTTCCACTGCCCGCCAGAAGTCCGCCCCGGCCGTCTCGGCCGCCCGCCGGACGACACGTTCGTCGGTGACGCGCGGCACGGGGGAGGGCCGCGGCACCCGGGGCGGGTGGCGGGGCGTGTCGGCGGGCGGGGTGGTGGCGGGCATCGAGGTGGGCTCCATGAGGGTGGTGCGGGGACGCGGCGGGGGCAGTCGGTGGTGGACCGCCCCCTCAGTTTTGGTAAGGCCAGCCTTACTTTACCTTCGGGGGCTCGGTGTCCGGGAGGACAGTCGCGCACTCACCCCGCGCGGCAGGGTTGTTTCCCCGCGTTTCCCGGCGCCGCCGCCGCGCGTTCGGGCACATTCGGTGCATGGACGGTTACGAGGACAGGGTGCCCGGCTACCTCACCTTCCGGGTGTCCCCGCACGAAAACCCCGTCGCGGCGCTCGCGGACCAGGAGGCCTGGCAGGCGCGCGAGCGCTACCCGGAACTGCTGGGAGTGGGGCCGGCGGAGTTCTTCCATGCGAAGGAGCACGACGCCGGCGGCTGGGAGCTGTCCGAGTACGGCGCCACCGAACCGCAGGGGGCCAGGGACACCCTGGGCTCGCACTTTCGTATGTCCGCCAAGAAGGCCGCGGACGCCGGCGACGCGGAGGGGCAAAGGAGGTGGATGGCGGCGGCGTTGCGGATGGACCGGGAGGTCGTCGACGACCTGCGTGTCTGCGGCGAGCGGTTCCGGATCGTACGCGCCGCGAAGTTCATCCGCATGGGCCGCAGCGGCCCCGAGCCGCCCCGCCCCTCCGACCCGGACCCGTCGCGGCCCGGCGAGGCCTTCCGCGAGCCGTCCCCGACCAAGGGCTTCATCGTCGACCCGTACGTCGGTACCGGCCTGTCCGACAGTCTCCTGAAGCTGGACCTCGTGCGGTTCGTCGGCGCGGCCCCCGGCGCCCCTCCGGAGGTCTACGACGACGCGCTGCGCGCCGCCGTGCGGTACCCGGGCGGCGTGTTGCTGCCGACGGTGTTCATGACCGCGGAGCGGGTGGACGGGCAGTGGAAGGCGCAGGACCCGGGGGCGTCGCACGCCACCCCGCAGAAGGCGCGGGACGGCCTGGCGGTGTGGCTCCGGGTGCTGGCGCCGTTCAGCCTGGAACTCTCGGACGGGAAACAGGCGGAGTACGCGCGGGCGGCCGACGCGCTGGACGCGAAACGCGGCAACAGCCTGAGCGTCGACGGGCGCCGGTTCCGCATCACTCGGGTCGAACGGCTGGTCCGTGTCGGGCCCGACGGACCGGAGGGGCCGCGGCCCAGCGACTTCGATCCGCAGCCACCCGTGGAAGTGCACACGCGGCAGTTGAAGGAGCAGGGGCTGTGGAAGGAGGACGACGACGAGGACGAGCCGGCCGAACCCGACGACCGCATCCTGAGGTTCAAGGCCCTGTGCGAGCAGGAGGAGGCGCGGCGCGCGGCGCTCAAGGATCGCGGGGCGGGGGACAGGCGCACCTGAACGGCTGGGGGCCGCTCTGAATGGTTGCCGGTCCGGCTCGGCGCGGGAAGAGCCGAGCCGGACCGGCGTGCGGCCGGTGCGCGGGTGCGTTGCTTCGTCACTCCGTACTTGGTTACGCCCCTACTTGGTCTCGACCCGTCCGAGCGGGGCGGCCCCGGCCGCCAGCGCGTCGCACGCCGTCTGCCAGGCGGAGTCCCCCGGGCAGAGCTCGCTACGAAGGTAGGCCCAGGTGAGCCGCTGGACCGCGGCCACTCGCTCCGGGCTCTCGTCCGTGGTCTCGGCGACGTCGTAACCGGAGATCCCGCCGAGCCCGTGCCCCGCGTCGAACAGCGTGAGCAGGGCCTTGGAGCCGGGGGCGAGGACGTACGGATCGGCGTGCCAGTCCGGGCCGTTGACCGTCAGGTGGGCGGAGTCGTCCTGATCGCCGACGACCACGAGCGTGGGCGTCGTCATCGTGGAGAAGTCCGTCGTCGTGACGAAGGGCAGCAGCTCGGCCGCGGCCTCGCTCAGGGCATCGCCGCCCCGGCCGGGCGCGGCCAGCAGGAGACCCGCCTTGATCCGGGGCTCGGCCAGGTTCACTTCCGTTCCGTCGTCCGGATCGGTGAGCCGGGCGCCCAGCAGCAGGCTCGCGGTGTGCCCGCCCATCGAGTGCCCGGCCACGGCGACCCTGCTGCGGTCCAGGCGCCCGAGAAGCTGCGGAACGGCGGCCTCGATCTCGTCGAGCCGGTCGAGGAGGTGCGTCATGTCCTCGGCCCGCGACCGCCAGTACAGCGGCGCCCCGGGGGTGTCGGGGGCCAGGTTCAGCGTCCTGGAACTCAGGTGGGTGGGCTGGAGCACGACGAAGCCGTGCGCCGCCCAGAAGTGGGCGAGAGGCGCGTAGCCGTTCAGCGAGGAGAGGTGGTTCGAGTGGCCCTGCCCGTGCGAGAGGAGGATGACCGGCAGGTCGCTCCCGGTCACGGGCGCGGAAACCCGTACCTGGAGGTCCACGGCCCGGCCGGGAACCGGCAGCACCACCGGACTGACCGAGAGGACGGGGGCGGGCAGACCGAAGGAGTCGGCTGCGGAGGTCGGTTCACTCATGATGCGTGGGTCCATTCAACGGAGTCGCGGCGGCGACGGCCTCGGTGGCGTCGGCCGCAACAGAAACGGAACGTTGTTCCACTTACGATATGGAACGTCGTTCCGCTTTGTCAACGAGCGATGGGTCGGGGTGCGCTCTCATGGCAGGGTGATCCGCATGCCCACCTCAACGATGCGGCCGCGAAGACGCCTCGCCGCCGCACTCCTCCTCGCCGGCGCCGCCATATCCCTGACCGCCTGCGGACAGCGGCCCGTCGCGGCCGGTGCCCCGAGCCCGGCCCCCAGCCCCAGCTCCGTCGTCCCGTCGGGCGGCGCGCCCCCCTACGTGGAACCCGGCTCCCGCGACGGGGCCCCGCACTACAACGAGAACAACGCCGGCCGCCGCGCGCGCGACATGTCCCCGGCCTCCGAAAAGGACGCCCAAAAGGAAGCCGGTCGCATCGAGCCCGTACTCAAAAGCCTCTGGAAACAGGGAAAGTGGGGCCCCGAGAACGTCCGCTCGGCGATGCTCGCGCTCGGGTATCAGGAACGGAAGGCCGCCTCCGACGGCGACCGGCGCGGCCCGGAAATCGAGGTGCGCGCCATGGATTCCCGCTTCGTGACCGACCATTACGTCACGCCCGAAGGCGCCCGAATCGGTCTCCGTGTCCACAAAGACGCCTGTGTCACTGCTTTCGTACAGAAAACCAACTATCAGGTGTCGGTCAACGGTCCCTATCCGGAGACTGGCTGCTTCGAACCACCCTTCGCGCATTGAGTGGTACGGAACCTGTACCGCACGTTTCTGCGTCATCCCCAATGATCCGAAAGTAAAGGGTTGGCAGTGGACGGAAAGAGAGCGGCCGGCGGGAACCGGCCGGAACGGGATTCGAGGAACTACGCATGAAGCGCATTGTCATCGCCCTGGCCGTGGTCGTCGTGCTGGCGGCAGGCGCGGGAATCGCCTTGAGCTTGAACACGGGTAACGACGGAGCGGTCCTGACCGCGAGCGGGGCAGATCACGCGGTGTCGCGTGCGGATGTGGAGAAGGAGGCCAAGGACCACCCCTACCGCGACGAGACGCCGGACTCGGTGAGCTGCGCGGGCGGGCTTGCCGCGAAGAAGGAGGCGAGCGTGCAGTGCACCGCCGTCTACAAGGACAAGCGCAGGCCGATGACGATCTCCGTGGCCGACGTGCAGGGCGATGAGGTGACGGTCGACTTCGCCGTGCTGGAAGGCAGCGCGGAGGGCGGCGCCCAGGGGGCCGAGGGCGGGGCGGGCAAGAAGCAGTAGTAACGGGTAACGGCGCAGAGCGGTCTCGCACCTGCCGACCGCCAGGCTTCGGCAGGCGAGCCGAGATCCGTTGGCAGACGGACCCCGCGGGGGGGGGGGCCCCGGGCGGGGGGGGGAAACGGGGGTGGGCGGGGGGGCGGGTTGTGGGGGGGGGTTGGGGGGGGTTGGGGCCGGGGGTGTACGGGGAAGGAGCGGGTGGGGCAGGGG
>NZ_JBHWHY010000108.1:0-6416 GCF_042732265.1 Streptomyces sp. NPDC059788 | reverse complement strand
GTGCGCGGAACACTCCGCGCACCGCCCCGCTCCGCATGAGCCGTGCCGCCGTCACACGCCCGGCGGCACCCGCGACGGGCGGCCGCTGCCGCGCGTCATGGCATACCCGGCGATCCCGGCGAGCGCCGCCAGCAGACCGCCCACCGCCGTCCACACCCACCGGTCGGACCACCGGCCCGACGACCAGCCGCCCTCCGGCTCCAGCGCCGCGGCGGACCGCTTGCCCGAAGCCGAAGCCGAAGCCGACGGCTCCGCGGAAGCGCTCTGCCCGCCCTCCGGACTCGCGGTGGCGGCACCCGGCACGAGCGGCGCGGACAGCTTGCCGTCCACGGCGTACGCACCGCCCGCCTCCGCCACGGTGGGCTCGAACTCCGCGCGCACCGGCAGCCCCAGATCCTCCTGCGGCACGCCCGTGACCGTCAGCCGTACGTAGTAGCTGCCCGGCAGCGGATCGTTGGACCACTGCTCCGCCCAGGAGCGGACCGTACGCAGCGTGCAGGACACCTCCACCGAGGCCGCGTCCGCCGCTGCCGCCCTGCTCTGCGCGCCGTACGCGCACGCCTGGCGCCGCCGCAGCCCGTCGTACACATCGAGCTGCCAGGTCGCCGCGCCGTGCCGGGCCGCCTTGGGCAGTGTCACCTTCGCCTTCATCGTGGCGCGCTGCCCGGTGTCCACGGGCACCACCCAGTACAGGTAGTCACCGGTGGACGCCCCGGCCGTCGCCCGCTGCCCCGGCACGACCGGCGTCGCCGTACGGAACGACGTACCCGCCTCCGTAGGGCCTTCGGAGCTCCCGCTCGCGGACGGCGACGGACTGGCCGCCACCGCCGGACCCGCCGCGCCGAAGAGCACGGCACCCGCCAGCAGCGCTGCGGCCACAAACCCACGCGTACGCATCAGTTGGTCCTCCAGACGGCGACACGCCAGCGCGACAGCCAGCCCCACAGCAGACCGGTCACCAGACCGGCGAGCGCCAGCGCGCCCAGCAGCCACCAGCCGCGGCCCAGGCCGAAGGACGCGGCGTCCGAGGCGTCGGACGGACCGTCCACGACGTCGATGGCCAGCTCCACCGGCAGCCCCGGCTCGGTCTTGACCGAGGCGGGCGCCGCGAAGGAGTTGCTCAGCTGGAGACAGACGGTCTCCGGCGCGTCCTTGGCGTCCCCCTCGGCGTTCTTCAGCTGCGCCTTCGGATAGCGCAGCCCGGACGAGACCACGTCGGTGCGCCCGTCGCCCGACTCCGAGCCGCGCACGATCTCCCGGCCGTGCACGGTCGAGGCCCGCAGCAGGACGCCGTAGTCGTTGTTGACGGCCCGGTCGGCACCGATGCTCGCCGACGCCCGCAGCTCCTGGCCCGGCCGCACGTCCACCCGGTACCAGCGGTGCTCGGCGAACTTCTCCCGGTCGCTGTACAGGCCCGGCTTGAGCACCGGCGCCTTGGCACACTGATCGGCGCCCTCGGTCGCCACCGGCGTCACCACCGGATCGGCCGCCCGGTCCACCAACTGGTGCACCCGGTCCCGGAGTTCGCCGGTGTGCCGGACCGAGGTGTACGTGCCGCCGGTGGCCTCCGCGATGCAGCTGAGCTGCTTACGGGTCTTGGCGTCCGGCAGCAGCCCGAGCGTGTCCACGGTCAGGTGGATGCCCTTGGCGGCGATGTCCCGCGCCACCTCGCACGGGTCGAGCGGGGCACAGGTGTCCTCGCCGTCCGTGATCAGCACGATCCGGCGGCTCGCGGCACCGCCCTTGAGGTCGTCCGCCGCGCCCAGCAGGGCCGGGCCGATCGGCGTCCAGCCGGTGGGGGCGAGCGTCGCCACCGCGGTCTTCGCCTCGGTCCGGTCGAGCGGCCCGACGGGATAGAGCTGCTTGGTGTCCTTGCACCCGGTCTGCCGGTCGGGCCCTGGATAGTTCGCGCCGAGGGTACGTATACCGAGCTGGACCTCGCCCGGCACCGCGTCCAGCACCTCGTTGAACGCCTGCTTCGCCGCCGACATCCGGCTCTGCCCGTCGATGTCGCGGGCCCGCATCGAGCCGCTGACGTCCAGCACCAGCTCGACCTTCGGGGAGGGTTTCTTCGCATCCGGTTCGTCGGCGGCCGCGGCGGAGGTGGGGAGGAGCCCCACGGCCAACGTGGCGAGCAGCCCGCACACCCCGGCCGCCAGCCGTTTACTTGTGATCATCGCCGGATCGTATTGATGATCCGGCCCCGGTTCCAAAACGGTGCGGAGCGCGCGCAGCTGAGGGCGCGCCAGGGCGCGGGCGGCCCGGCGTACGTCAGCCGGCCGCCCCGGTGAACCGTGAGGTCACCGGGGCGGCCGGGGAAACGCGGTGGATCAGCTCCTGGTCCAGGTGACGTCCAGCTTGGAGGTGCTCGGCGCGAACTTCTTCCACGCGAAGGTGTCGGTCTCGTTCGCGGCCCGCAGCCCCAGCGTCATGTCCGGCCACTTGTTGGCCTTCGCCGCCCGGGCGTTGTCCGTGACGTTGAAGACCAGGTCGCCCGCCGGGCAGTTCCTGGCGTCGTGCCCCTGGGCGGCGTTGACCGTGGCCAGCAGCTTGTACCACTTCGGCTGCTGGTTCCAGGTCGTGCTCTTGTAGGCCCGGCCGGTGTCCCACAGCTGGACGGGCCGCTTGGTGCACGACCAGGAGTAGGTGTTCCTGATACGGAACGCGGCGCTCTTGATGTTGCCGGTCCGCTGCAGGTCCCTGGTGCCCATGGTGATGAACGAGCGCCAGGTCCCGCCCGTCTGGTTCTCGTGGCCGACGCGCGCGACGTCCCCCGTCTTCGCCCAGTAGGACGTGGTCGGGAACCTCTTGTTGACGCTGGTCCACAGGCCCACGGGGCCCCGGGGCGCGCGCGGGCCGGACAGGCTCTGCTCGGTGGTGTACGTACCGGACGGGTTGGCGAAGACGCGCGCGGTGTCGGTGCGCTGCGACTGCACCTCCACCCGGCGGCCGGTCTCGGCCGCCTTCTCGGAGGCCTGCCGGAACTCGGCCTGCTGGGCCGCCGCCTGCCGCGACTTCGTGTCGTGGACGTCGGAACCCGCCGCCCATGCGGTGGGAACGGCCAGCCCGCCGACGACGCCGCAGACCAGGACGGGATACCACGGGCCGGACGGTCTCCAGCCGGTGAGGGAACGGGATGTGGGCATTGCGCACCTCTCATTGCCGGGAGGGGCCGAACGTACAAGGGCCCGCCACCGCCGCCCGTACGCCGCGCCGCCCCTGCCGCCGACCGGGGACGCCGCCACCCCCGTAATTCACTCGTACGCCGGAATGAGGTGGACGGAAGGTGACGGCCTCCGGGCGGTGTCAGCGCTCCTTTGCGGCGCCCCGTCCCGCCCGCGCGTCCCGCTCCCGCGTCTCCTGCGCGTCCGGCCCCCGCGCCTCCCGCTCCCGCGCCGCGGCGGCGATGTTGCGCGCCATCCCGCCGAACACCAACGCGTGGAACGGCGCGACACTCCACCAGTACGCGTGCCCCGCCAGCCCGTGCGGATGGAACACCGCCCGCTGCCGGTAGACCGTACGGCCCGCCTCGTCCCGGCCGGCCACCAGCTCCAGCCAGGCCAGACCCGGCAGCCGCATCTCCGCGCGCAGCCGCAGCAGCCGCCCCCGCTCGATCTCCTCCACCCGCCAGAAGTCCAGCGAGTCACCGGCCCGCAGCCGCTGCGCGTCCCGCCGCCCCCGCCGCAGCCCGACACCGCCCGACAGCCGGTCCAGCCACCCCCGCAGGCCCCAGGCGAGCGGAAAGGAGTACCAGCCGTTCTCCCCGCCGATGCCCTCGATGACGTCCCACAGCGCCCCCGGCGAGGCGTCCACCGCGCGCTGCCTGCGGTCGGTGTAGAGGCTGCCGCCCGCCCAGTCCGGGTCGGTCGGCAGCGGGTCGCTGGGGGCGCCGGGCACCGAGGCCGACGACCAGCGGGTGGCGACCCGCGCCTCCCGTACGCGCCGCAGCGCCAGCTCCACCGAACGGTCGAAGCCGGTCAGCCCGCCGGGCGGATCGGGCACGTAACGGGCGATGTCGTGCTCCGCGGCCACGGCCTCGTGGCGCAGCGACTCCGCCAGCGGCCGGGCGATGCCCGCCGGCACCGGCGTCACCAGCCCCACCCAGTGACTGGACAGGCCCGGCGTGAGCACCGGCACCTGCACGATCAGGCGCCGGGGGAGCGCCGCGACCCGCGCGTAGCGCTGCATCATCTGCCGGTACGTCAGCACGTCGGGGCCGCCCACGTCGAAGCCCCGGTTCACCGACTCCGGCAGCCCGGCGCACCCCACCAGGTAATACAGCACATCCCGTACGGCCAGCGGCTGGATACGGGTACGCACCCAGCTCGGCGTCACCATCACCGGCAGCCGCTCGGTCAGATACCGCAGCATCTCGAACGACGCCGACCCCGACCCCATGATCACGGCGGCCCGCAGCACCGCGGTCGGCACCCCCGACTCCAGCAGGATGCGGCCCACCTCGTCCCGCGACCGCAGATGCGGCGACAGCTTGTCCCGGTCCACGCCCTCCGGCACCGGGCCGCCCAGATAGACGATCCGCCGCACCCCCGCCTCCCGCGCGCACTCGGCGAACGTACGGGCCGCCCGCCGGTCGGTGTCCTCGAAGTCCTTGCCCGAGCCCAGCGCGTGCACGAGGTAGTACGCCACCTCGACGCCTTCCAGCGCCTCCTTGAGCGACTCCGCGTCCGTGACGTCGCCCCGCACCGTCTCCACCTGCCCCGACCAGGGGTGGTCCCGCAGCTTGCCCGGCGTACGCGCCAGACACCGCACCGGATACCCGGCAGCCAGCAGCTCCGGCACCAGCCGCCCGCCGATGTACCCGGTCGCACCGGTCACCAGACACCGTTCCACGCCACGCCTCCCTGTATCCGGCTTCGGGCCGCCCGCCGACGGAACCCCGCGGACACGCCTCGGCCCGTACCGGTACCCGCACCTGCGCCGATGACCCCCGAACCGCCGCCTACGGCTGTCCCCACCACCGGAACGGGGGCCTGCCGGATGGGCGCAACCCGCGACACACCGCCACCATCGCCCCATGGAAAGCCGTCCGCGCCACCAGCAGCCCCGCGCCCGCTCCGGCTCCCGGGCCCGCTTCCGCTTCCGGGCCCGCGCCCGTTCCGGCGTGATCGCCGGCATCGCCGCACTGGCCGTCGCCGGCGCGCTCCTCGCCGTACCGCCGGGACCGGCCACGGCCGCCGACGCCCGGCAGAGCGCCGACCGGCTCCAGCGCGACACCGACGCCCTGCGCCACACGGGCGTCACCGGCGTCGCCGTCCGCCTGCGCACCCCCGACGGCGTCCGTACGGCCACCAGCGGCACCGGCGACCTGGCCACCGGACGCCCGGTGCCGCGCGCCGGATACCTCCGCATCGGCAGCGTCACCAAGTCCTTCGTCGCCACCGTCGCCCTCCAGCTCGTCGGTGAGGGGAGGCTGCGGCTCGACGACACCGTGGAGAAGTGGCTGCCCGGCACGGTCACCGGCAACGGCAACGACGGCCGCGCCGTCACCCTGCGCCACCTCCTCGGCCACACCAGCGGCCTGCCCGACTACGCCGCCGACCTGGCCCCGCGCGACAGCCGCGACTACGAAGCCAACCGTGACCGCGTCTACCCGCCCGAGCAGCAGGTCGCCCTCGCCATGCGCCACCGGCCCGCCTTCCGCCCCGGAGCCCGCCACGGCTACTCCAACACCAACTACCTCCTGACGGGCATGATCGTGCGCGCCGCCACCGGCCACACCTGGCAGCACGAGGTACGCACCCGCATCCTGCGCCCGCTCGGCCTGCGGCACACCAGCGCGCCCGAAGGCCGCCCCTTTTTCCCGCAACCGCACGCCACCGAGTACCAGCAGTTCGCGCCGGACGGCCCCTATACCGACACCACGGCGCCGTACCTGCCCTTCGACACCGGCGCCGACGGCGCGATGATCAGCACCGCCGCCGACCTCGACCGCTTCTTCACCGCCCTGAACACCGGGCGCCTGCTCGCCCCCGCCCAGCAGACCGAGATGCGGCGCACCGTGCCCGTACCGGACGCGCCCGGAGAGGCTCCCGGCACCCGCGCGGGCCTCGGCGTCTTCAGCACCCCGCTCTCCTGCGGCGGTACGTACTGGGGCCACGGCGGCAGCGGCATCGGCTACATCGTCGAACCGGCCGCCACCCCCGACGGCGGGCGCTCCGTCACCGTCTCCCTCCACAGCCGCCCGGCCGACCAGGACACCGCCGTACGACAGCTACAGGCCCTGCGCACCCTCGTCGACCACGCCCTGTGCGACCCCCGCCGCTGACCCTCCAACGCCTCGTGTAGTGTTCTCCGAGTTGTCACGGAGCCGACAGGTCCCACGGCAGCCACCTCACGCCACACCGGCGGCACCATCACTACTGCACGACTCCCGGACGGGATGAATTTCGGCATGC
>NZ_JBHWHY010000107.1:0-6643 GCF_042732265.1 Streptomyces sp. NPDC059788 | reverse complement strand
ACCAACTCCCGCACCGAACGCCCCAACACCCCATCAAACAACCCACACACCTCATCGAAGGCCCCCGCAAACACCGGAAACACCTCATACAACCCACGCCCCATCCCCACCCGCTGCGAACCCTGACCCGTAAACACCAACCCCAACCCACCACCGGCCACCACACCCGACACCACACCCACCGCCGGCCCACCACCAGCCAACGCCCCCACACCCGACAACAAACCATCCCGATCCCCACCCAGCACCACAGCCCGGTGCTCAAAGACCGACCGCGACGACACCAACGACAACCCCACATCCACCGGATCACACACAGCGCCGGCCTCCGCCAGCCGCCCGGCCTGGCCGCGCAAAGCCGCCTCACTACGCGCGGACACCACCCACGGAACCACCGGCAAAGCCCGCTCGACCGCTACTTCAACAGCAGCCTCAGCGCCGGCATCAGAATCGGCATCGGCCGCGGCCTCAGCATCGGCGTCGGCCTGCTCAAGGATGACGTGCGCGTTCGTTCCGCTCACGCCGAACCCCGACACGCCGGCTCGGCGCGGACGCCCCAGCTCCGGCCACGCCCGGGCATCGGTCAACAGCTCCACGGCGCCAACGGACCAGTCCACATGCGGCGTCGGCGCGTCGATGTGCAGTGACTTCGGAAGGGTGCCCTCCCGCATCGCCATGACCATCTTGATGACACCCGCCACACCGGCGGCGTGCTGCGTGTGGCCGATGTTCGACTTGATGGACCCCAGCCACAGCGGACGGTCTTCCGCGCGTTCCTGGCCGTACGTGGCCAGCAGCGCGTCCGCCTCGATCGGGTCGCCGAGACGCGTGCCCGTGCCGTGCGCCTCCACCGCATCCACATCGGTCGCCGACAGACGCGCATTGGCCAACGCCTGCCGGATCACCCGCTGCTGCGCGCGACCGTTCGGGGCCGTGAGGCCGTTCGAGGCGCCATCCTGATTGACGGCCGTACCGCGTACGACGGCCAGCACCTGGTGCCCGTTCTTCCGGGCATCCGACAGCCGCTCCACCAGCAGGAGGCCCACGCCCTCGCCGAAGTCGGTTCCGTCCGCCGCGGCGGCGAAGGCCTTGCAGCGGGCGTCGGCGGCCAGGCCGCGCTGACGGGAGAAGTCGACGAAGACGCCCGGGGAGGACATGACCGTCACCCCACCGGCCAGCGCCAGCGAGCACTCGCCCGAGCGCAGCGCCTGAGCTGCCAGGTGCAGGCTGACCAACGAGGACGAGCACGCCGTGTCCACGGTCACCGCGGGGCCGGTCAGCCCGAACTGGTAGGCGATACGGCCGGAGGTGACGCTGAGGGTGGTGCCGGTGAGGAGGTGGCCCTCCACGGCGTCGGGGGCGTCGTGGACACGCGGCCCGTATTCCTGGTTGGTGGCCCCCACGAACACGCCCACCTGCGAGCCCCGCAGTGCGGCGGGGTCGAATCCGGCCCGTTCGAAGGTCTCCCAGGCCGTCTCCAGCAGCAGCCGCTGCTGCGGGTCCATGCCCAGTGCCTCACGCGGCGAGATCCCGAAGAAGTCGGCGTCGAACCCTCCCGCGTCGTGCAGGAAGCCGCCGTCCCGGACGTAGCTGGTACGCGGGCTCTCCGGGTCCGTGTCGTACAGGCCCTCCAGGTCCCATCCGCGATCCGCCGGGAACGGCGAGATCGCGTCGACACCGTCGGCCACCAGCCGCCACAGGTCCTCGGGCGACGCCACGCCGCCCGGGAAGCGGCAGCCCATGCCGACGATGGCGATCGGCTCGTACTGCCGCTCCTCAAGTTCGTGCAGCTGCCTGCGGGCCTCACGGCCGTCCGCGATGGAGCGCTTGAGGTATTCGCGGAGCTTGTTCTCGTCAGCCATGTGGTTCAGGGCTCCCCAGCGTTGAAGCGTCGAGTGAGTCGTAGGACGGACGTGCCGGACGGGGCAGGTGGTCGCAGGTGACCAGGGTGGAGAACGGCGGTTCAGCCGCGTTCGTTGACGAGCGCGAAGAGTTCGTCGTCGCTGGCGGAGTCGAGATCGTCCTCATCGCCGGAGCCGGCGCCCGAGCCGGTGTCGGCAGCGCCGCAGAGGTCGAGCAGCGCCCTGAGGGAGGCCACGATCTGCTGGCGCTCCGCCGCGTCGGCTTCGGCGGCGGTCGACTGGACGGTGAGCCTGAGCTTGTCGAGTTCGGCGAGCACCGCGTGGCTCCGCGGAACGTCCTCGGCGTCCACACCGATCTGTTCGCGCAGGTGGGCGGCCAGCTCAGCGGGAGTGGGGTATTCGAACACCAACGTCGTCGCGAGACGCAGGCCGGTGCGGGCATTGAGACGGTTGCGCAGTTCGACCGCGGTGAGCGAGTCGAAGCCGAGCTCCTTGAATGCCCGGTCCTGCCCGATGCCCTCGGCCCCCGAGTGGCCGAGCACCGCGGCCACCTCACCACGGACGAGAGTCACCAGGAACCGGTCCCGCTCCTCCGCAGGCAGTGCCGCCAGTCGCTCCGCCAGCGACGGTCCGCCGGCGGCGGTGTCCGCGACCGCGCTCCGTCGCCGCGCGGCAGCACCCGCGGTGCCTGCGGTGCCTGCGGTCAGCCCGCGCAGGATCGCGGGGAGAGCGTCGCCGCGCGCCCGCAGAGCCGTTACGTCCAGCCGTGCCGGGGCCAGGAGCGTCCTGCCGGTTTCCAGTGACCGTTCGAACAGCGCCATGCCGTCGGCCGAGGTCATCGGGGCCAGCCCGTCCTTGGCCATACGGCGCAGGTCGACGTCGCTCAGATGGCCGGTCATTCCGCTCGACTCCGCCCACAGGCCCCACGCGAGGGACGTGGCGGGCAGGCCGAGCGTACGGCGGTGCTGGGCGAGGGCATCGAGGAAGGCGTTGGCGGCGGCGTAGTTGCCCTGCCCGGCCGTTCCCAGCACCTCCGCGAAGGAGGAGTAGAGGACGAACGAGGACAGGTCCAGGTCGCGGGTCAGTTCATGCAGGTTCCACGCCGCGTCCACCTTCGGCCGCAGCACCGCGTCCACCTGCCCGGCGGTCAGCGAAGCGACGGTCGCGTCGTCGAGGATGCCCGCCGTATGGACCACGGCGGTCAGCGGATGCTCCCGCGGTATGTCCGCCAGCAGCTTGGCCAGGGCCTCACGGTCGGCGACATCACAGGCCGCCACCCTCACCCGGGCCCCCAGCCCGGACAACTCGCCCACCAGCTCAGCCGCACCAGGGGCCTGTTCACCCCGACGGCTGACCAGCAAGAGGTCGCGCACGCCCTGCTCCGTCACCAGGTGACGTGCGGCCAGCGCACCCAAGCCACCCGTGCCTCCGGTGATCAACACCGTGCCCATGTGTTCGGGAACCATCGGGACGGTAAGCACGATCTTGCCGATGTTGCGCGCCTGCGACAGGAAACGGAACGCGGCGGGCGCGCGCCGCACGTCCCACGTCGTGATCGGAAGCGGCTTGAGAACGCCCCGGTCGAACAGGCCGAGCACCTCGACGAGCATCTCCTGCACGCGGTCGGGACCGGCGTCCATCAGCTCGAACGCGTGGTATTCGACCCCGGGGTGGTCCGCGGCTATCCGTCCGGCGTCGCGGAGGTCGGTCTTGCCCATCTCCACGAAGCGCCCGCCGCGCGGCATGAGTTCGAGCGACGCGTCGATGAACTCACGGGCCAGCGCGTTGAGTACGACATCCACGCCTTCGCCGCCGGTGGCCACGGCGAACGCGTCGCGGAACTCCAGCGAGCGGGACGAAGCGATGTGGTCATCGTCGAATCCCTGCGCGTGCAGCGCGCCCCACTTCCCCGGGCTGGCCGTGCCGTAGACCTCGGCGCCGAGATGGCGGGCGATCTGCACGGCCGCCATGCCCACTCCCCCCGCGGCGGCGTGGATCAGTACCGAGTCACCGGCCCGCAGCCTGCCGAGGTCGACCAGGCCGTAGTAGGCCGTCAGATAGACCACCGGCACCGCTGCGGCCTGGGCGAACGTCCAGCCGCGCGGCATCGGCGCGAGCAGCCGGCGATCGGCGACCGCCATCGGCCCGAACCCGCCGGTGAGGAAGCCCATGACGCGGTCGCCGACGGCGAGATCGGTGACGCCGGGCCCGACTTCGAGCACGATGCCCGCGCCCTCGCTGCCCGGCAGAGCGGTCTCGTCGGGGTACATGCCGAGCGAGATCAGCACGTCCCGGAAGTTGAGACCAGCCGCTCGCACAGCGATACGCACCTGGCCCGCCGCCAGGGGCTCCGCCGTCTCGGGGCACGGCGCGAGGGTCAGGTTGTCCAGCGTTCCCCTGGCCGTGAGCGCCAGTCTCCACTCGCGTACGCCCACGGGCGGGGTCAGCGTCTCCGCCGACGTCGTCCGTGCGAGGCGCGGCCTCAGTATCTCGCCCTTACGGATGGCCAGCTGGGATTCCCCGGTGGCCAACGCCTGCGGCAGGGCACGTACGGACTGTTCGTCACCGTCGAGATCGACGAGGACGAAGCGGTCGGGGTTTTCGGTCTGCGCACTGCGCAGCAGGCCCCACACGCCGGAAGTGGCGAGGTCGGCCGCCTCGTGCTCGCCCGTGGCCACCGCGTTCCGGGTGACGATCACCAGCCGGGAGTCGGCGAAACGCTCCTGCGCCAGCCACTCCCGTAGCAGCTCAAGCGCCTCCACGGTCGTTGACCGCGCGCTTGCCACCACGTCGTCGGCGGTGCAGCAGCAGCAGCCCGAGGCCGGAGACACGAGTGTCCACGCGGGCTGCAGCGCACTCGCGGCCAGAGCGGGGAGAGCGGGTAGGCCGGCGGCGCCCTCGAAGAGCCCCGAAGCCTCCGCCCCCACCAGCGCCACCGTCGCGGCGTCGACCGGCTCCTCGGCAACCTCGGCCGCTATCCAGTCGAGGTGGAAGAGCGTGTCGCGTTGTGCCCCCATGGCCTCGCGGAGCGCCTGCTCGGAGACCGGCCGCAAAGTCAGCCCCTCGGCCGAGACAACCAGCGCACCAGCGGCATCCGCTGCAACCAGCGCATACGTATCCAGGCCGGCAGGCGTCAGCCGCACCCGCAACGCGGTGGCCGCACTCGCGTGCACGGTCACCCCCGACCATGAGAACGGCAACACCACTGGGCCTTCGTCCAGCACGGCGCCGGGAAGAAGGCCGTGCAAAGCCGCGTCGAGGAGGGCGGGGTGGAGGATGAACTCTTCGGCCTGGGCGTGCTGGTCCTGGGGAAGTGCGACCTCGGCGAAGATTTCCTCACCACGCCGCCAGACACGACCAAGGCCCTGGAAAGCAGGACCGTAGCCATAACCGCGCTCGGCCACGCGCTCGTAGAGACCCGACATCTCTATCTCGGTGGCGTCCCTCGGCGGCCATGCGGTCAAATCCGCTGCCGCACCCGGCTCGGCAGCAGCCGTGAGCAGGCCTGAGGCATGCAGAACCCACTCGCCGTCGGCACGGTCCGGGGTCTCCGGGCGGGAGTGAACACTCAGCTCACGACCACCCGCCGCATCGGCTGTACCGACCGTGACCTGGACCGTGACCGCACCCTCCTCCGGCAGCACCAGCGGCGCATGCAGCATCAACTCCTCAACCCCCGCGCACCCCACCCGGTCGGCGGCAGCAACAGCCAGCTCCACAAACCCTGTCCCCGGCAACAGCACCGTTCCCAGCACCGCGTGACCCGCCAGCCACGGATGCGAACGCAATGACACCCGACCCGACAACACCAGACCACCACTACCCGCCAGCTCCACCACCGCACCCAGCAACGGATGACCCCCACGGGCCAAACCCGCTGCCACCACACCAGCGCTACCGCCATTGCCATTGGCGGAGGCATCCAGCCAGAAACGCTCACGCTGGAACGCATACGTCGGCAAACCCACCACCCGCGCCCCCGACCCCACAAACAACCGGTCCCACGCCACCTCCACACCCCGCACAAACACCTGCGCCACCGACACCAACAACTGATCCAAACCACCCTGACCACGCCGCAACGAACCCACCACCACCCCGGAAGCGCCCACATCTTCCAAGGTCTCCTGCACGGGAACTGTCAGCACAGGATGCGCACTCGACTCGATGAACACCCCGAACCCGTCCGCCGCCAAAACCCGCACCGCATCCTCAAACCGCACCCGCTCCCGCAAATTCCGATACCAATACCCCGCATCCAACGCCACCTCCCCCAGCCAATCCCCCAACAACGAAGAGAACACCGGAATCCGCGGCACCCGCGGCTCAATACCCGCAAGAACCTCCGCCAGTTCGGATTCGATCGCCTCGACATGCGAGGTATGCGACGCGTAATCCACCGGCACCACCCGCACCCGCACACCCTCGCCCTCCCACACCCGCCGAAGACCCGCCAACGCCTCCACATCACCCGCCACCACCACCGACCCCGGACCATTAACCGCCGCAACCTCCACCCCAGACACAGCCCCCGGAACACCCTCAGCCACGGCCCCGGCCAGGCGTGCCTCCACCGCCTCCAGCGGCAGCGAAACCGACATCATCCCGCCACGCCCCGCCAACGACGACGCAATCGCCCGACTCCGCAACGCCACCACACGCGCACCATCAGCCAACGACAAACCCCCCGCCACACACGCCGCCGCAATCTCCCCCTGCGAATGCCCCACCACCGCATCCGGCTCCACACCCAACGACCGCCACACCGCAGCCAACGACAC
>NZ_JBHWHY010000106.1:0-7011 GCF_042732265.1 Streptomyces sp. NPDC059788 | reverse complement strand
GCCCGACGGCCCGGCACCCCCCCGCGAAGGGGGTGCCGGGCCGTCGGCGTGGCAGGGCTACAGGGTCAGCCCATGTGCGGGTAGCGGTAGTCCGTCGGGGCGACCATCGTCTCCTTGATGGCGCGCGGCGACATCCAGCGGATCAGGTTGAACTTCGAGCCGGCCTTGTCGTTGGTGCCCGAGGCGCGGCCGCCGCCGAAGGGCTGCTGGCCGACGATGGAGCCGGTGGGGCGGTCGTTGAGGTAGAAGTTGCCGGCCGCGAAGCGCAGCTTCTCGGAGGCCTCGACGAGAACCTGGCGGTCCTGGGCGAGGACGGCGCCGGTCAGGGCGTACGCCGAGGCGGACTCCATCTGCTCCAGCATCGCGTCGAAGTCGGCGTCCTCGTAGACGTGGACGGCGATGACCGGGCCGAAGTACTCGGTCTTGAAGACCTCGTTCTCCGGGTCGGAGCAGGCGATCACGGTCGGGCGCACGAAGTAGCCCACCGAGTCGTCGTAGCTGCCGCCCGCGACGATCTCGCAGGTCGGGTCCTGCTTGGCGCGGTCGATCGCGGCCTTGTTCTTGGCGAAGGAGCGGTCGTCGATCACGGCGCCGATGAAGTTCGACAGGTCGGTGACGTCACCCATGGTCAGGCCCTCGACCTCGGCGACCAGGTCGTCCTTGAAGCCGCTCTCCCACAGGGAGCGGGCGATGTAGGCGCGGGAGGCCGCGGAACACTTCTGGCCCTGGTATTCGAACGCGCCCCGGGTGATGGCGGTCTTCAGGATCGCCGGGTCCGCGGTCGGGTGGGCGACGATGAAGTCCTTGCCGCCGGTCTCGCCGACCAGGCGCGGGTAGGAGCGGTAGTTCGTGATGTTCTCGCCGACCGCCTTCCACAGGTACTGGAAGGTGGCGGTGGAGCCCGTGAAGTGGACGCCGGCCAGCTCCGGGTGCGGCAGCGCGACCTCGGAGACCTCCTTGCCGTCACCGGTGACGAGGTTGATGACGCCCTTGGGCAGGCCGGCCTCCTCCAGGAGCTGCATGAGCAGGATCGCGGAGTGGGTCTGCGTCGGGGACGGCTTCCAGACGACGACGTTGCCCATCAGGGCGGGCGCGGTCGGCAGGTTGCCGGCGATGGCGGTGAAGTTGAAGGGCGTGATCGCGTAGACGAAGCCCTCCAGCGGGCGGTGGTCCAGGCGGTTCCAGACGCCGTTCGGCTGCATGGGCGGCTGCTCCTGGAGCAGCTCGCGCGCGAAGTGGACGTTGAAGCGCCAGAAGTCCACCAGCTCGCAGGGCGCGTCGATCTCGGCCTGCTGGGCGGTCTTGGACTGGCCGAGCATCGTGGAGGCGGCGATGGTCTCGCGCCAGGGGCCGGACAGCAGGTCGGCGGCCTTGAGCAGGATCGCGGCGCGGTCGTCGAAGGACATGGCGCGCCACGCCGGGGCGGCGGCCAGGGCGGCGTCGACGGCGTCCTGGGCGTCCTGGCGGGTGGCGTTGGCGTAGGTGCCGATGACCGCCTTGTGGTTGTGCGGCTGCACGACGTCGAAGCGCTCGCCGCCGCCCATCCGCTTCTCGCCGTTGATGGTCATCGGCAGGTCGATCGGGTTGCCGGCCAGCTCCTTGAGCTTGGCCTCCAGGCGGGCGCGCTCCGGGGTGCCGGGGGCGTAGCCGTGGACCGGCTCGTTGTACGGGGCGGGGACGTGGGTCACGGCGTCCATGTCGGCCGTCTCCTTCGGTCGGGGGTGTGCGGGTGCGTCGAGTTGTGGGGCGCCGGGCCGCGGGCGGCGGCCCGGCACGGGCGGTCCGGCCCGGGGCCGGGACCGGGGCTCAGCCCTTGGTGACGAGCGAGCGCAGGAAGAACGCCAGGTTGGCGGGCCGCTCGGCGAGGCGCCGCATGAAGTAGCCGTACCAGTCCGTGCCGTACGGAATGTAGACACGCATCCGGTGGCCCTCCGCGACGAGCCGCTGCTGCTCCGCCTCGCGGATGCCGTACAGCATCTGGAACTCGTACTCGGCGGGCTTGCGGCCGAAGCGGCGGCCCAGTTCCTGGCCTATCGCCACCATGCGCGGGTCGTGCGACCCGATCATCGGGTAGCCCTCGCCCGCCATGAGGATCTTCAGGCAGCGTACATACGCCTTGTCGACCTCTCGCTTGTCCTGGAACGCGACCGTCGCGGGCTCCTTGTAGGCGCCCTTGACCAGGCGCACGCGGGAGCCTTTCCCGGCGAGGGCGTGGCAGTCGTCCTCGGTGCGGAAGAGGTACGACTGGAGCACCGCGCCGGTCTGCGGGAAGCGGGCGCGCAGTTCGCCGAGGATGGCCAGGGTGGAGTCGACCGTGGTGTGGTCCTCCATGTCCAGGGTCACCGTCGTGCCGGCCTCGGCGGCGGCCTCGACGACGGGCGTGACGTTCTTCAGCGCCAGTTCGTGGCCGCCGGGCAGGGCCTGCCCGAAGGCGGAGAGCTTGACCGACATCTCGGCGCGCGCGCCCAGGCCCAGGTCCTTGAGGGCGGCGGTCAGCTGGAGGTAGGCGTCGCGGTTGCGCAGGGCCTCGGCCGGATCGGTGATGTCCTCGCCGAGATGGTCGAGGGTGACCTCCATGCCGCGGTCCGCCAGGTGCCGCACCGCGGCCATGGACGCGTCCAGCCGCTCACCGGCCACGAACCGGTCGACGACCGGACGGGTGACCGGGGCGGCCGAGACGATACGGCGGATGCTGTCGCTGCGGGCTGCTGCGAGAAGCACGGGACCCAGCACGGGGCACCTCCACGATGCAAGATGACAATGCCGGGCGGGCGCCTGGCAGGCGGGCGCCACGGCAAGATGAGCCACCTGAAACTTAAGGATCTCGCTACTTCCCGGCCATCGACAGCTGTCTGGCCTTCGTGGCCGGGATCTCAGACAGATGTATGACAATGGTGGAGGACCACAACGGCACCGGTGGGCCCGCGCTCCCCGGTGACCGCACGGACACCGGGGCGTACGGCCCCGGGGTGCGACGGGAAAGGAGCCACGCGGCGTATGCGGGGCGATTACCAGCAGCTCGTGGACGAGATCTCGGCCGCCCTCGGCGCCCCGGCGACCCTTGAGGACCGCGATTTCGGGCTGATCGCCTTCGGCGCGCACGAGGGCGACGACGACCTGGTCATGGACCCCGTACGCACCCGCTCGATCCTCCAGCGCCGCTCGACGGCGGCGGTGCGGGCCTGGTTCGAGGCGTTCGGCATCGCCCGTGCGAAGACGGCGCTGCGCATCCCGCCCGATCCGGCGGCCGGCGTGTTCAAAGGCCGGATCTGCCTGCCCGTACGCCATCGCGGCATCGTGCACGGATACGTCTGGCTGCTGGACGACGGCCATCTGACCGACCTGGAGCTGGGGGGCGGCAGCGCGCCGACGGACCCCCGTATCGAGCAGGCGATGGAGTCGGCCGCGGGCATCGGCGCGCTGCTGGCGGCGGAGGCCCGCGCGGGCGCCGAACTGGGCGACCAGCTGCGCGCGCTGCTGGTCTCGCGCCCTGCGGAGCGGACCGCCGCGGCGGCGGCGCTGCGCGACGGGCTGCGGTCCGCGGCGGACGCGTCCCTGACCGTGGTCGCGGTGACGCCGTGGGACGTCCCGGAAACCGATCAGGCGCCGCTGCCCAACCTGCCGGGGCTGCTCGCCGCCTGCACCATGCCGGCCGCGAACGGTTCCGACGGCGCCGAGGCTCCCCGCCCGGCCATGGCCGCCGCCGCGTCCGTCTCCGGAGGGCGGCGCCCCGCCCCCGCTCCCCCGTCGCGTGCGACCGCCGACGCCCCGTCGCTGGCCGCTCTCGTACGACTGCGCTCGGCATCCACCCTGGCCGCGGCCCACACGGTGGCCGAGCACCTGCTGCGTTCGCCGCGCGCGGGCGGGAGCCTGGCACCGGCCGGGGCGGAAGCCCGTACGCTGCCGGGGGCCGCCGGACTGGGCACGCCCGTACGGGACTTGGCCGGTCTGCCCGCCGCCTGGCAGGAGGCGCTGGCCGCGGCGCGGGCCGCGCGCGCCGAACCCCGGCTGGGACCGGTGGCCGAATGGGACGCCATCGGCTCGTACCGGCTGCTGACGGGCCTGCCGCCGGCCGAACCGGACACCATGGTGCGTCCGCTGCTGGCGCCCGCACACAGCGAACTCGCCCGTACCGCCGAGGTGTTCCTCGACTGCGCGGGCCAGGCGGGCCGCGCCGCCCAGGCTCTGGGCATCCACCGCCAGACGCTGTACTACCGGCTCGGCCGCGTCGAGAAACTGACCGGACTCGACCTGGACGAGGGCGGGGACCGCCTGCTGCTGCACATGGCGCTGAAGACGGCACGGCTGTGAGACGCCGGTGCGCCGTGCGGGCGGGCAGGGCGGTATACGGCCATGGCACTGCGGTTTCTCCGCCGCCCGTCCCGTTCGGGTACTGCCTCGTCGAGGCGCGGTCCGCCCAACGGCGGTGCCGCGTCCGGGCCGTACGCGAACAGGGGTTTGTTGAGTACTGGACAGGCGGCGGGTCCGGACGGACTATGTGAGTCTGCGGGAGCCCGGAAACCGGCAGGGGAACGGAACCCCGCGGAGGATGCGGCCGCCGCCGGGAGAAGAACCGGAACCGGCGGCGACCGGCTACCGGGCGACGGGGCTCCTCTTCCCCCTCACCCGGCACTGACCGCCCTTCCTGGTGGGCCGGGGGCGCGCGGGAGGGCCCCTGGCTGAACAGTCCGGGAAGGGCGGGGCCGGAGTCGCTTGTTCGCTGCGTGGCGCGGATCTCCGGCCGATCATGGGTGCGTACTGCTCGGCGACCTCTGGGTCTGGGAGATCCGGGCCCGGCGGCAGCTGCTGCCTGGTCCCGTACGGGGAGCCTAGAGCGCGGCGGCACAACCGGACAAGTGCGGAACGGTCAAATACCGAACGCTCTCAGCCGGTTGACCGACAAGGGTGGATATGGACCGGGCAGCGGGACGGACCGCGTGCGGTCAACCGGACGCTCCCTACGGTCGGACGGCGGCCGGCCCGCCGTCCGCCGCCTCGCCCGAAGCGCCGGCTCCCCCCTCCGCACGCCCCTCGCGCGACGCGAGCACCGAGCCGGACAACACCCGCCGCATCGCCTCCACGAGGTCGCCGCCGGAGGGCAGCGCCCCGGGGGTGACCAGGGACTGCACCATCAGGCCGGTGAGCAGCGCCTGGTAGAAGGAGCCGACGACGCGGGCCGCCTCCGGGTCGACCTCGGTGTCCGGTACGTTCTCGAAGACCGCGACCAGCCCCTCGCCGCCCTCCGGCAGGACGCCGGCCAGCGCCGCGCGCAGCTCGGGATCGCGGGGCAGCAGGCCGAGCACCTCGACCTGGGACGCCACGAAGTCGGGCCGCTCCAGGAAGCTGCGGAGAATCCGGTCCCAGGTGGCCGCGAAACGCTCCACGGGGTCGCCGTCCGGCACCGGCTCACGGCCGTCCTGCGGACCGGTGAAGCCCTCGCCCCACTCCTCGGCCGACTCCACCAGCGCCCGGCGCATCAGGACGTCCTTGGAGCCGTAGTGGTAGCCGATGGAGGCCAGGTTGGCGCCGGAGGCGGCCACGATGTCGCGGGCGGTGGTGCGCGCGTACCCCTTTTCCAGGAGGCAGCGCTTGGCCCCTTCCAGCAGGTCTTCACGGTGTCCCATGCGGTCAGCCTATGCCCGCCGCCGGACAGCCGTTCAGGACGGGCGTCCCATACAGCCGTCCACCGGGGGGATGCGCCCGGGCCGCCCGCGACGGCACGGAGCCCGGCCCACCGCACGGGGGTGCGGCGGGCCGGGCCCGCGGACACTGCGGGGAGCGGCGGCACCTCGGGTGCCTCCGGCGTTACCGGCCCCGCTCGGACCCGGGACCGCCGCGGCCCCGCTCCGGTCCCTGACCGCGCCGGCCACGCCGGCCGGTGCCCTTGCCGTCGTCGAACTCCACCTCTTCACGGTGGACTTCGGTGTTGACCTCCTGCTGTTCGGTGACCCGCTCGGTCTCCAGCCGGATGCGCTCCACCGGCACGTTCTCCTTGCGGACGACGACCTGCTCCTCGTAGAGCGTGACGTCCAGCTCGCCGTCGCCCAGCTCCGGCTGCTGCGTCCGCCCCTTGCGGCGGTCCGCGTCGCTGATCTTCTCGCGCTTGATGCGGGCCTCGTCGTGACTGACGGGTACGGTGCGGTGCACCTCCTCGGTCGTCACATGCTTGCGCAGCCGGGCGTGGCCGCTCTCGTGCGACTCGGTGCCGAGCTCCACGCGCTCCTCGGAGATGAGCATCTCCGGGTTCTGTTCCTTGGCGCGCGCCGCGTCCGTGTCCCGGCCGCGGGACATGGCCATCGCCCCGGCCCCGGCGCCGGCCAGCGGCGCGGACTCGGTCCGCTCCCGGCGGCGGTCCTCGGGCCGGTTCATGCCGGCCGCGCCCGCGGCACCGGCGGTGCCCATCCCGGCGCCGGTGGCCGTGGTGCGGCCCGGCACGGTGCCGGCCGGCGAGGTGCCCGGCCGCGCCATCCCGTAATGCCGGTACAGGCGCTCCTCCTCGGCCGGTTCCAGGTGGCCGTCCGCGTCGATCCGCGGCGCTTCCTTGATCTGGTCCTTGGTGTACGGGACCTGGCATTCGTCGCCCACGCGCCGGGCCCCGGCGAGCGGTACGAAGGTCTCCTTCATGCCGAACAGACCGGTGCGCACGGTGATCCACTCGGGCGCGTCGGTGGCGTCGTCCCGGTAGACCTGCTGGACCGAGCCCACCTTGGTGCCCTCCGCGTCGACCACGTTCATGCCGGTCAGATCCTGAGGGTTCTCACCCAGGGGTGCATTCATGGCGTCGCTCTCCTTCCGCACGCGCCGGCAGGGGGCACGCGCAGTTCCCATTGCGCGTCGCCCCGCAGCGCGCAGCGAGTCGGAAAACCCCCGGAACAGCGGCCGCGCGGCGAGTTTGCGGGGCGCCCGAGGTCGCCCCGCGCTACGCCGAACGGGTGATTGGTTGAGAGATCACCCACCGCGGCCCGCTCCCGCCCCGGCACCCCACGCCACCGGGCCCGGACCCGGCCGCGG
>NZ_JBHWHY010000105.1:0-7191 GCF_042732265.1 Streptomyces sp. NPDC059788 | reverse complement strand
GAGGCGGAGGGCGTCTCGACGGTGGTCGAGGTCGGCCCGGACGCGGTACTGGCCCCGCTGGTGGCGGCCTGTGCCTCGCACCCGGACGCCATGACTGCGGTTCCCCTGCTGCGTTCGGACCGTGCGGAGCCGCTGGCGTTCTTGTCGGCTCTGGCGCAGGCCTACGTGCGGGGGGTGCCTGTCGACTGGGCGGCTGTGTTCGCCGGCACCGGGGCGCGTCGTGTCGATCTGCCCACCTACGCCTTCCAACACCAGCGCTACTGGCTCGACGCTCCCGAAGGGTCCGCCGAGGCCCGTAGAGGAGCCCCCAGGCGAGTGGACGTAGATGCCGCGGTCGCGTCCGAGTCCGAATCCGCGCCGTTCTCCGGGGCAGAGCCGACGGTGGCGGAGCCCCTTCGTGATCTCCTCACGGGCGTTCCCGAGGCGGAGTGGGACCGGCCGATCCTGGATCTCGTACGCACCCATGCCGCCGCCGTCCTCGGCTACGCGCAGGCGGACGAGATAGATCCCACGCGGGCCTTCGCCGATCTCGGGCTGACGTCGCTCACCGCTGTCGACCTGCGTGGTCAGCTCGGTGCCGCCACCGGCCTGCGGCTGCCCGCCGCCCTCGCGTTCGACAACCCGACCCCGCAGGCCGTCGCCCGTTTCCTGAAGGCGGAGCTGACCGGCGTACGAGAAGCCGAGCTGGACCCGGTCGCACGAGCCGCCGGCCCGGACGAGCCGATCGCCATCGTGGGCATGGCCTGCCGCTATCCCGGCGGGGTGACGTCCCCCGAGGAACTGTGGCGGCTGGTGGCCGATGAGGTGGACGCCGTGACACCGTTCCCCACGAACCGCGGATGGGATCTGGAGGGGCTGTACGACCCGGACCCGCAGAGCTCCGGCAAGTCCTACGCGCGCGAGGGCGGCTTCCTGCACGACGCGGGCGAGTTCGATCCCGCGTTCTTCGGGATCTCGCCGCGTGAGGCACTGGGCATGGACCCGCAGCAGCGGCTGCTGCTGGAGACTTCCTGGGAGACGTTCGAACGGGCCGGAATCGACCCGGCCTCTGTGCACGGCGCGCGGGTGGGCGTCTTCGTGGGCGCGTCGTGGCAGGCGTACGGGCCGCAGCTGCAGGATGCGCCGGAGACGGTCGAGGGGCGACTGCTCACGGGAGGCGCGCCGAGCATCATGTCCGGGCGTGTCGCCTACCAGCTGGGCTTCACGGGGCCTGCGCTGACCGTCGACACGGCGTGCTCCTCGTCGCTCATGGCCCTGCACCTCGCCGTCCAGGCACTGCGGTCGGGGGAGTGCGGCATGGCCCTCGCCGGAGGCGCGACGGTGATGTCGACGCCGGGCGCGTTCGTGGAGTTCTCGCGTCAGCGAGGGCTGGCCGAGGACGGCCGCTGCAAGGCGTTCGCCGGCGCTGCCGACGGTACCGACTTCGCCGAGGGCGTGGGCATGCTGCTGGTCGAGCGGCTGTCGGACGCCCGCAGGAACGGTCACCAGGTACTGGCGGTGGTACGTGGCACCGCGGTGAACCAGGACGGCGCGTCCAACGGTCTGACGGCGCCGAACGGCCCCTCGCAGCGGCGCGTCATCCGCCAGGCCCTGGCGAACGCACATCTCACCACGGCCGACGTGGACGTGGTCGAGGCACACGGCACCGGAACCCGTCTCGGCGACCCGATCGAGGCGGATGCCCTGCTCGCCACCTATGGCCAGGACCGTCCCGCCGACCGTCCGCTGTGGCTGGGCTCGCTGAAGTCCAACATCGGCCACAGCCAGCACGCCTCGGGCGTCGCCGGTGTGATCAAGATGGTGCTGGCCATGCGCCACGGCGTACTGCCCAAGACTCTGCATGTCGACGAGCCGACCCCGCACGTGGACTGGTCGGTGGGGGCCGTCGAGCTGCTGACCGAGGCACGGCCGTGGCCGGACACCGACCGTCTCCGCAGGGCCGGTGTCTCTTCCTTCGGTTTCAGCGGCACCAACGCGCACGTCATCCTCGAACAGGGTGAGCCCGCCGAAGTGGCCGAGCTCGCGGAACCGGTCGAGCGCATCGCTCCGGCTGTCGTCCCGTGGGTGGTGTCCGCGCGTAGTGAGGCGGCTCTGCGGGGGCAGGCCGAGCGGCTGGTGAAGGCCGGTGCACAGTGGGAGCCGGTGGACACCGGTTGGTCGCTGGCGTCATCCCGGACGGCGTTCGAGCACCGGGCGGTCGTATTCGGTGCGGACCGTGCGGCGCTGCTGACCGGCGCCGAGGCTCTGGCGTCCGGTGAGCCGGCGCCGGGAGTGATCACCGGAACCGCCCTCAAGGGTGACCGCCGCGTGGTGTTCGTCTTCCCCGGACAGGGCTCCCAGTGGGCCGGCATGGCAGCGGACCTCCTGGCGGAGTCCCCGGTGTTCGCACGGGCGATGGAGGAGTGCGACGAGGCGCTCGCCGAGTTCAACGACTGGTCGGTGCTCGACGTCGTACGCCGGACCGAGGGCGCGCCGCCGATGGAACGTATCGACATCCTCCAGCCCACCCTGTTCGCGGTCATGGTGTCGCTGGCCGCGCTGTGGCGATCGCTGGGCGTCGAACCGGCCGCGGTGGTCGGCCACTCGCAGGGCGAGGTGGCGGCGGCGTACGTCGCCGGGGGCCTCACCCTGTCCGACGCGGCCCGGCTGGTGGCACTGCGCAGCCGTACGATCCACACCCTCACGGGCCAGGGCGCGATGGCTTCACTGCCCCTGTCCTACCAGGAGGTGGACGAGCGGCTGGAGCACCGGCGCGCTTCCCTTTCGGTGGCGGCGATCACCGGCCCCAACGTGACCGCCGTCTCCGGTGACCCCGAGGTGCTCGACGAGCTGCTCGCGGAGCTGACCGCGGAGGGGATCAAGGCGCGTCGTATCCCCGGCGTGGACGTCCCCGGGCATTCGCCGATGATCGAGACGCTGCGCGAACAACTGCTGGAGGCGCTTGCCGACGTCGCGCCACGCCCGTCGGACATCCCGTTCTACTCGACGGTGACCGGGGCACTGTTCGACACGGAGAAACTGGACGCCGAGTACTGGTACCGCAACATGCGCGAACCCGTGCGCTTCCAGCCGGCCGTCGAGCGGATCGTGGAGGACGAGCACCGGGTGTTCATCGAGGTCAGCCCGCACGCCGTGCTGACGCTCGGGGTGCAGGAGACCGTCGAGACGGTGACCGGCGACGCGCTGGTCCTCGGCACGCTGCGGCGGCGCAGCGGCAATCTGGAGCAGTTCCTGTCATCGGTGGCGCAGGCCCACGTGGGCGGCGTCGCGGTGGACTGGTCCGCGCTGTTCGCCGGTGCGGGCGCCCGTCGGGTGGACCTGCCCACGTACGCTTTCCAGCGCGAGTCGTTCTGGCTGGAGAGCACCGGTGGCACGGGTGACGTGTCGTCGGCGGGACTGGCTCCCTCGGACCACCCGCTGCTGGGCGCCGCGGTGGATCTCGCGGACGGTACGGGTGTCGTCTTCACGGGGCGCCTGTCGTTGCGCTCGCACCCGTGGCTGGCCGAGCACACGGCGTCGGACACGGTACTGCTGCCGGGTGCGGCGTTCACGGACCTGGCGCTCACGGCCGGAGACCGGGTCGGCTGCGGACGGGTCGAGGAACTCACCGTCGAGGCTCCCCTCGTCCTCCCCGAGCACGACGCGGTCCTCCTCCAGGTCGTCGTCGGCGGCCCGGATGACGCGGGCCTGCGCGAGATCGGCGTCTACGCACGCCCCGAGCACGCCGGGGACGAGGCGGACGCATGGACGCTGCACGCTTCGGGCTCGCTGGCCCGCGCGGGTGGTGCGGCGGAAGCCGGTCTCGCCGAGTGGCCGCCCGCCGCCGCTGCCGAGGCCGACGCGCGCGATCTGTACGACGGTGCGGCCGACGAGGGGTACGCGTTCGGCCCGGCCTTCCAGGGCGTACGGCGCGTCTGGAGGCGCGGCGAGGAGATCTTCGCCGAGGTCACCCTCGGTGCGGAGCAGCAGGCGGAGTCCGCTGGGTTCGTACTCCACCCCGCGCTGCTCGAAGCCGCGGTACATCCCCTGCTGCTGGATGGTGCCGGGGTGTCGCAGACGTGGTCCGGCGTGGAGGTGTACGCCACTGCCGCCTCGGTGCTGCGCGTCCGGCTCGCACCCGTCGGCCCGGACAGCTACGCGCTGACCGCCGCGGACGGTACGGGATCGGTCGTCGCGGTGGCCGACAGCGTGGCGGTACGTCCGGTGCCGCCGGAGTCGCTGCGCGCCGCCGGCAACCGGCGGCCGGAGTGGCTGTTCGAGGTGGAGTGGACCCGGACAGCCGCCCCGGATCAGGGGCAGGTCGGTACTGCCGAGGACTGGGCCGTGCTCGGGACGGACGAGCTACGACTCGCCGAGGCCCTGGGACGGACGGCTCACGCGTCCCCGGCAGCCCTCGCGTCGTCCGGCGCAGTGCCCGGTACGGTGCTGCTGCCACTGGCGGCGACGGCGTCCGCCGATGCCGTCGGCGAGGCCCGGCACCGGACGCACAGCGCACTCGCGCTGCTCCAGGAGTGGCTGGCGGACGAGCGGTTCACCGGCTCCCGCCTGGTCGTCGTGACCCGCTCCGCCGTCGCGGTCGACTCCGAGGACATCGAGGATCTCGCTCTGGCCGCGGTTCGGGGTCTGCTGCGGTCGGCGCAGGCGGAGAATCCGGGCCGGTTCGTCCTGGTCGACCTGGACGGTGATGAACGGTCCGTGGACGCTCTGTCGCTGGCGTTGGCTGCCGGCGAGCCGCAGGTGGCGGTGCGTGGGGGTGAGGTGTGGGTGCCGCGCCTGACGCGTGTGTCTGCTGCTGGGGAGTCGGCTGGGCCGGTGTGGGATGCGGCGGGGACGGTGCTGATCACTGGTGGTACCGGTGGTCTGGGTGCGCTCGCCGCACGTCACCTGGTGGTCGAGCACGACGTGCGGAACCTGCTGCTGGTCAGCCGCCGGGGTGAACAGGCCCCTGGCGCGGCTGAGCTGGTGGCTGAGTTGTCCGGGCTGGGTGCCCGGGTGTCGGTGGCGGCCTGTGATGTCGCCGACCGTGAGGCTCTGGCGAAGCTGCTGGCGGACATACCGCGGGAGCACCCGCTGACCGCCGTGGTGCACACCGCGGGTGTTCTGGATGACGGTGTGGTGGCCTCGCTGACGCCTGAGCGGGTGGATACGGTGCTGCGGCCGAAGGTGGACGCGGCCTGGCACCTGCACGAACTGACCCGGGACCTCGACCTCTCCGCCTTCATCCTCTACTCCTCGGTCGCCGGGGTGATGGGTGGCCCCGGCCAGGGCAACTACGCCGCCGCCAACGCCTTCCTCGACGCCCTGGCACGCCACCGGAACGGCCTCGGCCTGGCCGCGACCTCGCTGGCCTGGGGCCTGTGGGCCAAGGAAAGCGGAATGGGCAGCGGACTCGAAGAAGCGGACTACCGCCGCATGGCCCGCGCCGGCGTGATCCCGATGGACGACAAGGAGGGCATGACGCTCTTCGACGCGGCCGTGGAGCGGGGACGCCCCGTGCTCGTTCCGGCCGGGCTCGACGCCCGGACACTGCGGGCCCAGGGCGATGAAGTGGCTCCGCTGCTGCGCGGACTCGCCGGCGGCGTCACACGGCGCACCGCCACGACAGGGGGCACCGCCGCTGAAGGAGAGGGACCGACGCTGCTCCAAAGGCTGGGCGGACTGTCGCAGGAGGAGCGCGACCGCGTGCTGCTCGACCTCGTACGTACCGAAGTGGCCGGAGTCCTGGGACATCCGAAGCATCAACTCGTCGACGCAGGTGTGGAGTTCAAGTCCCAGGGCTTCGACTCGCTCACCGCCGTCGAACTGCGCAACAGGCTCAAGGCGGCCACCGGCCTGACCCTTCCGGCCGCTCTGGTCTTCGACTACCCGACCCCCGAGGCCGTCGCCGGCTACCTCCGCGCGGAGCTGCTGCCGCACCTCGGAGTGCCCGCCGACGGTAACGCCGAGGAGGCGCGACTCCGCGAGGTGCTGGCATCCATTCCGCTCAGCCGGTTCCGCCGAGCGGGCCTGCTGGACATGGTCCTCCAGCTCGCCGAGCCGGACGCCGAGGCCACACCCGGCCCGGAGAGCGGCGGCTCCGCGCACATCGACGACATGGACGCGGAGAGCCTGCTGCGGCTGGCGATCGACGGTTCGACGAGCTGACAGGGTTTAGGAGAGCGCGATGAGCACACCATCCATTGAGCAGTACGTCGAGGCGCTGCGGTCCTCGTTGAAGGAAACCGAGCGGCTGCGCGAGCAGAACAGACAGCTCGTGGCGGCGACGGCCGAACCGATCGCCATCGTCGGCATGGGCTGCCGCTTCCCCGGAGGCGTCTCGTCCCCCGAGGAACTCTGGCGGCTCGTGGCGGACGGCACGGACGCGGCGTCCGCCTTCCCGGCGAACCGCGGTTGGCCCGGGGACCTCTACGACCCCGACCCCACCGCCTCCGGCAAGACCAACACGAACGCGGGAGGCTTCGTCCACGACGCCGACGAGTTCGACGCGGGCTTCTTCGGGATCTCGCCGCGTGAGGCGGTGGGCATGGACCCGCAGCAGCGACTGGTGCTGGAGGTCGCCTGGGAGACGGTCGAGCGCGCCGGCATCGACGCCGCCACCCTGCGCGGCAGCCAGACCGGCGTGTTCGTCGGCGGCAACGGCCAGGACTACCCGCTCATGCTCCTGACGACGGCGCCCGAGGAAGTCGAGGGCTTCCTCATCACGGGCAACGCGGCGAGCGTCGTCTCCGGGCGCATCTCCTACCAGATGGGCTTCGTCGGCCCCGCGATCTCCGTGGACACGGCATGCTCGTCGTCACTGGTGGCCCTGCATCTGGCGGTTCAGGCGCTGCGCTCCGGAGAGTGTTCTCTCGCCCTCGCCGGGGGCGTCACGGTGATGTCCTCGCCTTCGGGCTTCATCGAGTTCAGCACGCAGGGCGGCCTCGCTGCGGATGGCCGGTGCAAGGCGTTCGCGGCGGCGGCGGATGGCACCGGCTGGGGTGAAGGCGCCGGGATGCTCCTTCTGGAGCGGCTGTCGGATGCGCGGAAGAACGGGCATCAGGTGCTGGCCGTCGTACGCGGTACGGCCGTCAATCAGGATGGCGCGTCGAACGGCCTCACGGCGCCGAATGGTCCGTCGCAGCAGCGGGTGATCCGGCAGGCGTTGGCCAATGCGCGTCTGTCGGCGGTGGATGTGGATGCGGTGGAGGCGCA
>NZ_JBHWHY010000104.1:0-7459 GCF_042732265.1 Streptomyces sp. NPDC059788 | reverse complement strand
GGGGGCCCCTCGCCCGGGGGGGGCGGGGGCCCCGCCCCCCCCCGGGGGGGGGGGCCCCCGGGGCCCATGCCCCGGGGGCACCCCGGGAGGGGTCACACGCCGAAGGCGGCGGGGTACTGGATGGTGCCGGCGGGTACCGGGCGGGTGTCGTCCAGAGCCATGGCCATCATGGCCTCGTCGGGTACCTCGAAGGGGGCTCGGATGCCGAAGCGGGAGGCGGGAGTGAAGCCGAACCGCGGGTAGTAGTCGGTGTGCCCGAGGACGAGGACAAGGTTTTCGCCCATGGCCCTTGCGGCGTCCAGGACGGCACGGATGGCGGCGGAGCCGGCGCCGGTGCGCTGGGCCGAGGGCAGTACCGCACAGGGGGCCAGGGCGAGGGCAGATGCGCCGTCGACGTGGCAGCGGGTGAGCAGAGCGTGCCCGACCAGAGTGCCGTCGGGGGCCTCGGTGACCATGGACAGGCCGTCGATCCATGCCTGCGGGTCGGCGCGCAGGGCGTCGACGAGGTCGGCTTCCCCTGCCGTGGGGAAGGCGGCGAGGTTGATGTCGCGGATGGCGGTGATGTCCTCGGCGGTTTCGGGGCGGGTGGTCCAGGTGGTCATGGCAATTCCGTTCTCGGGAGTGTGAGGGGTGTAGTCGTGGGGCTGGAGGAGGTAGACGGCGTAGTTGTAGTCGCTGCCGTGGTCGCTCCGCATGGCGATCTCTGCCCGCATCGCCGCGAGTGCCTGTGGCATGCCGGGCTGCAACGGGTCCGCTCGGGCGATCCGCTGGGCGAGCGGCGTGTAGTACTCGTCCCACCAGTCACTTTCCGGCAGCGGCCGGTGCGCGCGGACCTGATAGCCGGCGGCCTGCGCGGCGTCGGCGTTCGCGGTGCGGGTACGCAGCGGGTAGGACGCCCCCCAGTACGCGCGGACGGGTGCGGCGGGATCGGGCACGGTCCATTCGATCTCGGTGACGACGAGGATGCCGCCCGGGGCGAGCAGCCGGTGCCAGGCACCCAGGGCAGTGTCGAAGCCGACGGTGTAGACCGAGCCCTCGGCCCAGATCACGTCGAAGCTGTGATCGGGGAAGGGCAGCCGGTCCATCGAGCAGTTGAGGACCGTGACCCGGTCGCCCAGGCGCCGGCGGGCCACCTCGGCGGCAAGGCTGTCGAGGAAGGGCTGGTGCACGTCGACCGCGGTCACGTGGGCGTCGGCTTCCTCGGCCAGCAGCAGGGTGGAGCGGCCGGGTCCGCAGCCGGCGTCCAGCACCCGCGGGTGCTCGGGCAGCGGCCCCGCCTCCTCCAGCAGCCGTCGTGTGGTGGTGTCCGAGCCGGGGCCCTGCCGGGGCAGACCGCGGTGCAGGGCGAAGAACGCCTCCGTCACCGGGTCGGTGCCAGGAGCGTAGTCGGGTGCGGGAGTGCCGTTCACAGCTGACGCTCCCGGAACTGATAGGTGGCGCGCAGCTTCTGCGCGATGTCCTTCTTGGCGGCCTTGCGGCCGGCCTGCAGCCGCGCGTCGGTGCGCGAGGCGGCGTAGGCGTTCTCCCGCAGCAGCCGCTGGTAGCTGTCCAGGCGGCGCCGGGGAAGCTCCCCGGCCTCGACGCCGGCCAGGACCGCGCAGCCCGGTTCGCCCAGGTGTGCGCAGTCGGTGAACCGGCAGTCCTGTGCGAGGCGCTGGATGTCGGCGAAGGTCTGCTCCAGCCCGTCCTGGGCGTCGTGCAGGCCGATCGCGCGCAGACCGGGGGTGTCCAGCAGGACCCCGCCGCCGGGCAGCGGCAGCAGTTCCCGCCAGGCGGTGGTGTGGCGGCCCTTGCCGTCCACCTCGCGCACGGCGCCGGTGGCCAGCCGGTCCTCGCCCAGCAGCTGGTTGCCCAGGGTGGACTTGCCCGCTCCGGAGGGGCCAAGCAGCACGATGGTGCCGCTCAGGACAGCCGTCAGGGTGTCCAGGCCCTCGCCGGTCACGGCGCTGGTGACCAGCACGTCCGTACCCGGTGCCACCTCCGATACCTCGGCTGCGGCCGACTGGACGTCGGCGCACTGGTCGGCCTTGGTGAGCACCACGACCGGCTGCGCGCCGCTCTCCCAGGCCAGGGCGAGCATGCGTTCGGTCCGTCCGTGCTTGAGCGGGGCGGCCAGCGAGACCGTCACCACGGCCGTGTCGAGGTTGGCGGCCAGGACCTGGCCGTGCGAGGTACGTGAAGCGGTGGAGCGTACCAGGGCGGTGCGCCGGGGCAGTACCGCATGCAGCACCGGCCTGTGGCCGGTGGTGGCGGGACGCAGTGCGGCCCAGTCACCCGTGCAGGGCGCCGACAGGGGATCACCCTGACCGGCGGTGCCGGGGATCTCCGCGCGGACGATTCCGGCATCGGTCACCGCCTCGCACGAGCCGCGTTCGGCCCGGACGACGCGGGCTGGGATCAGGTCGACAGCGCGATGGGGTGTGAAGGCGTGCTCACACGCCTCGTCCCAGCCGTAGGCCGCCAGGGAGAAAGGCTGGATGTGGAAGGAAGAATGTTGAGACAACGTAGAGACCCTTGAACGGGGCCCCGATAAGCACGGAGTGCTGCCCTCTCGTGAGCCGTCAGGGCTCCAACGGGGGCATCAGTGTCAGGTCAGACCGGGGCCCGGGACGTGAGGATGGTCCGGCGGGCACTGCACACGGCAGCGGCCTCTACGACAGTCATCAACTCACCTCCCACTTCTGGTCCCGCAGTCGACTTGGTTGTCTCTGCATCCCCAACGCTAACACGTCCATTTCCTGGCGTCGGACGCTGCCGGCCAGCGGTTGGGTGAGGGCATTGGCGTTTCATGGGTGGCCGCTCGTGAAACACCCGCCCGCCCGGCGGTCCACCTGCGCCAATCAGGTTTCATGAGTCGTTGCAAATGACTGAAAGTCTGGAACGCACCCATGAATCAGTCCTGGTGTGATCGACGACTTCAAGCGCGTGGAATCGCACGACTGCCCGATGTCCACCTGCGCCGCCCCTGCAGGCTCCCCCTGCCGGACCGGCAAGGGCAAGGTGGCCATCCAGTACCACACCGCCCGCTTCCGCCTCGTGCCCCAACTCGCCAAGACGCTCAGCGTGCCGACCCCCGCCGTCCGCAAGCCGGGGTCGGTATGGATGGAGCTGCCCCGGCCAGTGAGCGCCGTAGCCGAACCGGTCGGTCACGTCCGCCTCGGCTACGCCCGAGCCTCGACCGCCCGGCAGTCCCTCGACGCACAACTCGACTCCCTTGCCGAGGCTGGGGTGACCCGGGTCTTCTCGGAGAAGATCTCCACTCGCGCCACCCGGCGCCCCGAGCTGGAGGGTGCCGTGAAGCTCGCCGGGGAGATCCGTTCCTCAGGCGTCGCCGTGACCCTGGTCGTCCACGAGCACAAGCGGCTCGGCCGCGGCATCGAACTCGCCATGCTCGCCGAGGAGCTGAAGGCGAGCGACGTCGGCCTGGAGTTCCTGACCGGGGAGCTGAAGGGCTCTCACGACCCCACCGGAATCGTGTTCACCGTGCTCGCCGCGATGTCCGGGATGGAGCGCGAGTACATCCGCGACCGCACGCTGGAGGGTCACGAGTCCGCCCGCAAGCGCGGCAAGACCATCGGCGGCGCAGGCGTCACCGACGACTCCATGCTTTCCCTGGCCCTCCACCTTCGCGACCAGGAGATGAGCCTGCGCGACATCGCGAAGCGGCTCGTCATCATCACCGGAGCGAAGAAGGGGCAGCACCCCTCCCCGGCGACTGTGATGAGGATGCTGCGCGAGCACGACGAACACACCGCAGCGATCTCGACACCGCAGTAGGCCCGTCCGGCATTCAAGATCATCCCGTCGGCCCTTTGACCCGTATCTCGGTCAGACCCCCATTAGATCTAACAGGGGCAACCAAGCCGACTACGGGATGCCGGCACCCGGATGCTGCTCTTCCACCCGGGTGCCGGCACATCCCTCGGGCCGCGCTCGCCCTCACCTCAGTGGAGCGCCGACGGAGGCATTCCGCGCGGCGCGGCGGGCCGTACGGATCACGGGGGTTGAGGAACATCCATGTCAGATCGTGCGCTAGGCCCGTGTTGGCCCTGATGGGCGGCTGACGGGGCGTCGGTCGCCGGAGCGCTCTGAAGTCGTTCCGCAGATAACACCCCATTATCTGCGGGAGCATGGTTCGTGAGCTGCGGTGATGCTCTCCGGGCCGCGCGTGAAGCGGCCCTGTTATCTGTAGCAAGGGGAAAGCGGTGCCCACCGTCGTGCAACTGCCGGCCGGGAAGGCGTTGACCGTCCGTGCGGCGGCGGATGCCTTCCTCGACTCGCTCCGGAACCGAAACACGGTCCGCCGCTACGCGACCGGCGTCGGCAAGACGGCCGAGCGGATCGGGGAGGGCCGCCCGCTGGGGTCGGTCGCGGACGACGAGATCGGCGAGGCCCTGGAACTGTTGTGGGGCACCGCGGCGGTCAACACCTGGAACGCCCGCCGGGCGGCGGTGCTGTCGTGGCTGGGCTGGTGCGCGGAGTACGGCTACGACGGCCCGGCGGTCCCGGCCTGGACGAAGCGGTTGGCGGTGCCGGACTCCGAGACCCCGGCCCGCTCGAAGATGGCCGTGGACCGGCTCATCGCCCGGCGCGAGGTCCACCTGCGGGAGAAGACGCTGTGGCGGATGCTCTACGAGACCGCCGCCCGCGCGGAGGAGATCCTCGGGGTGAACATCGAGGACCTGGACCTCGCCGCGCGCCGCTGTCCCGTGAAGGCCAAGGGCGCCCGGAGGAAGGCCCGCCGCCGGGGCCAGGCGCGCGAGGACTTCGTGCTGGAGACCGTCTACTGGGACGCCGGCACCGCCCGGCTCCTACCCCGGCTACTGCGCAGCCGGACCCGAGGCCCGGTGTTCGTCACCCACCGCCGCCCCGGCCCGGGGAAGGTCGTCAGCCCGCGCGACGTGTGCCCGGACACCGGCCTGGCCCGGCTCTCCTACGGCCAGGCCCGAGCCCTGCTGGACGAGCACACCGCCGTACGCGGGCCGGGCACCGGCTGGGACCTGCACGAGTACCGCCATTCCGCCCTGACCCACCTCGGCGAGCAGGGCGCCTCCCTGCTGATGCTGATGGCGAAGTCGCGGCACAAGAAGCCGGAGAACGTCCGCCGCTACTTCAAGCCGTCCCCCGAGGCGATCTCGGAGCTGACCAGTCTGCTGGCCCCCGGCGACGCGCGCCGCTGACCCTGCTGTCAGCGGTGTGCCCTACCGTGAACCACACCACGGCCAGACGCGTACCGCCGTTCGCCGCCGCTCTGAGCGCCCACGCCGCCAGGGGCACAGTCGGCCAAGGTCCTCCGGGGTCCGCGCCGGTCGAGTCGGCTCCCAGCGTCGTCGCCGAACTGGCCCGCCGGATCGCACTGAACACGTCCAACGCCGACGGGCGGCAAGTGCCGGCCGTCTCCTCGGTCGACCACCTCACCGCAGAGGGCGGCCGGGCGATCAACGCGGAGAACCGCGCGGCATACATCGCCGAGTACGGCGAACCCGCTTTTGCCACTCGTCGTCGGCGGCGACTGACGCCTGGTCTCGGTCACCGGGCGGTTGTGGCCGCCACCGAGTGGGCGATGTCGCGATGAGCCTCGTGTTCGGCGAGCCGGCCGGTGAGGGCGGCGCGGACGTCTTCGTAGGTGTCGGGGCCGAGCGGGAGGCGGAGCGGGGTCGCGCCGGAGTCGATGAGGTCGATCATCGCGTCCGTGAGCTTCTCCGCGCTGTTGGGCACCGGGAAGTGGCCGCCGAGGAACGCCTGCCGGGTGTCGGCCGCGGGGGTGTTCTCGTACTCGGGCAGGGGCGGTGCGATGTCGAGCGACGTGCCGAAGCTGGTGGGGGTCGCACCCGGCTCGATGATGGTCAGGGCCAGGCCGAACGGCGCGATCTCGTGGGCGACGGTCTCGCAGAACCCCTCGATGCCCCACTTGGAGGCGTGGTAGTAGCCGAGGCTGGGGTAGGTGGTCTGACCGCCCGCGGTGGACACCTGCAGGATGCGGCCTCGGCCCTGGGCGCGCAGGTGCGGGAGGGCGGCACGGATGACCTGGATCGAGCCGAGCAGGTTGGTGTCGATGACGCGCCGGATCTGCTCGTCGGATGCCTCCTCGACGGAGGCGAGGACGCCGTAACCGGCGTTGTTGACGACGACGTCGATCGTACCGAGGGTCTTGAACGCCTCGGTGACGACGCGACGCACTTGCTCGGTGTCGGTGACATCGAGCTGGGCGGTCCAGAGCCGGTCGCCGTGCTCGGCGCGGAGGTCGCCGAGAGCCTCGGGCCGGCGGAGCGTGGCGGCGACGCGGTCGCCACGGGCCAGGAGGCGTTCGGTGAGCAGTCGCCCGAAGCCTGAGGAGGTGCCGGTGATGAACCAGGTGGTGGTCATGGTGTGTCCTTCGCTGTGTGGTGCGCGTGGCTGGTTGCGGTGTCGCTGATGCGGACAGGGGTCATCGATGCGACGGCCTGGGCCTGGGCATGAGTCGGCCGAGCTGCTTGCGCTGCCGTGAGGCAACTCGGCCGGACTCGTGAAGGGGTGCCGTCGTCAGCGGGTGCCCGCCTCGGCGCGCGCGTAGAACGCGGCGAACTCGTGGGGGTTCTTGGTGTAGACGTCGATCTTGCGCACCGTTCCGTCCTCGACCTGGTGGATCTCGACCATGGTCAGCGGGAATTCCTCACCGGTGGTGTGGGCCGTGAGCGTTCCGGTGAGCGTTCCGATGACGCCGGCCGGGCCTTCGAACACCTCGGCATCAGTGATGGCGACGTTGGCGTAGCCCATCATCGCGCCCAGGATCGACTGCACGAACACCTCGCGGCCCTGGTGCACGCCGCCGTAGGGGAGCTGGGTCGGCTCGTCGACGATCACCTCAGGGTCGAGCCTGGCCAGGACACCCGGCACGTCGCCCTTGCTCAGCGCGTCATACAGCCCTCGCACGACCTCCGCGGGGCTCTCCGTCACCGTCTTCATCTGGTTGCTCATCTCGCGTGCCCTTCAGGTTTGTTTCCGGTACTGGAAAGGTCGGCCGGCCCGGGGCACATGCGCCCTCGCACCGGTCGGGCCCCGGAGGATCGGGGCACGCACCATGCAACGGCAGACGGCCGTGACCGGGGAGTCTCTGCTGCGAGGGGTACTGGCAGGGACCCCCACCGCTCGCGTGGCCCGCCTACGCTGTCGTCATGGACAACCGGGACGCAGTCAGCGCTTTCCTCCGCTCCCGACGCGACAAGATCACTCCCGAGCAGGCGGGCCTGCCGACCTACGGTCAGCGGCGGGTGCCGGGACTGCGCAGGGGAGAGGTCGCCACGCTGGCCGGGGTGAGCGTCGAGTACTACACGCGCCTGGAGCGCGGCAACCTGCGGGGTGTCTCCGACAGCGTGCTGGACGCCCTCGCCCAGGCACTGCGGCTGGATGACACCGAGCGCATGTACCTGTACGACCTCGCCCGCGCTGCCGGTCCGGCGCCTAAGGCTGTATCTTATAA
>NZ_JBHWHY010000103.1:0-7831 GCF_042732265.1 Streptomyces sp. NPDC059788 | reverse complement strand
GCACCCATCCCGGGTGCGGCGGCCTCGCCGTACGTATACGGCCGTAGAACTCGAACAGAGCCGTACGTACAGGACCGGGCCCAGGCTCGGCCCCGGGCCCCGCCCGCGCTACTCCTTCTTCGTCTCCAAGGACGCCGCCAGCTCCGCGAGGCGGCCGTACGGCGCGGTGCCGGTGAGTACGGTCGTGACGCCGTCCTCCTCGCGCACCAGCGCGCGGTACTTCTCGCCCTTGTAGCGGTCCCACTTCACGCCGCCGACGGCCTGCTTGCCCGCGGCCTTCTCGGCGCCCAGCGTGACGCTCTGGATGAACTTCCGCGCGGGCGCGTCGCTCTGCTCCAGCGCCGCGTACTCCTGCTCCGGATCGAGGAAGCCCAGGTGCCAGGCGCCGCCCTTGCCGTCCTTGCTCGCCTTGTACGTGACGGAGGTGGCACGCCAGCCCTCGGGCAGGCCCTGGGGCGCGGCGACCGGGTACGGCGCGGCGCGCCGGGCGGTCGCGAGCTCCACGCGGTAGTCGACCGTCTTGACCGCGCCCACCTCGGCGGACCGGCTGTCGTTGTGCGGGATGAAGACATAGATGCCCGCGACGAGGGCGCCGATCACCGCCATCGACAGGATCATGTCCCGAACCGTCTGCTTGCCTCGCATACCTGCCACGTCTCTATGGTCCCCCATGCCCGGCGCCGTGAAGACACGCCCCCCGCCGTACGGCGGCCGGGCCCCGCGGTACGGGAACACGCCCGCGCGGCGCGTTGCCGCCGCTCATGCGTAGGCCCCGATGCTCATTTTGGCGACCTGACGATAAAGTCATAGCCACCCTCACCATTCCGGCCGTCGCCGTACAGAAAGGTGCGCTCGATGACCGAGCATCATCTGCCGTCCCAACTAGAGGTCAGCCCCGAGGCTCCCGACCGCAACCTCGCACTGGAACTCGTCCGGGTGACCGAGGCCGGAGCCATGGCCTCGGGCCGCTGGGTCGGCCGCGGCGACAAGAACGGCGCCGACGGCGCCGCCGTCAAGGCCATGCGCGCCTTGATCCACACCGTCTCCATGAACGGCGTCGTGGTCATCGGGGAGGGCGAGAAGGACAACGCCCCGATGCTCTACAACGGCGAGCGGGTCGGTGACGGGACCGGCGCGGAGTGCGACGTGGCCGTGGACCCGGTCGACGGCACGACGCTGACCGCCAAGGGCATGGCCAACGCCGTCTCCGTGATGGCCGTCGCCGAGCGCGGCGCCATGTTCGACCCGTCCGCGGTGTTCTACATGGACAAGCTGGCCACCGGCCCGGAGGCCGCCGACTTCGTCGACATCACCGCGCCGGTCGGCGTGAACATCCGCCGGATCGCCAAGGCCAAGAAGTCCGCCGTCGAGGACGTCACCGTCGTCATCCTGGACCGGCCGCGCCACGAGGGCCTGGTCAAGGAGGTCCGGGAGGCGGGCGCCCGGATCAAGTTCATCTCCGACGGCGATGTGGCCGGCGCCATCATGGCGGCCCGCGAGGGCACCGGCGTGGACCTGCTGCTGGGCATCGGCGGTACGCCGGAGGGCATCATCGCGGCGTGCGCCCTGAAGTGCCTGGGCGGCACCCTTCAGGCCAAGTTGTGGCCCAAGGACGACGAGGAGCGGCAGCGCGCGATCGACGCCGGGCACGATCTGGACAAGGTGCTGCAGACCGACGACCTGGTCCGCGGCGACAACGTCTTCTTCGTCGCCACCGGTATCACCGACGGCGACCTGCTGCGCGGGGTGCGCTACCGCGCCGAGACCGCGACCACCTCGTCGCTGGTCATGCGCTCCAAGTCGGGCACGATCCGCCGGGTCGACTCCGAGCACCGGCTCTCCAAGCTGCGCGCGTACAGCTCGGTCGACTTCGAACGCCCCAGCTAGGCGGCGCGCACAGCGCCCCCCGCCGCCCCCGCGAGCACAACGGTCCCGCGGCCGGGCCGGGGCCACGCGGGCACAGCGGTACCCGCGAGCCAAGCGATCGGGCCGGGACTCCGCCGTCTTTCCCGGCGGGGTCCCGGCCCGTCACGCGTGCCGGACGCACCGGCCGCTCAACCGGCGGCCTGCATGCGGGCCGAGCGTTGCAGCTCGGTTTCCCGGCGCCGGCGGCGGGCCAGTACGACCCGGCGTTCGGCGGCGGTCAGCCCGCCCCACACTCCGTAGGGCTCCGGCTGCATCAGAGCGTGCTCCCGGCATTCGATCATCACCGGGCAGCGGGCACAGACCCGCTTGGCGGCCTCCTCCCGCGCCAGGCGCGCGGCGGTCGGCTCCTTGGACGGTGCGAAGAACAGTCCCGCCTCGTCACGGCGGCACACCGCCTCCGCGTGCCAGGGACCGGCCTCTTCACGGGAGGGAACCCGCTGGGGCGGAACAACTGCGGTGTCCTGCAGAGGCTGATGCGGTAGCAGCACGGTCTACTCCTGACGACGGCTTCGGCGAAAGAGTCACCCTTGCCCGTCTCGCTGCGCACGACTTTTCGCACCCCGCAGCCGTACGAGAGACGATGCACCAGCCCTACCCGCTGTACGCGTGCTTATGCACACGGTTGCGAACGGTCCCCGAGCAGTACGTATCCGGGGCCGGAGCGGACCGGAGGGTCGCCGTCCGGCCACCCGCGCCGTCCGGCCCCCTCCCCGCCCGGCCGCCGGCCCGTGGCCGCCGGTCCCGCCGTCCTCCTCAGTCCCGCCGGCCGTCGTGCAGCCGCCCGTGGCGCTCGCGCCGCTCGTCGCGGCGCTGTTCGTGCAGCGCCCGCCGGTCGTCGCGCCGCTGCTCGTGCCACGAACGCCGGGCGTCGCGCAGGCCGTCGCGCAGATCGCGGAGCCACTTGCCGCGCTTGGCCTTGGCCTCGACGCTGCCGAGCACCGCGTAGCCGTTGACGTGGACGATGGGGGCGTCGCCCTCCAGCGACTCGTTCGTCTCGACCTCGAAGGCGCCGAGCACGCCGGAACCGCTGCTGCGCAGCGTGACGTTCTCCGGCACCCGGATCTCCACGCTGCCGAAGATCGAGGTGCAGTTGATCCGGACCTGCTGCTGCTGGAAGATCCCCTCGGTCAGGTCGATCTCCACGCTGCCGAAGATCGCGACGGCGTTGATCCGGCCGGGCACCCGCCAGCGGCCCTTGCGGGTCGAGGCGCTGAAGATCGCGACCATGTTCTGGTCCGGCAGCACGCCGCCCGGCTCCCCGTAGGCGGCGGGCGCGGGCCGGGGCCCGGGGGCGCCGCCCTCCGCGGGCAGGTCCCGTATCAGCGGCTCCAGTTCACCCATCGTCTTGGCGCGGTAGACCGCGTCGATGCGCTCGGAGTGCTCCTCCGCGTCCAGCCGCCCCACCGCCAGCGCCTCGCGCAGGATCTCCGCGATCCGGTCCCGGTCGGCGTCGGACGCCCGGAGCTCGGCCTCCGCCACGGGTTTGGTCAGGTTCACCGGCTGCTGGGCTCGTTTGGCGAGCGACGATTCGTCCACGGGAGGCAGCGTACCGAAACGCGATAGATCGCGACTAGGGGACGCACGCCCTCCTCCCGCATCGCGGGTGAGCCTTACCTCACAACGGTAACCGCGGGCGAGGGTTCTACGCTGTTCAGGCGCTGCCGCAGATGTCAGCCGAAATCCACCGTCGAGTGAGGAATGGCCCCCTGATGCCCCCCGTCTCCCGCCCAGCCCGCCCGGCATTCGCCTATACCGACCTGCTCCCCGTAGGCGAGGACAACACTCCGTACCGCCTGGTCACTTCCGAGGGCGTGAGCACCTTCGAGGCCGACGGGCGCACGTTCCTCAAGGTCGAGCCGGAGGCGCTGCGCAAGCTGGCCGCCGAGGCGATGCACGACATCTCGCACTATCTGCGCCCGGCCCACCTCGCCCAGCTGCGCCGCATCCTGGACGACCCCGAGGCGTCCGCCAACGACCGCTTCGTGGCGCTGGACCTGCTGAAGAACGCGAACATCGCGGCGGCGGGCGTGCTGCCGATGTGCCAGGACACCGGCACGGCGATCGTCATGGGCAAGCGCGGCCAGAACGTACTGACCCAGGGCCGTGACGAGGAAGCGCTCTCCCGCGGCATCTACGACGCGTACACCGAGCTGAACCTGCGCTACTCGCAGATGGCCCCGCTGACCATGTGGGACGAGAAGAACACCGGCTCCAACCTGCCGGCCCAGATCGAGCTGTACGCGAACGACGGGGACGCGTACAAGTTCCTGTTCATGGCCAAGGGCGGCGGCAGCGCCAACAAGTCCTTCCTCTACCAGGAGACGAAGGCCGTGCTCAACGAGGCGAGCATGATGAAGTTCCTGGAGGAGAAGATCCGCTCGCTGGGCACGGCCGCCTGCCCGCCGTACCACCTGGCGATCGTCGTCGGCGGCACCAGCGCCGAGTACGCGATGAAGACCGCCAAGTACGCCTCCGCGCACTACCTGGACGAGCTGCCCGCCGAGGGCTCCCCCACCGGCCACGGCTTCCGGGACAAGGAGCTGGAGGAGAAGGTCTTCGAGCTGACGCAGAAGATCGGCATCGGCGCGCAGTTCGGCGGCAAGTACTTCTGCCACGACGTGCGCGTGGTGCGCCTGCCCCGGCACGGCGCGTCCTGCCCGGTCGCCATCGCGGTGTCCTGCTCCGCGGACCGCCAGGCCGTGGCGAAGATCACCGCCGAGGGCGTCTTCCTGGAGCAGCTGGAGAAGGACCCGGCGCGCTTCCTGCCGGAGACGACCGAGGCGGAGCTGACCGAGGGCGCGGGCCCGGACCTCGACGCCGTACGCATCGACCTGAACCACCCGATGGACGACATCCTGGCCGAGCTGACCAGGCACCCGGTCAAGACCCGGCTCTCGCTCACCGGCACGCTGGTCGTCGCCCGCGACATCGCGCACGCGAAGATCAAGGAGCGGCTGGACGCGGGCGAGGAGATGCCGGAGTACCTGAAGAACCACCCGGTGTACTACGCGGGCCCGGCGAAGACGCCCGAGGGCTACGCGTCCGGCTCCTTCGGCCCGACCACGGCCGGCCGGATGGACGCCTACGTCGAGCAGTTCCAGGCGGCGGGCGGCTCGAAGGTCATGCTGGCCAAGGGCAACCGGTCCAAGCAGGTCACCGACGCGTGCGCCGCGCACGGCGGCTTCTACCTCGGCTCGATCGGCGGCCCGGCGGCCCGCCTGGCGCAGGACTGCATCAAGAAGGTCGAGGTCCTCGAATACGAGGAGCTGGGCATGGAGGCGGTCTGGCGGATCGAGGTCGAGGACTTCCCGGCGTTCATCGTCGTGGACGACAAGGGCAACGACTTCTTCCAGGACCCGGCGCCCGCTCCGACCTTCACCAGCATTCCGGTACGGACCGCCTGACGGCCGTACGGTTTCGCCGGGTGCTCCGCTTCGCGCGTACCGCCTGACGGACGAAACCTGCCGGTGCCCGGGAACAGAATCATGGTTCCCGGGCACTGACACAGGTATGAGCGACAACGGCCTGAGCGGCGACCACGGCGAGTACCGGACCGAGCACGACTCGATGGGCGAGGTGCAGGTCCCCGCCCGCGCGAAGTGGCGGGCGCAGACGCAGCGCGCCGTGGAGAACTTCCCGGTCTCCGGGCAGCGGCTGGAGCGCGCGCACATCGAGGCGCTGGCCCGTATCAAGGCCGCGGCGGCCAAGGCCAACGCCGGGCTGGGCGTGCTGGAGGAGGACGTCGCCGCGGCGATCCAGGAGGCCGCGGCCGAGGTCGCGGACGGCAAGTGGGACGAGCACTTCCCCGTCGACGTGTTCCAGACCGGCTCCGGCACGTCGTCGAACATGAACACCAACGAGGTGCTGGCGACCCTCGCCACCGAGCGGCTGGGCCGCGACGTGCACCCCAACGACCACGTCAACGCCTCCCAGTCCTCCAACGACGTCTTCCCCTCCTCGATCCACATCGCGGCGACCGCGGCCGTCACCCACGACCTGATCCCCGCGCTGGAGCAGCTGGCGGGCGCGCTGGAGCGCAAGGAGGCCGAGTTCGCCGAGGTGGTGAAGGCGGGGCGGACGCATCTGATGGACGCCACGCCCGTCACGCTGGGCCAGGAGTTCGGCGGCTTCGCGGCGCAGGTGCGCTACGGCGTCGAGCGGCTGCGGTCGGCGCTGCCGCGGCTGGCCGAACTGCCGCTGGGCGGTACGGCCGTGGGCACCGGCATCAACACCCCGCCCGGCTTCCCCGCCGCGGTGATCGCCGAGGTGGCGCGGACGACGGGGCTGCCGCTGACCGAGGCGCGCAACCACTTCGAGGCGCAGGGCGCGCGGGACGCGGTCGTGGAGACCAGCGGGCAGCTGCGCACCATCGGCGTCGGCCTGACGAAGATCGCCAACGATCTGCGGTGGATGTCCTCCGGGCCGCGCACCGGCCTCGCCGAGATCAATCTGCCCGACCTCCAGCCCGGTTCGTCCATCATGCCGGGCAAGGTCAACCCGGTGATCCCGGAGGCGGTGCTGATGGTGGCCGCGCAGGTCACCGGCAACGACGCGACGGTGGCCGCGGCGGGCGCCGCGGGCAACTTCGAGCTGAACGTGATGCTGCCGGTCATCGCGAAGAACGTGCTGGAGTCCGTACGGCTGCTGGCCAACGTCTCCCGGCTGCTGGCCGACCGTACGGTCGACGGGATCACCGCCAATGTCGAACGCGCCCGGGAGTACGCCGAGTCGTCGCCCTCCGTCGTCACCCCGCTCAACAAGTACATCGGGTACGAGGAGGCCGCCAAGGTCGCCAAGAAGTCGCTGGCCGAGCGCCGGACGATCCGCGAGGTGGTCATCGATTCCGGATACGTCGACCAGGGCCTGCTGACCGAGGAGCAGTTGGACGAGGCGCTCGACGTACTGCGCATGACACATCCGTAACGGATCGTGCGTCACTCGTCACAGCACGGACACCGGCGCCCCTCTAAGATCTGCTCATGACAGCGGACATGGTGGAGACGAGGAAGGGCGCCGCCGGGGCGGAGGGCACGCGGGCCGCCGAGGACGAACCGGGGCGCTGGGCGCCCGGGGACCAGATCCTGTGGCGCTACCGCGACAACGCCGGCGACGGCATCCACATCTGCCGCCCGATGACCGTCGTCCAGGACACCGACGAGCTGCTCGCGGTGTGGATGGCCCCCGGCACACCCTGCGTCAAGCCGGTGCTGGCCGACGGGACGCCCGTCCACCGCGAGCCGCTCGCCACCCGCTACACCAGGCCGCGCCGCACCACCCGCGACCAGTGGTTCGGCACCGGGGTGCTGAAGCTGGCCCGGCCGCACGACCCCTGGTCGGTGTGGCTGTTCTGGGAGCCCGGCTGGCACTTCAAGAACTGGTACGTCAACCTGGAGGAGCCGCGTCGCCGTTGGGCGGGCGGCATCGACTCCCAGGACCACTTCCTGGACATCTGCGTGTATCCGGACCGCCGTTGGGAGTGGCGGGACGAGGACGAGTTCGCGCAGGCGCAGCGGGACGGGCTGATGCCGCCCGCGCTGGCGGCGGACGTACGGGCGGCGGGCCGCGCGGCGGTCGCGCACATCGGCGCGTGGGGGGTGCCGTTCGGCGAGGGCTGGGAGGACTGGCGGCCCGACCCGGCGTGGGAGGTGCCGGGGCTGCCCGAGGACTGGGACCGGGCGGTGCCCGGCGCGCCGGAGTGACCGGGCGCCCGCGGACGTGCGGGCGCGGCACGGGCTCCCGGGCACGCGGCGGCGGCGCGATCGCCGGCCGGGCGGCCCCGGCGCGCGCGGGCCGGCCGCGGGCGCGCCGGGGTTCCGGTACGGGCGTGGCCTGGGGTGCGAGTGTGCCCCCGTGATGCGCCCCCTGGGATCAACCCTAGGGTCGTCCTCCACAAGACAGCACAGGC
>NZ_JBHWHY010000102.1:0-8845 GCF_042732265.1 Streptomyces sp. NPDC059788 | reverse complement strand
GACTCCCTCAACCGCCCCGCCTGCCCCACCAACCCCGCACCATCACGCCCCGACACCAACCACGGCACCACCCCCACACCCGACAACACCGACCGGCCACCACCACCACCAGCAGCCAACTCCCCAACCTCCGAAGGAGCCTCCTCCAACACCACATGCGCATTGGTCCCACTGATCCCGAACGCCGACACACCTGCACGCCGCAACCGCTCACCCGCCACCCACGGCACCGACTCACCCAACAACCGCACCGCACCCGCCGACCAATCCACATGCGACGACGGAACCTCCGCATGCAACGTCCGCGGCAACACGCCATGACGCAACGCCAAGACCATCTTCATCACACCGGCGACACCCGCGGCCGTCTGCGTATGACCGATGTTCGACTTCACCGACCCCAGCCACACTTCCCGGCCCTCCGGCCGGTCCTGCCCGTACGTGGCGAGCAACGCCTGCGCCTCGATCGGGTCACCCAGCTTGGTGCCGGTCCCGTGCGCCTCCACCACATCGACGTCACCCGCCGACAACTGCGCATTCGCCAACGCAGCCCGGATCACCCGCTGCTGGGACGGGCCGTTCGGCGCCGTCAGGCCGTTCGACGCACCGTCCTGGTTCACCGCGCTGCCCCGGATCACCGCCAGCACCTCATGCCCATTGCGCCGCGCGTCCGACAGCCGCTCCACCACCAGAACACCCGCGCCCTCGGCCAGGCCCATGCCGTCGGCCTCGTCCGAGAAGGCCTTGCACCGGCCGTCCGCGGCCAGTGCCCGCTGCCGTGAGAAGCCCACGAACTCGGTCGGGTCGGTGATGACGGTCACGCCGCCGGCCAGCGCCATGGTGCTCTCGCCCGCCCGCAGGGACTGGCATGCCAGATGCAGCGCCACCAGCGAGGACGAGCACGCGGTGTCCACCGTCACCGCCGGGCCCTCCAGGCCCAGCGCGTACGACACCCGGCCGGAGATCACGCTGGTCACGTTCGCGGTGGCCATGTGCGTTTCCGAGTCCTGCGCCCCGGAGCCGTTCTGTCCGTACCCGGACGCCGCGGCGCCGGCGAAGACGCCGGTCAGGGAGCCGCGCAGGGACTCCGGGTCGATGCCGGCCCGCTCGATCGCCTCCCACGAGATCTCCAGCAGCAGCCGCTGCTGCGGGTCCATCGCCAGCGCCTCACGCGGACTGATCCCGAAGAACCGCGGATCGAAATCCGCCGCCCCCTGAAGGAAGCCACCCTCCTGGACATACGACGTCCCCGGGTTGTCGGGGTCCGGGTCGAACAGACCCTCCACATCCCAGCCACGGTCCGTCGGAAAACCGGAAATCGCATCCCCACCAGCGGACAGCAACTCCCACAACCGCTCCGGACCATCCACACCACCCGGATACCGGCAGCCCATACCCACAATCGCGATCGGCTCGGCCAGGTCGCCCGTCGACGCCGGTACCGAAGCCGCGGGGTTCGCGGAGGAGTTCGCGTCCGTCGCCGCGTCTCCCAGCACCTCGCTGATGATCTGCCGGGCCATCACGGCCGGGGACGGGTAGTCGAACACCACCGTCGAGGGCAGTTGCAGCCCGGTCGCGGCGTTCAGGCGTCCGCGCAGTTCCACCGCGGTCAGCGAGTCGAAGCCCAGCTCGCGGAAAGCCCGGCCGGCCGGGACCTCGTCCGGCGTCCCGTGCCCGAGCACCGCGGCCGCGTGCGTCCGCACCACATCGGTGACCAGCCGCTCACGCTCCGCCGAGGGCAGCGCCGAGAGCCGCTGGGCCAACTCCCCGGCCGCCCCCGCGCCTCCTGCTGCCGCCGCTTCGGCTGACGACACCGTCTCCGACTCGGGCCGCGCCTCCGCGATCCGGTCCAGCAACGGCCGGGGCCGCGCCGCGCAGAACACCGGCGCGAACCGCGCCCAGTCCACGTCCGCCACGGCCAGGAACGTTTCACCGTCCGCCACCACCTGACCCAGCGCGGCCAGCGCCCGCCCCGGCTCCAGGAAGTTCATGCCCTGCCGCAGCAGCCGCGCCGGCGTCACACTGCCCGGCCCGTGCTCCACCACCGCGTTCACGGCGTCCCAATCACGTGTGTCCCACACACCCCACGCCACCGACGAGGCCACCAGACCACGCGCCCGGCGCTCCTCCGCCAGCGCGTCCAGGAAAGCGTTGCCCGCCGCGTACGCACCATGCTCATTGCTGCCCCACGTCGCCGCGATCGACGAGAACAGCACGAACGCGTCCAGATCGAGGCCGGCCGTCAGCTCGTCCAGCCACACCGCACCGGCCGCCTTCGCACCCAACGCGAGTTCCAGTCCCGCCACATCGGTGTGCTCCAGCCGTGCGAGGTCGACGGCGTTGGCGGCGTGCAGCACCGCGCGCAGCGGCGGCCCGTCCGCGGCGATACGGTCCAGGAGTGCGGCCACTTCGGGCCGTTGGGCGATGTCGCACGACACCACGTCCACGTGGGCCCCGGATGCCGCCAGTTCGGCGGTCAGCGCCGCGACGCCCGCGGCGGCCGGGCCGGACCGGCTGGTCAGTACGACGCGTTCCGCGCCCCGCTCGGCGAGCCACGTCCCGACGTGCACACCGACCGCGCCCGTACCGCCCGTGACCAGCGCCGTCCCGCGCGGCACCCAGGCCTCGCGCCGGCTCCCGCGCGGCGCGGCCCGTACGAGGCGGCGGGCCATGACGCCTGCCGGGCGCAGCGCGACCTGGTCCTCCGAACCGTCGGCGAGCGCCGCGCAGAAGAGGCCGGCGATCCGGTCGTCCCAGGCCGGCGGCAGATCGATCAGGCCGCCCCAGCGGTCGGGGTGTTCGAGACCGACGACCCGGCCCAGGCCCCAGACCTGCGCCTGCACGGGGCTGGTCAGCGCCTCGCCCGAGCCGGTCGCGACCGCGCCCTGCGTCAACACCCACAGCGGCGCCGCGAGACCCGCGTCGCCCAGCGCCTGCACCAGACCCAGCGTGCCGGCCAAGCCCCGGCTCACCATCGGCGCATCGGCCGACGTCGCCTCGTCCAACGCCAGCAGCGACACCACACCCGACACCTGCGCGCCTTCGGAGAGGCTCTCGGTCACACGCGCAGCCAGCGTCGCGCGGTCCACCTCGCCCGGACCGACCTCGACCACGACCACCTCGGCGCCATGGTCGGCCAGCGCCCGCAGGCACCCGTCCGCCAATGACGCGTCCGCATTCCCGGCCGGGATCACGAGCAGCCAGGCCCCCGGCAAACTCCCCGCCCGGGGACCGGTCACCGGAGACCACGAGACGCGGTACCGCCAGTCCGTCACCGCCGAGTCGTCGCGCTCCCGGCGCCGCCACGACGCCAGCGCGGGCAGCGCCTCGCTGAAGGGGCGCTGCTCGTCGATCGCCAGCGTCTCGGCCAGTTCCCGCAGGCTGCCGCCGTCCACCGCGGCCCAGAACTCGGCCTCCGCGGCCGTCCCCGTGCCGCCGTCCGCGTCCGTGGCGGGGGCGTGCGGCGCCGCGGGCTGTGGCCAGAAGCGCCGACGCTGGAAGGTGTACGTGGGCAGGTCGACGCGCTGTGCGGGCTCCAGCAGCGCCGTCCAGTCCACGCCGATGCCGTGCACGTGCGCCTCGGCCAGCGAGGCGAGGAGGCGGTCCGCGCCGCCGTCGTCACGTCGCAGCGTGCCGAGCGCGATCGGGGAAGGCCTGCCGGCCTCGTCCTGTCCTGCGGCCTGTGTGACGTCCTCGACGGTGTCGGTGATCGCCGCGGTCAGTACCGGATGCGGGGACACCTCGATGAACGCCCGGTGCCCGTCCTCGGCCAGGAGACGGACGGCCCGGTCGAACTCCACGGGCGCGCGCAGGCTGGCGTACCAGTAGGACGGGTCCAGCTCCGGGCCGGCGAGCATCTCCCCGCTCATGGAGGAGATCATGGGAATCGCGGCCTCGCTGGGCGCGATGCCCGCCAGAGCGTCGAGGATCTCCTGCTCCAGGGCGTCCACCTGGGCGCTGTGGGAGGCGTAATCCACCGGGATCATGCGGGCGCGGACGCCGTCCGCCTCGCACGCCGCGGCCAGTTCCTCCAGCGCCTCGGGGGTGCCGGAGACGACCGTGGCGGACGGGCCGTTGACCGCCGCCACGGACGCGCGCTCGCCCCACGCGGCGAGCCGGTCCCGTACCCGAGCGGCCGGCTCGGCCACCGACAGCATGCCGCCGCGACCGGCGAGCGCGGTCAGGGCGCGGGAGCGCAGGGCCACGACGCGGGCGCCGTCCTCCAGCGACAGCGCACCGGCGACGCACGCCGCGGCGATCTCGCCCTGCGAGTGGCCGACCACGGCGTCCGGCTGCACGCCCGCCGCCTGCCATACGGCGGCCAGCGAGACCATCACCGCCCACAGCGCGGGCTGCACCACGTCCGCGGTCTCCAGCGCGGGCGCGCCCGGCGCACCCGCCAACACCTCGTCCAGCGACCAGTCCACGTACGGGGACAGCGCCTCGCCGCACTCCGCCAGCCGCGCCGCGAACACCGGTGATGACTGGCGCAGTTCGCGCCCCATCCCCAGCCACTGACTCCCCTGCCCCGGGAAGACGAACACCGTCGGCCCGGTCCCGGCCCCGCCGCCACCAGCCGCAGCCGTACCGGACACCACGCCCGCAGCGGGCTGCCCCGTGGCCACCGCGGCCAGCCCGGCCACCAGGCCCTCACGGTCCGCGCCCGTCACCACGGCCCGGTGCTCGAACGTGGCACGAGAGGTCACCAACGACCACGCCACATCCGCCGCACCCAGCTCCGTACGGCTCAGCGCGAACTCCCGCAACCGCCCCGCCTGCGCCGCCAGTCCCTCCGCCGACCGGCCCGACACCAGCCACGCCAGTGCTCCGGGCTCGACAACCGCCTCGCCCGTACGCCCGCTGTCAGTGCCGACACCGACGTCCTGCCCATTGCCATCGCCGTCAGCAACAGCCCTGCCGTCCTCATCCGCGGCAGGAGCCTCCTCGACGATGAGGTGCACATTGGTGCCGCTGATACCGAACGCCGAAACGCCGGCCCGGCGCGGGCGGTCGCCCGCCGGCCACGGCCGCGCCTCCGCCAGCAGGCGTACCGCGCCCGCCGACCAGTCCACGTGCGGCGACGGCTCGTCGGCGTGCAGGGTGCGCGGCAGGACGCCGTGGCGCAGCGCCAGCACCATCTTCATCACGCCCGCCACACCCGCCGCTGTCTGCGGATGGCCGATGTTCGACTTGAGGGAACCCAGCCACACCGGCCGGTCCTCGGGCCGCTCCTGGCCGTACGTCGCCAGCAGCGCCTGGGCCTCGATCGGGTCGCCCAGGGTCGTACCGGTGCCGTGTGCTTCCACGGCGTCCACCTCGCCCGCCGTCAGACGGGCGTTGGCCAGTGCGGCGCGGATGACGCGCTGCTGGGACGGGCCGTTCGGGGCGGACAGGCCGTTGCTGGCGCCGTCCTGGTTGACGGCGCTGCCCCGGATCACCGCCAGGATCTCGTGCCCGTTGCGCCGCGCGTCCGACAGGCGTTCCAGTACGACGATGCCGGCGCCCTCGCCCCAGCCGATGCCGTCCGCGTCCGCCGAGAACGCCTTGCACCGGCCGTCCGCGGACAGTCCTCCCTGCCGGGAGAACTCCATGAACGCATCCGGGATGCCCAGTATCGCCACGCCGCCGGCCAGGGCCATCGTGCACTCACCGGCGCGCAGCGCCTGGCACGCCTGGTGCAGTGCCACCAGCGAGGACGAGCACGCCGTGTCCACCGTCACCGCCGGGCCCTCCAGGCCGAGCGTGTACGACACCCGGCCCGACAGCACGCTGACCGCGGTGCCCGTCGCGAGGTGCGCGTCCAGCTGTGCCTTCAGGCTCGTACCGACTCCGTACCCGGATGCCGACGCGCCCACGAACACCCCGGTCGGGGAACCGCGCAGCGACGCCGGGTCGATGCCCGCCCGCTCCAGGGCCTCCCAGGAGACCTCCAGCAGCATCCGCTGCTGCGGGTCCATCGCCAGCGCCTCACGCGGACTGATGCCGAAGAAGCCCGCGTCGAAGTCCGCCGCGTCGTAGACGAATCCGCCCAGGCGCGCATACGGCACCCCGGTCCCGCCGAGGCTCGCCTCGTAGGACTCCTCGAAAGCGTCCCAGCCGCGGTCCTGCGGGAATTCCGCTATCGCGTCCGTGCCCGCGGCCAGGAGTTCCCACAGCTGTTCCGGGCTGTTGGCGCCGCCGGGAAACCGGCAGCCCATGCCCACGACGGCCAGGGGCTCCTGTTCGCCCGACTCCACCTGACGCAGGCGTTCACGGGTCTCGTACAGATCAGCCGCCACCTTCTTCAGGTAGCTCAGAAGCTGCTGATCATCTGCCATTGGAGACCCTCCCCTTGCCGGAACGCGACGAGTTGGCGAAGCATGAATCAGGACGCGGATCAGGACCTGGTCCAGGACGCGAATCAAGAAGTGAACGATGAATCAAGACAGGCCCAGCTCCTCGTTGATGAAGCTGAGGACCTCGTCGGCCGACGCCGCCTCCAGGCGGCTGGAAACGGCCGGCCCGTCGTCATCGTCGGCGGCCCGGCTTTCCAGCCATTTCGACAGCATGGTTTGCAGGCGAAGAGTGATGTCCGCGCGTGCGTCGCTGTCGTCCGGTATTTCCGAGAGCGCGGTTTCGAGCCGGTCGAGTTCGGCGAAGGCGGGTGCCGTGTTCGCCGTACCGTCCTGGAGGATTTCCGTGCGCAGGTACCCGGCGAGAACGGCCGAGGTCGGATAGTCGAACACGAGGGTGGCGGGCAGTTTCGCGCCGGTGGCGGTGCCGAGCCGGTTACGGAGTTCGACGGCGGTCAGCGAATCGAAACCCAGGTCCCTGAAGGCCCGCTCCGGCTGCACCGCGCCGGCGGAGGAATGGCCCAGTACGGCGGCGGCCTCGGCGCGCACCAGGTCGGTCAGCAGCCGTTCCTGTTCGGCGCGGGACCTGCCCGTCAGCCGCTGCTCCCACTGCTCCGACCGGCCCTGCGACTCCGGTGCGGATGCTTCGCCGCCCGCTTCGGTACGGGCGAGGAGCGCCCGCACTTCGGGCAGCGCGGCGATCAGCGGGCTGGGGCGGCGCAGGGTGAAGGTCGGTACGAACCGCTCCCAGTCGACGGCCGCGACCGTCACCGTCGCCGCGCCGCCGTCGACGGCCTGCGCCAGCGCCTGGATCGCCCGGTCCGGGTCCATCACCCGCAGCCCGTACCGCTGCAACTGCGTACCGGCCTCCCCGGCGCCCATACCGCCGCCGCCCCACAGCCCCCAGGCCACCGACGTCGCCGCCAGCCCGCGGGCCCGCCGGTGCTCCGCCAGCGCGTCCAGGAACGCGTTGCCGGCCGCGTAGCCCGGCTGCAGCCGGCTGCCCCACGTCGCGGAGACCGAGGAGAACAGCACGAACGCGTCGAGGTCGAGGTCCGCGGTCAGCTCGTCCAGCCAGAGCGCACCGGCGGTCTTGGCCTCCGCCGCCGCGACCAGCTCCGGCACGGTGGTGTCCGCCAGCGGGCCGCCCTGTCCCACGCCCGCCGCGTGGACCACCGCGGTCAGCGGCGGGCCGTCCGCGGCGATCCGGCCGACGAGGTGCGCGGCTTCGGCGCGGTGCGCGATGTCGCAGGACAGCACCTCCACCGCGGAGCCGGCCGCGGCCAGGTCGGCGGCCAGAGCCGCGACTCCCGCCGCTGCCGGGCCGGACCGGCTGGTCAGTACGACGCGCTCGGCGCCACGCCCGGCCAGCCACCGGCCGACGCGCCCGCCGATCGCGCCCGTACCGCCGGTGACCAGCGCGGTGCCGCGCGGTGTCCACCCCTCGCGCCGGTCGGCCGAGTGGACGGCCATCCGCGCCAGTCGGCGGGCCATGATCCCGGACGGGCGCAGCGCGAGCTGGTCCTCCTCGCCGCTCCCGGCCAGCAGCGCGCAGAAACGAGCGGCCGTGCGGTCGTCCCAGGCCTGCGGCAGGTCGATCACACCGCCCCAACGGTCCGGGTGTTCGAGGCCGGCCACCCGGCCCAGGCCCCAGACCTGCGCCTGTACGGGGCTGGTCGGCGCCTCGGCGGCCCCGGTGGCCACGGCCCCTCGCGTGACGGCCCACAGCGGGGCGGTGACGCCCGCGTCGCCGAGCGCCTGGACGAGCCCCAGCGTGCCCGCCAGGCCCCGGCTCACCGAGGGGGCGTCCGCCAGCGGTGCCTCGTCCAGCGCGAGCAGCGACACGACACCGGCTATCCGCGCGTCCTCCGGCAGGGCCTGGGCGATGCGTGCGGCGAGTGAGGCGCGGTGGGTCTCTTCCGGGGCGGCCTCGATGAGGAGGGTGTCGGCGCCGCGATCGGTCAGGGCGGCTCGGAGGAGGTGCGCGTCCGTGCCATGGGGAGCGGAGGGGGCCGATTCCGCGGCCCCGATCGACTCCGTGGCCCCCATCGACACCGTGTGCCCAGCCAACTTCACGTGTTCGGCCGACTTCATGTGCCCGTCCGCGTCGGCTTCCGCGTGACCGGTCGGGGCGACGAGCAGCCACGTGCCGGACAGCACCGCCGTTCCCGGCTCCGGGACCGCGACCCACGAGACGCGGTACCGCCAGTCCGCGATCGCCGCGTCGTCCTGCTGGCGCCGCCGCCACGTCGCCAGGGCGGGCAGCACCTCGTGGAACGGACGCCGCTCGTCGACCGCCAGCGCATCGGCGATCTCCCGAAGGTCGCCCTCCTCGACCGCGGCCCAGAAGCGGGCCTCGGCGGTGCCACCCGCGCCCGGGGTCACCTCGGACGGTACGAGCGCCTCGGACGTCTTCGGCCAGTAGCGCTCGTGTTGGAAGGCGTAGGTGGGGAGGTCGATGTGCCGGGAGTGGTGGGCGGGTTCTTCGAGGAGGGTGGTCCAGTTGATGGGGG
>NZ_JBHWHY010000101.1:0-8984 GCF_042732265.1 Streptomyces sp. NPDC059788 | reverse complement strand
GACCTGGGCCGGGGGCCGGGGCGGGCCGGTCGCCGGTGGTGATCCGACTATCAGGGCACGGGCCGGTCCGCCGTCATCCCATCCGAGATTCATACCGTCGGGTGGACGTCACCCGTGTGGCGCAACCCGTCCGGCGCCGGGGCGTTCTCCATAGCGTGCCGCGGAAGTCGACCGCGGCCGTCGTTAGGAGAGGTCAGAGAAGTGAAGAACATCAAGAGGGCCGTGGCCGTCACGATCGCCACGGGCGGGCTCGCCGTCGCCGGTGCCGGTATCGCCTCCGCCCAGGGCATCGCGCAGGGCCACGCCGTGAACTCACCCGGCGTCCTCTCGGGCAACCTGCTCCAGGTCCCGGTGCACGTCCCGGTCAACGTCACCGGCAACACCGTCTCGGTCATCGGCGTCCTGAACCCGGCCTTCGGGAACCGCAGCCACAACTCCTGACCGCCTCCGCACGACGGACCGGCCCGGCCACCCACCCCCGAACGGGCCGGTCCCGCCGAGCACCCGACCATCACCCCACGGCCCCGCGCCGACACGTGAGGAACACTTCCATGAACACCGCCAAGAAGGCCGCCCTCGTCCTCGCCACCGCCGGCCTGGCCGCCGGCGCCGCCGCGGGCTCCGCCGCCGCGACCGGGCACGCGCACGCCAACGGCGCGGCCACCAAGTCCCCCGGCGTCCTGTCGGGCAACCTCGTACAGGTCCCTGTGGACGTGCCCGTGAACATCTCCGGCAACACCGTCAGCGTCGTGGGCGTCCTGAACCCGGCACACCACAACGTCGCCGTGAACCACTGAGCCACGGCATCCCGGACCGCGTCACCACCCGCGTCCACCCGAAGGCCCCGCCCGACCACACCCCCGGTCGGCGGGGCCTTCCCCGTATTCGGCGGGGCCTTCCCCGTACGGAGACAGCTGCCGCCGCGTGCGCATACGGGCTCGGCCCCGCCCCGGCCCCTGTTCCGGCCCCCGCCCCTGTCCTGGCCCCCCGTACGGAGCCGGTCCCTGCCGCGCACGGGGACACCCCGGCCCCGCCCCCGAACGGAGGCGGCCCGGACCTGACGGCCGGGCCGGGCCCGGCCCGCCATCGGCTCACCCCCGCCGCCGGCTCACCCCCGGCGCCGCTCCGCCTCCTCCACATACGCGTTGTACGCCGCCACCTGCGCCCGCCGGGCCGTACGCTCCACCGGGCGCAGCGCCTCGGCCCGCGCCGCCATCTCGGACGCGCTCACCGCCCCGCCGTGCTCCTGGCCCTCCCCGCCCGCGCCCCGCGCGATGCCGATCAGCGCGCCGACCCGCTGCGCCAGCTCCAGCACCCGCACCGCCCGCGGCGGATAGCCGGGCGCCAGCACCTGCCGCCCCGCCTCGGCCCGCGCGCGATACGCCTCCAGCGCGGCCTGCGCGACCGGCCCGGAACCGGCCACGTCCAGCCTGGAGAGCACCTCGGTCGCCTCGCGCAGCGCCTCCGCCAGCTCCCGCTCCGCCTCGCCGAGCGAGGGCACGTCCGCCGGAGGCGCGTCCCGTATGGGCAGGCAGTGCCAGACCACCTCGACATGCACGTCCTCGCGCGCGAGCGCGGCGCCCTCGGGGCCCGACTCCCACACCTCGGGGACGAGCCCGAGCGCCGCCCCGGACGCCAGCACCGCCTCCTCGGCCTCCATCGCCCGCGCGTTGAACTCCGGGGGGCCGCTCAGCCCCAGCGGATGCCCCGGCACCGGCAGCGCCACCCGCAGGCCCGTCGCCCCCAGCGCCCGCAGCCGCCCCAGCGCGAGCGTCAGCCCGACCGGGCCCGGCTCCCCGGGCAGGCCGCGCACGCGGTGCACCGCGTCGTCGTCGGCGATCCGCTGCGCGGCTTCATCAGGTGAGACAAGCCCGGCCAACAGGGCATTTCCCCACGCGGCCAGGCGTCCCGAACGAGGTTCATCGAGCATGTCCCCAGCCTAAGGACAGGCACTGACATCGAGTGGCGTAGGTTTGCAGGGGGGATGCGCCCACAGGCGCACGAGACGACCGATATGCAATGGGAGACAACGCGCTCATGAGCGATGTGCTGGAGCTGGTGGACGTATCCGTGGTCCGCGAAGGACGGGCTCTGGTGGACCAGATCTCCTGGTCGGTCAAGGAGGGCGAGCGCTGGGTGATCCTCGGCCCCAACGGCGCCGGCAAGACCACCCTGCTCAACGTCGCCTCCAGCTACGTCTTCCCGAGCAACGGGACCGCCTCCATCCTCGGCGAGCAGCTCGGCAAGGTCGACGTCTTCGACCTGCGCCCGCGCATCGGCGTGGCCGGCATCGCCCTCGCCGACAAGCTGCCGCGCAGCCAGACCGTCCTGCAGACCGTGCTGACCGCCGCGTACGGCATGACCGCCGGCTGGCGCGAGCAGTACGAGGACATCGACGAGCAGCGCGCCCGCGCCTTCCTCGACCGCCTGGGCATGAACGCCTACCTGGACCGGAAGTTCGGCACGCTCTCCGAGGGCGAGCGCAAGCGCACCCTGATCGCCCGCGCGATGATGACCGACCCCGAGCTGCTCCTGCTCGACGAGCCCGCGGCCGGCCTCGACCTCGGCGGCCGCGAGGACCTCGTACGCCGCCTCGGCCGGCTCGCCCGCGACCCGTACGCCCCCTCCATGATCATGGTCACGCACCACGTCGAGGAGATCCCCCCGGGCTTCACCCACGTCCTGATGATCCGCCAGGGCAAGGTCCTCGCCGCCGGACCGCTCGACCTGGAGCTGACCTCCAGCAACCTCTCCCACTGCTTCGGCCTGCCGCTCGTCGTCGAGCGGCACGGCGACCGCTGGACCGCCCAGGGCCTGCCGCTTTCCTGACACCGCCGCACTTCGTGACCGGACGGCCCCTGTCCCGGGCCGTCCGGCGGATCTACCATGAAGGCGTGGATCCATGGGTGTGGTGGCTCGTCGCCGCCGTAGGACTGGGCATTCCGCTCGTCGTGACCGCGATGCCCGAATTCGGGATGCTCGCGGTCGGCGCCGTCGCCGGTGCCGTCACCGCCGGACTCGGCGGGGGCACGGTCATGCAGTTCATCGTCTTCGCCGCCGTCTCGGTCGCGCTCATCGCGGTGGTACGCCCCATCGCCAACCGCCACCGCAATCAACGCCCACAACTGGCCTCCGGGATCGACGCCCTCAAAGGCCGCTCCGCCACGGTCCTGGAGCGGGTCGACGCGGCCGGCGGCCGGGTCAAGCTGGGCGGCGAGATCTGGTCCGCCCGCGCGCTGGACGCGGACCAGGTCTACGAGCCGGGCCAGAAGGTGGACGTGGTGGAGATCGAAGGCGCCACCGCGGTCGTCATGTGAGCGTTCAAGCCAGTCGTCGTACGAGCGCACGGATGAGGCGAACCGCCAGCGCGCCGGCCCGTCGCTCTGAAAGACTCGATCAAGACAGGGTCGGCCCAGGCCGCCACAGCCAGTAACCGAGGGGTACCGGGAGCCGCAGTGGAACCGATCATCATCGTCCTGATCATCCTGGTGGTGCTCGTGTTCATCGCACTCATCAAAACGATCCAGGTCATCCCGCAGGCCAGCGCCGCCATCGTCGAGCGCTTCGGCCGCTACACCCGCACCCTCAACGCGGGCCTGAACATCGTCGTGCCGTTCATCGACTCCATCCGCAACCGCATCGACCTGCGCGAACAGGTCGTGCCGTTCCCGCCGCAGCCGGTGATCACCCAGGACAACCTGGTCGTGAACATCGACACCGTCATCTACTACCAGGTCACCGACGCGCGCGCCGCGACGTACGAGGTCGCCAGCTACATCCAGGCCATCGAGCAGCTGACCGTCACGACCCTGCGCAACATCATCGGCGGCATGGACCTGGAGCGGACCCTGACCTCCCGCGAGGAGATCAACGCGGCGCTCCGCGGCGTCCTCGACGAGGCCACCGGCAAGTGGGGCATCCGCGTCAACCGCGTCGAGCTCAAGGCGATCGAGCCGCCCACCTCCATCCAGGACTCGATGGAGAAGCAGATGCGCGCCGACCGTGACAAGCGCGCCGCGATCCTCCAGGCCGAGGGTGTGAGGCAGTCCCAGATCCTCACCGCCGAAGGTGAGAAGCAGTCCTCGATCCTGCGCGCCGAGGGTGAGGCCAAGGCCGCCGCGCTGCGCGCCGAGGGCGAGGCCCAGGCGATCCGGGTGGTCTTCGAGTCCATCCACGCCGGCGACCCGGACCAGAAGCTGCTGTCCTACCAGTACCTCCAGATGCTGCCGAAGATCGCCGAGGGCGACGCCAACAAGCTCTGGATCGTGCCCAGCGAGATCGGCGACGCGCTCAAGGGCCTCGGCGGCGCCATCAACAGCTTCAACCCGGCGGGCGGCGGCGCCCCGGCAGGCGGCCCCGGCATGACCAAGTCCGCACCCCACCGCGAACAGCCGACCATCGACTGACACGGGGTCTCTCCCAGGGCCCGTCCCATCGACCGACACGGTCCCTTCCAGGGCCCGTCCCCGACAGCGCGCACGAAAGCGCTGTCCCCGGGGACGGGCCCTGGTGCATGATCGGGCCGGACCGCACCGATCATGCACGAGGGAGCCCGTATGACCTTCTGGGAAGCGCTCGCCGTCCTCGGAGCGGGCGGCGCCGCCGGTGCGATCAACGTCGTCGTCGGCTCCGGCACCCTGATCACCTTCCCGGTGCTGCTGGCCACCGGCCTGCCGCCGGTCACCGCCAACGTCTCCAACTCCCTCGGCCTGGTGCCCGGTTCGCTCAGCGGCGCCATCGGCTACCGCCGCGAACTGGCCGGCCAGGGCCGCCGCATACTGCGCTTCGCCGCCGTGGCCCTGGCCGGCGGCCTGATCGGCGCCGCCCTGCTCCTGGCGCTGCCCTCCGACGCCTTCGACGCGATCGTGCCCGTCCTGATCGCCGTGGCGCTCGTCCTCGTCGTCGTGCAGCCCCGGCTCGCCGCCGCGCTGCGCGCCCGCCGCGAACGCAACGGCACCACCGCCCGTACGGACGGTGGTGCCCTGCTGCTGACCGGCCTGTTCCTCGCGAGCATCTACGGCGGCTACTTCGGCGCCGCCCAGGGCGTCATCTACCTCTCCCTGATGGGCCTGCTGCTGAGCGACGGCCTCCAGCGCGTCAACGCCGTCAAGAACGTCCTGACCCTGCTCGTCAACGCCGTCGCCGCACTGTTCTTCCTCTTCGTCGCGCGCTTCGACTGGCTCGCCGTCGTCCTCATCGCCGTCGGCTCGGCCCTCGGCGGCCTGCTCGGCGCCAAGGTCGGCCGCCGCCTGCCGCCGGCCGTACTGCGCGGGGTGATCGTCGCGGTCGGCATCGCGGCGATCACCCAACTGCTGCTGAAGTGACCCGTACGCGCGCTACGCGGGCAGCCCCAGCCACTCCGGCAGCTCCTCCCGCACGGAACCGGCCAGCGCCGCCACCAGCGCGTCCGCGGGCGTCGGCTCGAACGGCCGGGTCAGCAGCCGCATCCCCGCCTGCTCCGGCGTCCGGTCCGCCTTGCGGTGATTGTCCTCGGCGCAGGACGCGACCGTGTTCAGCCAGTTGTCCCCGCCGCCGCGCGAACGCGGCAGCACGTGGTCCACGGTCGTCGCCCGCCGGCCGCAGTACGCGCACCGGTGCCGGTCACGCACCAGCACGCCCCGCCGCGACCACGCCGCCCGTCTTCGGAACGGCACCCGTACGTACCTGCTGAGCCGGATCACCTGGGGCACCGGCACCTCCACCGCGGCGGCCCGGATACGCAGTCCCGGATGCGCCTGTTCGACCACGGCCTTGTCCTGCATGACCAGCACCACCGCGCGCCGCAGCGACACCGTCGCCAGCGGCTCGAAGCTCGCGTTGAGCACCAGTGTCTCGCGCATCCCGTCCACCTCCCGGTCCCCGTTCGCCGCTCGGCGAAGTGGCTCCACTGTGCAGGTCCAGTGATCCCCTGGACAACGCAATTTCCGCACGCCACAAGGGAGATGGGAGATGGCGGGGAGGTGAAGGTACGGGTGCGCGCGAGGGGGCGCGGGCAAGCGCACGGCGGCGCGGAGGGGCGGCACGCTCCGGGGCCCCACCCCCGTGCGTTCGCCGGGACCCCGGAGCGTATGGCAGCCGGCGCGGCCGTCCGACACGAGAGCGGACTCCGGCAGGCGGCCGGCGACACACCTGCGCCCCGCCGCCTCCGCCGCTGCGGTGCCGGCTGCCCGACGGCCGTACCGCGAGCCGTTTGCCAGCCATGCACCACTGTGCGAGCACAAGCGCCGGGGCGCAACGGAATTAGGGCCGGCATCCGCACCCGGCCGGACACGGCCGCGGTACGGACACCGGCCCCGCGCTCAGCTCCCGGCCGGCACCTCGTACTCGCCGATCAGCTGGGCCCGCCCGATCGCGTGGAACCGCAGGTTGAAGCCGACCACGGCCGGCGTCGCGTCCGCGTCCGCGCCCAGCTTCTCCTGGTCCACCGCGTACACGGTGAAGACGTAGCGGTGCGGCCCGTCACCGGGCGGCGGCGCCGCACCCGTGAAGTCCCGCGACCCCGCGTCGTTGCGTACGTGGACGGCGCCTTGCGGCAGCCCCTTCATGTCACCGCTGCCGACACCCGCGGGCAGCTCGGTGACCGAAGCGGGGATGTCGAAGACCGACCAGTGCCAAAAGCCGCTGCCGGTCGGCGCGTCCGGGTCGTAGCAGGTGACCGCGTAACTACGGGTCCCCTCCGGCGCGCCCTCCCACCGCAGGTGCGGCGAGGTGTTGCCCTCGGCCTGCACCTGCGCCGACGGCAGCGTGCCGCCGTCGGTCACCTCGTCGCTCACCACGGTGAACCCGGCCACCGGCGGATGGAAATCGTGCGGGAGCGGCCGGCGCTTGAGCTCGGACACCTGGGCACCTCCTGAATCGCGAATGGACACCTGTCCGGCCAGGCTAAAGCCAGTTCCGCCTGCCACCGACCTCGGCCAGCCACTGGTTGAGGTACGCCGCCCAGTCGGTCCCCTGATAGCCGTCCAGCGGCACCACGAACGAGCGGTAGGTGTCGCTGCCCTCGCTGAAGAGCCCCGGCTTCTTGTCCATCTCCAGCACCACGTCCATCTCCCGGTCGTCCGCCACGAAGGACAGCTCGACCTGGTTGAGACCGCGGTACTGCTGCGGCGCGTGGAACTCGATCTCCTGGTAGAACGGCAGCCGCTGCCGGGTGCCCCGGATGTGCCCCTGCTCCAGGTCCGCGCTCTTGAACCGGAACCCGAGCCGGCCGAAGGCGTCCAGCAGGGCCTGCTGCGCGGGCAGCGGATGCACATTGACGGGATCGAGGTCACCGGAGTCCACCGCGCGGGCGATCGCCAGTTCCGTCGTCACCCCGACGTGCATCCCGTGCAGCTGCTGCCCGAGGAACGTCGTCACCGGCGTCTCCCACGGGATCTCCAGCCCGAACGGCACCGTGTGCACCGCGCCGGCCTGAACCTCGAAGGCCCCGCCGAGCTGCACCTTGGTGAACTCGACGTCCCGCTTGTACTCCTGCTCGCCGCCTTCCACCTCCACCCGCGCCTGGAGGCCCACCGACAGCTTCTCGATCTGCTGGGCGACCGAACCGCCCTGGATACGGACCTCGCCCTGTACGACTCCGCCCGGCACGACGTTCTCCTCGAAGAGCACCGTCTCCACCGATGCGCCTCCGGCCCCCAAGCTGGCCAGCAGCTTCTTGAACCCCATGCTCGTTCCTCCCCAGGCAGACGCCTGTACCTCGTGTGACGCGCCGTGATCGCGGCCGGTCCGTTCCCTACCCACGCCGGACGGCCACAGCCGGTTCCGCGGGGGCGGGTCGCGTGTGCGACACCTTCCCAACGGAAGACCCCGGTGGCCAGTCGCCCGACCGGTGCTGCACGCCGCTCTCCGCTACCCTTGATCCGCATGATCGTCGCACCGGATCGCAGGCCGCTCACCCGGGACTTCTTCGACCGTCCCGTCCTGGACGTCGCGCCCGATCTGCTCGGCCGTACCCTCGTACGCCGTACCGCGCAGGGGCCGATGGAACTGCGCATCACCGAGGTCGAGGCCTACAACGGGTCGTCGGACCCGGGCTCGCACGCCTACCGGGGGCGCACCGCACGCAACGCCTCGATGTTCGGTCCGCCCGGCCACGCTTACGTGTACTTCATTTACGGCATGTGGTTCAGCCTCAACCTGGTCTGCAACAAGGAGGGCACCGCCAGCGGTGTCCTGCTGCGGGCCGGCGAAGTGCTCACCGGCACCCAGCAGGCGTCCGAACGCCGCCCCAAGGCGCGCAACGCGCGGGAACTGGCCAAGGGCCCGGCCCGGCTCGCCACCGCCCTCGACATCGACCGCGCCCTGGACGGTACGGACCTCTGCTCCACCGACCCGGACCACCCGCTCACCGTCCTGCAGGGCCACCCGGCGGACGCCGGAACGGTGCGCAACGGGCCACGTACGGGCATCAGCGGCGAGGGCGCCGTGCACCCGTGGCGCTTCTGGATCGACGGCGACCACACCGTCAGCCCGTACCGCGCCCACGTGCCGCGCAAGCGCCGGAGCAGGGCTGCTTGACTCTGCCCCTCGGACCGCCTAACGTGGCCCGAGCCGCTTGAAACGGGCAGCGCTGTCTGCGCAGGCCGTCGAGCGACGCGAACCCACTACCTACGAACGATCACCCCCGGCGGGGTCTCCTTTCGCTTGCCGAAATCAGACGCCGCAGCCCGATTATGAGCTGCCGGGGAATTCGACTAAAGTAGTGATCACGCCGAAAGGCAAATTCCCCACCGACGGGGAATCGGAAAAGGATTCGGTCCGGCAACGGACTGAAAATCGGATCTGATAACGTCGGAAAAGGCCGGAAAGCGAAAGCCGGACGGCCGCCCCGTTCCAGCAGGGGCCGGATACGGAAAGCGGAAACGCCGAACGGATCTGGTAAGGTTGGAACCGCGCAGAAGCCGAAAGGCCGAAACGCACCGGCGGAAATCAGGACCGCGAGGATCTGATAGAGTCGGAAACGCAAGACCGAAGGGAAGCGCCCG
>NZ_JBHWHY010000100.1:0-9353 GCF_042732265.1 Streptomyces sp. NPDC059788 | reverse complement strand
AAGCTAAGCCTTTCAGCGCCGATGGTACTGCAGGGGGGACCCTGTGGGAGAGTAGGACGCCGCCGAACAATTTTTCAGCTCCGGTTCCCGAACCTCATGGTTCGGGAACCGGAGCTTTTTTGCGTTCCCGCACGGAATGGCGCACGGGAAAGCTCACAAAAGGCGAATGCGGAAAAGCTCATGGTCCGGGCCCCGCGCATCTTTCGACCCGTCCACTTATGGCGTTTACGCTCGAAGGATGCGTTATGACCTCATCATCTTCGACAACGACGGTGTGCTCGTCGACAGCGAGCCGATTTCCAACACCATCCTTTCCGCCTACCTCACCGAACTCGGCCACCCCACCTCGTACGAGGAATCCCTGCGCGACTACATGGGCGCCGCGGTGCACCGTGTGCACGACCTCGTAAAGGAACGGACCGGGCAGCTCCTCCCCGAGGACTTCGAGACCACCCTGCACGCGCGCGTCTTCGAAGCCTTCGAGCGGGAGCTGGAGCCGGTCGCCGGCGTGGACGAGGTGCTGGGAAAGCTGACCGCCGACGGGACCCCGTACTGCGTGGCCTCCTCGGGCAGCCATGAGCGGATTCGCGTCGGGCACCGCAGGACGGGCCTCGACGAGTGGTTCGAAGAGGAGTGGATCTTCAGCTCGCAGGACGTCGGCAAGGGCAAGCCGGCCCCCGACCTCTTCCTGCACGCGGCCCGTGAGATGGGGGTGGCGCCCGAGCGCTGCGCGGTGATCGAGGACAGTCCGCTCGGCGTCCAGGCCGCGGTCGCCGCCGGTATGGACGTGTACGGCTTCACCGCCATGACCTCGGCCGAGAAGCTGACCGGGGCCGCCGGCCTCTTCGCCCGCATGGAAGAACTGCCCGCCCTCCTCGCGTGATCCCCTGACCTCGTAAGCCCCACAAGCCCCGTAAGCCCGCTCTCCAGCCCCATCTCCCCCTGCTCGCCCCGGTGGCCCCACTGCCCAGTCGTAAGCCCCGCTCTGCGCCGTACGGCCCGCCCGATACGGTGACGGGCATGAGCGGCCGCGCACAGCTGATGTGGGACGAGGCAGTAACGGGCTACGACTTCGGGCCCGGCCATCCGATGGACCCGGTCCGGCTCGCGCTGACCATGCGGTTGGTGGAGGCGTACGGACTCGACCGGGGGCCTGACGCGGTGGAAGTGGTGGCCGCCAAGGCCGCGGGGATCTCCACGCTGCGGCTCGTGCACCGTGAGGACTACATCGACGCCGTACGGAAGGCTTCGGCCGACCCAAAGGCCGCCGACGCCGCTTACGGGATCGGCACCGAGGACGATCCGGCGTTCGCGGGGATGCACGAGGCATCGGCGCTGATCGCGGGCCAGTCGGTGGGCGCCGCGGAAGCCGTCTGGCGCGGCGAGGCGCTGCACGCGGTGAACTTCGCGGGCGGCCTCCACCATGCGATGCCGGGCGGCGCCGCCGGTTTCTGCATCTACAACGACGCCGCGCTCGCCGTCGCGCGGCTGCTGGAGCTGGGGGCCGAGCGCGTCGCGTACGTGGATGTGGACGTGCACCACGGCGACGGCGTCCAGGCCGCGTTCTGGGACGATCCGCGGGTCCTGACGATCTCCCTGCACGAGCACCCCCGGACGCTCTTCCCGCAGACCGGCTGGCCCGAGGAGACCGGCGGCCAGGGGGCCGAGGGCAGCGCGGTGAACGTGGCGCTGCCGGCCGGTACCGGGGACGAGGGGTGGCTGCGGGCCTTCCACGCGGTGGTGCCGGACCTGCTGGCCGCTTTCGGGCCCGATGTCCTGGTCACGCAGCACGGGGCGGACACCCACTTCGAGGACCCGCTCGCGCACCTGGCGGTGAGCCTGGACGCGCAGCGGGCGGTGGCGGCGGCCTGCCACGACCTGGCGCACGAGAGCGCCGGCGGCCGGTGGGTCGCGCTGGGCGGCGGCGGTTACGCGGTGGTGGATGTCGTACCGCGCACCTGGACCCACCTGGTGGCGATCGCGGCGGGCCGTCCGATCGAGCCCACGTCCCTGGTGCCGGAGGAGTGGCGGCACGAGGTCTTCCGGCGGACGCGGCAGGATGGGCCGTACCGGATGACGGACGGGCGCGGTACGGGCTGGCGGGACTTCATCGGCGACGGGTACGACCCGGCCGACCGCCTGGACCAGGCGGTGCTGGCGACGCGGCGGGCGGTCTTCCCCGCGCACGGGCTGCTGCCGTAAGGATTCAGCACCGTTTCCGAGGGGCCCTGCTGCGTGCTTTCGTGTGACTTCTGGGGGATTCGGGAATGCGACGGGTGCCGAGGCGCCAGCATGGGCCCCGTGTGGGGCACTGGTACGGGCGCGGGCGCGGCGGCGGACGCCGAGGCGTTGAAAGCGTATGTGGTCAGGGCGCGGCTCGCGGGGACGATCGCGACCTCCAGGGAGAAGAGCCTGACGCGCTACCGGCTCTTCGCGGCCGGCGACCCACGCGTGCTGATCGGTCTTGAGCCCGAGAATGACTGGTCTGTGAGTGAAGTGCTTCAGGTGATGGCTGAGCAGTGTGGAGTTTCGGCCGATCCCGGGCATACTTCCGGCCCAGATGTGATCGATCCTGGCTGTACGCTCGTGGGGCTCGATGCGTTCGCCGACCGGCTCGGCGCGGCGGCCGCCCGGCACGCTCCGGTACTGATCGGAACGGGTCACCCGCACCGGCTGCTGGGCTTCTACGGCGGCTTGGCAGACGCGTTGTCGGCGGCGGGATGCCCCCTTCTCACCCCGGCGTATGGCCACTGTGTCGACATAGCGACCCGATTCGGGGTACGCACGTACAACCTTGACTACGTACGGGGAGTCGCGCTGATGCGCGAACCGGGCGTGCGGCGCACCGCCGGTGAGCCGGGCGTGCACACCCACTCCCCCCTCCCGGTTCGTACCGCCCTCGACGCCGCCGCAGACGCCGGGGGACCGCTTCCCGAGCTGGTGATCGGTGACCACGGATGGGTCTGCGGAGCAGGTCAGCTGGGCTTTGAGGCCATCGGACTGGCGGATGCGGACGATCCCGCGCTGTTCGTCGGGCAGGCGGAGGGGCGGGTGTCCGCCGTAGTTCCGCTTGATGACGCTGTGCGGTCTGATTACTACCGACCGCTTACTCGCTATGTACTCAATCGAGCGTGTCTGTCACAGTAGGCGGCCGATCGCTGCTCCTCTTCCCCACTCGCATCACCCGCCCCTAACCTGGGGAGTGAGCGCACAGCGACGGGGAGTCACCGGAGGGGAAGCCGGTGCCCGTCATGTGCGGAAGGTTCAGGTGTGTCATGGCTGCAGACCAAAGGCCTCTCAATGAGGTCGTGTTCCTGACCGTGGCGGAAGTCGCCACGGTGATGCGAGTGTCGAAGATGACCGTGTACCGCTTGGTGCACAGCGGTCATCTGCCCGCGATCCGAGTGGGGAGGTCGTTCCGGGTCCCGGAGCAAGCGGTGCACGACTACCTCCGTGAGTCCTATGTGGGGGTGGAATCGGCCTGAGGGGCTCAAGGTGACCCTCGGATTACGCCGTAGGCTCGACGGCGGGTAGGCTGGCCCGATGTAGGTAGTGTGGGCTCGGACGCCCCGCACCGAGTGATACGAAGTGAGCGAGGGTAGTCGTGGGCTCTGTTATCAAGAAGCGGCGCAAGCGGATGGCCAAGAAGAAGCACCGCAAGCTGCTCAAGCGCACCCGTGTTCAGCGTCGCAACAAGAAGTAAGCAACGCTGATCGCGATTCCGCAGCCCCCCACCGCAGTAGGCGGTGGGGGGCTGCGGTGCGTTTTTTCGGGGCCGCTTTGCGGTGCACTCGGTGGGCGCCGCCCGGATGAGCGCGGGAACTGCGGCCGTACGGGATTCGGACGCCGGCTTCGAGCGCGGCGGAAGGCGGCACCCGGAACGCGCGCGGGTTACCGCCACCGTACGGATACCGGCAGGCCCTATCGGCCCGTACGGATGCCCGGACGGCCTTACCGGGCGGTCGGTGCGGTGGGGCGTTCCGGCCCTGGCGGAGTACGGGAAATGGGTGGACCGCGGGAGCGCCCGGGGCTTCGGCGGCGCGGAAAAGTCGGCCGACGGCATGGGCAAAGCTGGGGCCAAGGCTTGAAATGTAGCTCAGCGCATCCCGCGGTCATCACAGCGCAACAACGACCCGATAGCGTGGCCGCACAGCTCGGCTCACGCGAGGGACAAAGGGCGGGAAGGAAGGGCTGATCTTGGGAAAGGTCGTGCTCGTCACGGGAGTCGCACGGCAGCTGGGGGGCCGGTTCGTACGACGCATTCAGCGCGACCCCGATGTCGGCCGGGTGATCGGAGTCGACGCCGTAGCGCCCGAGCACCATTTGGGCGGGGCCGATTTCCTCAAGGCCGACATCAGGCATCCGGCCATTGCCAAAGTGCTGGCCGAGACCAATGTGGACACGGTGGTCCACATGGACATCAACGGCACGCCGCTCGGCGGCCGTGGCAGCCGGGCGACGGTCAAGGAGACCAATGTCATCGGCACCATGCAGCTGCTCGGCGCGTGCCAGAAGGCACCGCACGTCAAACGGCTGGTGGTGAAGTCCAGCGCCAGCGTCTACGGCTCCGCGCCGCGCGACCCCGCCGTCTTCACCGAGACCACACCGCCGAAGTCGCTGCCCAGCGGCGGCTTCGCCAAGGACGCGGTCGAGGTCGAGGGATACGTCCGGGGCTTCGCCCGGCGCCGGCCGGACGTGGCGGTGTGCGTACTGCGCTTCGCCAACATCCTCGGGGCGTGCGCCGACTCGCCGCTCGCCGAGTACTTCTCGCTGCCCGTACTGCCCACGGTCCTGGGCTACGACCCGCGGTTGCAGTTCGTCCACGAGGATGACGCGATCGAGGCGCTGTGCCTGGCCGCCGGCAAACCGCGCCGCGGCACGCTCAACAGCGGCACGTTCAACATCGCGGGGGACGGCGCGCTGCTGCTGTCCCAGTGCTCCCGGCGGCTGGGCCGGCCCACGCTGCCGCTCTTCCTGCCGACCGTCACCTGGGCCGGTTCCGCGCTGCGCTCGGTCGGCATCACCGACTTCTCGCCGGAACAGATCCGGATGCTCACGCACGGCCGGGTCGTCCAGACGACCCAGATGCGCGAGACACTGGGGTTTCACCCGAAGTACACGACGGCGGAGTCCTTCGCGGAGTTCGCCCGCAGTCGTGGGCCCGGGCTGCTGCCGCCCGAGGTCCTCGCCCGTACCGTCGACCGGCTCGCCGCCGTGCTGCCCGCACGCAGCGGCCCGACCCAGTGAGGAGTTCACCCACGATGGCGGACGCCAAGGTCATTCCCTTCGGCGAGGAGCCCCGGTCGCGCAGAAAGCCCAAACGGCCGGGCCGCGGAGGCCGCCGTACGCCGCTGGCGCCCGTACCGGAGCCGCGGGGGCAGGAGCGGGCGGCCGGGGCGCCGCAGGAGGCGCCGGGGGCCTCCCTGGAGCAGCGGATCGCCGGGGGCCTGCGGTTCCTGCGCAGACGGCTCACCGGCGAGTACGAGGTCGACGACTTCGGCTACGACCAGGAGCTGACCGACCAGGTCCTGATGTCGCTGCTGCGGCCCTTCTACGAGAAGTACTTCCGGGTCGAGGTCAAAGGGATCGAGAACATCCCGTCCGACGGCGGCGCGCTGATCGTCGCCAACCACTCCGGGACGCTGCCCCTGGACGGGCTGATGCTCCAGGTCGCGGTGCACGACCACCACCCGGCCGACCGGCACCTGCGGCTGCTCGCGGCCGATCTGGTCTTCGTACTGCCGGTGATCAACGAGCTGGCGCGCAAGGCCGGGCACACGCTGGCCTGCGCGGAGGACGCGCAGCGGCTGCTGGAGCGCGGTGAGGTCGTCGGGGTGATGCCGGAGGGCTTCAAGGGCATCGGCAAGCCCTTCGCGGACCGCTACAAGCTCCAGCGGTTCGGGCGCGGCGGCTTCGTCTCCACCGCGCTGCGGGCCGGGGCGCCGATCGTGCCGTGCTCGATCGTGGGCGCCGAGGAGATCTACCCGAAGATCGGCGACGCCAAGACGCTGGCCCGGCTGCTGGGTTTCCCGTACTTCCCGCTGACGCCGACCTTCCCGTGGTTCGGGCCGCTGGGCCTGGTGCCGCTGCCGACGAAGTGGACGATCCAGTTCGGGGAGCCGATCCCGACGGACGGCTATCCGGCGGAGGCGGCGGACGATCCGATGCTGATGTTCAACCTGACGGACCAGGTGCGGGAGACGATTCAGCACACCCTGTACAAGCTGCTGGTGCAGCGGCGTTCGGTCTTCTTCTGACCGCCGGTCTTCTTCTGGCCAGCGGCCTTCTGACGACCGGTGTTCCTCTGGTGGCCGGTGTGCTGCCGACGGCGTACGGCTGAGAGGCCGCGCGGGCCGGGGACGGTCCGCGGCACGCGCGACGCCCCGGCGCCGTGGGGTGGCGCCGGGGCGTCGCACGGAGGTCCGCCGCGGGCGGGTCAGCCCAGCGGGTTCGTGCCGTCCAGGCCGATGTCCGGCAGCAGGCCGGGCAGCAGGGGCGGGATCGTGATGTCGGGCTCGTGGGGCGTCTCCTTGCCCGAGCCCTTGCCGTCGGGCGCGGGGGTGCTGGTGTCGGCGGGCGGGTCGAGCAGGCCGCCCGTGCTGCCGCCGAGCAGGCCCTCTTCCTTGTGGGACGGGGACGAGGCCGGCGAATGCCGGGGCTCGTGGGAGTCGTCCGCCTTGCCGGACGAGGAGGTGCCGCTCTCCCCGGACGGCGACGGGTGCTCCGTACGGCCCTGGGCCGCGCCCGGCGCGGGCGCCTCGGGGGCGCTTTCGCGGTGGCTCTCGCCGCCCGGGTGCCTGGGCAGCAGGGAGCGCAGCGGGCCGACCTCTTCGTCTATGGCGTCGAAGACCGAGCTGACCTCGTCGCGTACGTCGGTCAGCTGGGCCGGGAGGCGGTCGCGCAGCCGGTCCCAGCTGTCGCGGTGCGACTTGGTGAAGGAGTTGAGCGTCTGGATGGGGCCGAGGGAGCCGTCGCGCTCGTACTCCTCGTGGAGGAGGCGGTGGCCCTCGCCGGCGTCCTGCTTGACGCCGGACAGCGCCTTGCGGATCTCGCCGAGCGACTCGTGGTCGAGGGGGCCGGACCGGCCGCGCTCCATGAGGCGGTGGGCCTCGAACATGCGCGTGGACGCCTGGTCGAGGAAGAGCCGGCCGCGGTCGGACTCGCCGTCCGCGAGGCCCAGCTTCAGATCCTCCATGCCGCGCTTGAGCCCGTACAGGGAATCGCCGGGAAGGGCGTCGGAGCTGGCGGCGGCGACGCCGCTGAAGGCGCCCGCCGCGACGCCCACCGTCAGGCCGCCCGCCGCGAGTCCCTTGGACAGCCGGGACCTGGGGCGCAGCCGGCCCAGGGACTTCGCGGCGCGGTGCGCGCCGCGGGACCCGCGCTGCTGCGGCACCCGTGTGTCGTCGGACGCGCCGCTTTCGGCGAAGGCCGCCTCCATCGCCGCGATGAGCTGGGCCCGGTGGACGGTCCTGACCTCGGGGTCCAACTCCGGCTTGGGGAGTTCTCCGAGGGTGTCGGCGACCGCCAACAGCCTTGCTTGTCCGCACGCTTCCGCCGGTGTGCCGACCTCGTCCTCGGCCGCCGCGCCCGGAAGGACCTGATCCTCCAGGGCCTGGGCGAAGGCGTTAGCCCGCCGGTGCACCGATACGTTCGCGATCACGGGCGGCACCTCCTCTCGTCATCCCACTCGACTCCCCGGACTGGCTTGACTATCCAGACTGGCCGGAAGGTTGCACACCTTGCTCGCATCCACTCGATCGAGTGAGAGGGTGCGGGCATGGCGTGACCGCAGGGAGCCTGCGTTTTGCACAACGAGCGCCGCGGCACTTGGGTTACGCACTCACGATGATCTGACCGAACGGTCACGAACGATCACCTGCAGTCAGAAGGCGCGGTGACCGCCGCCGGGCGTGTCAGCGGCCGCGGGACCGCGTACGGCGGTGACACGGGCGTCAACATCGGGCCGGGAGATTCAGGCGATCGGTGCGGCGCTCCAAGCGTTAGTCCTGGCGGTGGGACGCAAGGGCGGCCCGGAGCGGCGAGGCAGGCGGACGCGCAGGTGGGAGCGGGTACGGGGAGGGCGGACCGGGATGCGGCAGACGGCACCGACGGCGGCCCGGGACCGCCGTGACGGCGGTCAGCGGGCGTCGTCCGGGAGCAGCCGCGCCAGGGTCCGTACGGCCCGGTACTGGAGCGTCTTGATCGCGCCCTCGTTCTTCCCCATGACGCGCGCGGTCTCCGCGACCGACAGGCCCTGGAGGAAGCGCAGCGTCACGCACTCCTGCTGCTGCGGGTTGAGCTTGCGGACCGCCTCCAGCAGCGCCGCGTTGGACAGGGACTCCAGGACCGAGTCCTCGGGGCTGCGTTCGACCTCGTTGGCGTCGAGCATCTCACCGGTGGTGACCTCCAGCCGGAAGCGCGACGACTTGAAGTGGTCGGCGACCAGGTTGCGGGCGATCGTGACCAGCCAGGCGCCGAAGTCGCGGCCCTGCCAGGTGAAGGTGCCGATACGGCGCAGGGCGCGCAGGAACGTCTCGCTGGTCAGGTCCTCGGCCGTGGCCCGGCCGCCCACCCGGTAGTAGATGTAGCGGTAGACCGTGTCGGCGTACTGGTCGTAGAGGCGGCCGAAGGCTTCCGCCTCGCCGGCCTGGGCGCGCTCGACGAGGTCCATCATGCGGCGGCTGTCGCTGTCGGCGGGGCGCCGGGCGGCGGGCGAGCCCGCGCCGCGGCGGGATCTGCCGCCGGCCTTGCTGACGGTGGTGGTGCTGCCGTCGGCCAGGGCGTAGCAGGGGCCGGCGGGGGCGGCTGTGGCGAATGCGGGGACGGCGATCGCGGTGGGGACAAAACTGCGCAGGTGGTCGACGAGTGTCGTACGCAGCGTAGCCAGGCCCGAGGCGTCAACCCCGACGTGTGGGTACACGGGACTCCCAGAGGCAGAGCTTCCATCACGTGCAGTGCGGAACCGTTCACCCGTCGTAGGGACGCGTGGGTACCGGTTTGCGTCTGAGGAGAATAACGCTTCGTACAGGCAGCGCTACACCCAGTTGCTCAAATCATCGATTACTTCTGGTCCGTTACGGGTTCGTGCCCGTTCAAGTATCGATTCCTGAGCAGATATTGATCAGAAAGGAACGTGATCTGCCTGGTTGCGGGGCGTGTTGTGGCGGACCGTTGGGGGCGGGACTGCGGGGGGTGGGGTGGGGGTATGTAACGGGGATGCGCGTTGGGTGCGCGGGTTTTCTGTTCGCGCTTTGCGCGGGGGGTTGCGCTGTCGCGCGGGTCGCGTTGGATTCGTTCTGGGGGCGGGGGTGCGCAGGGGGCCAACTCCTCGACACCGTGCACGGCGACGGGGG
>NZ_JBHWHY010000099.1:0-9531 GCF_042732265.1 Streptomyces sp. NPDC059788 | reverse complement strand
GTGGCGGCCTGTGCCTCGCACCCGGACGCCATGACCGCCGTCCCCCTGCTGCGCTCCGACCGTGCGGAGCCGCTGGCGTTCTTGTCGGCTCTGGCACAGGCCTATGTCCGGGGGGTTCCTGTTGACTGGGCGGCTGTGTTCGCCGGCACCGGGGCCCGCCGTGTCGATCTGCCCACCTACGCCTTCCAACACCAGCGCTACTGGCTGGAGAGCACGGCAGACGCAGGCGATGTAACGGCTGCCGGGCTGGTGACAGCCGGGCATCCGCTGCTCGGTGCCGCGGTCGAGCTCGCGGGCGGCGAGGGCCTCGTGCTGACCGGCCGCCTGTCGTTGCAGTCACATGGCTGGCTGGGAGACTGCTCGGTGCTCGGCACCGTGGTCGTGCCGGACGCGACGTTCGTGGAGTTCGCGGTCGTCGCCGGGGACCGTCTGGGCTGCGGCAACGTGGAAGAGCTGACGCCGGCAGCCCCGCTCGTCCTCCCGGAGCAGGGCGGTGTCGTGGTCCAGGTGGTCGTCGGCGCAGCGGACGGCGAGGGCCGGCGCGAGATGGGCGTCTACTCACGTCCTGAGGACGGGAGCACCGAAGGCTCCTGGACTCTGCACGCTTCAGGACGACTGGGCCGGGCGGGCGGTGTGCCCGCCACCGATCTGACGGTATGGCCGCCTGCGGACGCGACCGAGACCGACGCGACCGGCCTCTACGAGCTGGTCGCCGCGGAGGGGTACGTCTACGGCCCCGCCTTCCAGTGCGTACGGCGGGTCTGGCGGCGTGGCGAGGAACTGTTCGCCGAGCTGGCGTTGGCCGAGGCGGAAGCGTCCGGTGCCGAAGCGTTCGTGCTCCACCCCGCTCTGCTCGACGCCGCACTGCACCCGCTGATGTCGGCCACGTCGCCCGGAGCCGGCCCGGCCGGGCTCACATCGTCCTGGTCCGATGTCAGGGTGCACGCCCGCGCCGCCTCGGCGCTGCGCGTGCGGCTCGTCCCGACCGGCCTGGAGACCTTCGCACTGACCGCGGCCGATGACGCAGGCGCGCTGGTCGTGTCGGCGAACGCCGTGACCGTACGGCCGCTCTCGCCGGAGGCCTTGCGTACGGCCGGCGCCGGGCGACCGGATTCGCTGTTCGCGGTCGAATGGGTACGGGCGACCGTGGACCGTGAGCCCGAAGGCATCGAGGACTGGGCCGTACTCGGCGACGGGCCCGCCTTCTCGCTCCCCGCCTCTTACCGTGACCTCCCCACCCTGATCGCAGCCATGGACGACGGGGCCGCTGTCCCGGCTGTCGTCGTTGCCGCTCTCGAACCAGCGGATGAGGACGAGTACGCACCCGACGCAGCCCGGACGGCAACACACCGCGCGCTTGCCCTGGCGCAGGACTGGCTGGCGGAGGAACGGTTCAGCCGCGCACGCCTGGTGGTGGTCACGCGCCGGGCGACCGGCCCCGAGGCAGAGGACGATCTGCCGCTGGCCGCGGTTCGGGGCCTGCTGCGGTCCGTTCAGGCGGAGAATCCGGACCGGCTCGTCCTGGTCGATCTCGACGCTGATGAACGGTCCGTGGACGCTCTGTCGCTGGCGTTGGCTGCCGGCGAGCCGCAGGTGGCGGTGCGCGGCGATGAGGTGTGGGTGCCGCGCCTGACGCATGCGTCTACTCCTGGTGAGCCGGCTGGGCCGGTGTGGGATGCGGCGGGGACGGTGCTGATCACGGGTGGTACCGGTGGTCTGGGTGCGCTCGCCGCACGTCACCTGGTGGTCGAGCATGACGTGCGGAACCTGCTGCTGGTCAGCCGCCGAGGTGAAGGGGCCCCTGGCGCGGCTGGGCTGGTGGGTGAGTTGTCCGGGCTGGGTGCCCGGGTGTCGGTGGCGGCTTGTGATGTCGCCGACCGTGAGGCTCTGGCGAAGCTGCTGGCGGGCATACCGCGGGAGCATCCGCTGGCCGCTGTGGTGCACACCGCGGGTGTCCTGGATGACGGTGTGGTGGCCTCGCTGACGCCTGAGCGGGTGGATGCGGTGCTGCGGCCGAAGGTGGACGCGGCCTGGCACCTGCACGAACTGACCCGGGACCTCGACCTCTCCGCCTTCGTCCTCTATTCCTCCTTTGCCGGAGTGCTGGGTACGGCCGGGCAGGGCAACTACGCCGCGGCCAATGCCTTCCTCGATGCCCTGGCGCGCCACCGGACGGGGCTCGGCCTGGCCGCGACCTCGCTGGCCTGGGGATTCTGGGCCGAGTCCGGCGGCATGACCGGTGAACTGTCGGAGACCGAACTCCGAAGACTGGTGCGTACCGGTGTGACGCCGATGGGTGACACGGAGGGCATGGCGCTCTTCGACATGGCTCTGGAGCACGGGCGCCCCGTGCTCGTTCCGGCCGGGCTCGATGTCCGAGCGCTGCGGGCGCAGGGCGAAGACCTGGCCCCGCTGCTGCGCGGAATCGCCGGCGGTATCACACGGCGCACCGCCACGACGGGTGGCGTGGGGCAGAGCGGTGCCTCCGCCCTGGAACGTCGGCTGGCAGGGCTGCCCGGGGAGGAGCGCGAGCGCGCGCTGCTCGATTTCGTACGGACTCAGGTCGCCACCGTCCTCAACCACGCGACCGTGGACCTCATAGACGTCAACCGCCAGTTCCAGACCCTCGGCTTCACCTCCCTCACCGCCGTCGAACTGCGCAACAAGCTCGCCACGGCGAGCGGACTGACGCTCCCGGCAGCGCTCGTCTTCGACCACCCGACGCCCAAGGCGCTCGCCGCCTACCTCGGCACGGAACTCGACGGCTCCGCCCAGGTGGCCGAACGCGTCACCGCCACGACGACCGTCGGAGCCGATGAGCCGGTCGCCATCGTCGGCATGGCGTGCCATTTCCCGGGCGGGGTGTCCTCCCCCGAGGACCTCTGGCGGCTGGTGGCCACGGGCACGGACGCGATGTCGCCCTTCCCGACGGACCGTGGCTGGGACATCGACGGGCTGTACGACCCCTCCCCGGAACGCGCGGGCAAGAGCTACGTGCGTGAGGGCGGATTCATGGAGAGCATCGCCGACTTCGATGCGGGCTTCTTCGGGATCTCGCCGCGTGAGGCACTGGCGATGGACCCGCAGCAGCGGCTGTTGCTGGAGACGGCCTGGGAGACCCTGGAGCGCGCCGGCATCGACCCGGCCTCGCTCGGCGGCCAGGACGTGGGCGTTTACGTCGGCGGTAACGGCGAGGACTACTCCACCCTCTCCACCAAGGCCTCGGCAGACACCGAGGGATACCTCGTCACCGGCAACGCGGCGAGCGTCGTCTCGGGGCGTATTGCCTACCAGTTGGGGCTGACTGGTCCTGCGGTGACGGTGGACACGGCGTGTTCGTCGTCGCTGGTGGCGCTGCACCTGGCAGCTCAGGCCCTGCGCTCCGGCGAGTGCTCGATGGCACTCGTCGGCGGAGTCACCCTCATGGCCACCCCCAGGGCATTCGTGGAGTTCTCGCGTCAGCGGGGTTTGGCGGTGGATGGGCGTTGCAAGGCGTTCGCTGCTGCCGCGGATGGCACCGGCTGGGGTGAGGGTGTGGGCATGTTGCTGGTGGAGCGGTTGTCGGATGCGCGGAAGAACGGGCATCAGGTGCTGGCTGTGGTGCGTGGTTCGGCGGTGAATCAGGATGGTGCGTCGAATGGTTTGACGGCGCCGAATGGTCCGTCGCAGCAGCGGGTGATCCGGCAGGCGTTGGCCAATGCGCGTCTGTCGGCGGTGGATGTGGATGCGGTGGAGGCGCACGGTACGGGGACGCGTCTGGGTGATCCGATTGAGGCGGAGGCGTTGTTGGCCACGTATGGCCAGGGGCGTGAGGCGGGGCGTCCGTTGTGGCTGGGGTCGTTGAAGTCGAACATCGGTCATACGCAGGCGGCTGCGGGTGTGGCGGGTGTGATCAAGATGGTGATGGCGATGCGGGAGGGCGTGCTGCCCGAGACGCTGCACGTGGATGCGCCGAGTCCGCACGTGGACTGGTCGGCCGGCGGGGTGGAGCTGCTGACCGAGTCGCGGGCGTGGCCGGAGGCCGGGCGTCCTCGGCGGGCGGGGGTGTCGTCGTTCGGTGTCAGCGGTACCAATGCGCACGTCATCCTCGAACAGCCGGTGGTGGAGGCTCCCGCTGAGGTAGCGGTCGAGCAGGTTCTGCCGGTGGTGCCGTGGGTGGTCTCGGGCCATTCTGCGGGTGCGCTCGTGGAACAGGCGGGTCGGCTGGCGGGCGCGTGTGCGGATCTTGATCCGGTGGATGTGGGGTTGTCGTTGGTGTCGTCGCGGTCGGTTTTTGAGCATCGTGCTGTGGTGCTGGGGTCGGATCGGGACGGTTTGTTGTCGGGTGTTGGGGTGTTGGCTGGTGGTGGGGTGGGTGTGGGTGTGGTGTCGGGTGTGGTGGGTTCGGTGGGTAAGCGGGTGTTTGTTTTTCCGGGTCAGGGTGCGCAGTGGGTGGGGATGGCGGCGGGGTTGTTGGGGGAGTCGTCGGTGTTTGCGGGGGTGATGGCGGAGTGTGATGGTGTGTTGGGTGGTTTGGTGGGGTGGTCGGTGTTGGATGTGGTGCGGGGTGTGGTGGGGGCGCCGTCGTTGGATCGGGTGGATGTGGTGCAGCCGGTGTCGTGGGCGGTGATGGTGTCGTTGGCTGCGGTGTGGCGGTCGTTGGGTGTGGAGCCGGATGCGGTGGTGGGGCATTCGCAGGGGGAGATTGCGGCGGCGTGTGTGGCGGGGGGTTTGTCGTTGGCTGATGGTGCGCGTGTGGTGGCGTTGCGGAGTCGGGCGATTGCGTCGTCGTTGGCGGGTCGTGGCGGGATGATGTCGGTGTCGTTGCCGTTGGAGGCGGTGGAAACGCGCCTGGCCGAGGCCGAGGCCGGGGCTGAGGGTGCCGCTGGGGTGGAGGTTGCGGCGGTTAATGGTCCGGGGTCGGTGGTGGTGGCGGGTGATGTGGAGGCGTTGGCGGGTCTTCAGCGGGTGTGGGAGGCCGAGGGGGTGCGGGTGCGGGTGGTGCCGGTGGATTACGCGTCGCATACCTCGCATGTGGAGGCGATCGAATCGGAGCTGGCGGAGGTCCTTGCCGGCATTGAGCCGCGGGTGCCACGTATTCCAATGTTCTCGTCACTGTTGGGGGATTGGCTGGGGGAGGTGGCGTTGGATGCGGGGTATTGGTATCGGAATTTGCGGGAGCGGGTGCGGTTTGAGGATGCGGTGCGGGTTTTGGCGGCGGAGGGGTTCGGTGTGTTCATCGAGTCGAGTGCGCATCCTGTGCTGACGGTTCCGGTGCAGGAGACTCTGGAGGATGTGGGTGTGTCGTCGGGGGTGGTGGTGGGTTCGTTGCGGCGTGGTGAGGGTGGTTTGGGTCAGTTGTTGGTGTCGGTGGCGCAGGTGTTTGTGCGGGGTGTGGAGGTGGCGTGGGATCGGTTGTTTGTGGGGTCGGGGGCGCGGGTGGTGGGTTTGCCGACGTATGCGTTCCAGCGTGAGCGTTTCTGGCTGGATGCCTCCGCCAATGGCAATGGCGGTAGCGCTGGTGTGGTGGCGGCGGGTCTGGGCCGTGGGGGTCATCCGTTGCTGGGTGCGGTGGTGGAGCTGGCGGGCAGCGGTGGTCTGGTGTTGTCGGGTCGGGTGTCGTTGCGTTCGCATCCGTGGCTGGCGGGTCATGCGGTGCTGGGAACGGTGTTGTTGCCGGGGACAGGGTTTGTGGAGCTGGCTGTTGCTGCCGCCGACCGGGTGGGGTGCGCGGGTATTGAGGAGTTGATGCTCCATGCGCCGCTGGTGCTGCCGGCGGACGGTGCGGTCACGGTCCAGGTCACCGTCGGCGCCCCCGACGCGGCAGGCGGTCGTGAGCTGAGTGTCCATTCCCGCCCGGAGACCCCGGATCACATCGATGGCGAGTGGGTTCTGCATGCCTCGGGCCTGCTCACGGCTGCTGCCGCCGAGCCGGGTGCGGCAGCGGATTTGACCGTATGGCCGCCGGCGGGTGCGGTTGAGGTGGACAGCGAGGGTCTCTACGAGCGCGTGGCTGAGCGCGGCTATGGCTACGGTCCTGCTTTCCAGGGCCTTGGTCGTGTCTGGCGGCGTGGTGAGGAGATCTTCGCCGAGGTCGCACTTCCCCAGGACCAGCACGCCCAGGCCGAGGAGTTCATCCTCCACCCCGCCCTCCTCGACGCCGCGACGCATCCGCTGCTCCCCGGCGTGGTGCACACGGATCGTGAACTCAGTCTTCCTTTCTCGTGGTCCGGCGTGACCGTGCACGCCGGCGTGGCCACCGCGCTCCGCGTCCATATATCACCGTCCGGCCCGGACACGTTCGCGTTGACTGCCGCGGACACGTCCGGCTCACCGGTCGTGAGTGTGAAGGCCATCGTGTCGAGGCCGGTGGCTGAAGACGCGCTGCGGCAGGCGGCCACGAACACTGCTGCTTCGCTGTTCCGGGTCGACTGGGTCGCGACGCCGGCTTCTGCCGGCCGGGCGGTTGAACCTGACGCGGTGGCGATGGTGGGCGCAAACGCGCACGTTCGTATGGACGGTGCTGCATCGTTCCCGGATCTGGCGTCGGTAGCGGCGGGTGGTGCGGTGCCGCCGTGGGTGTGCGCCGTCGTGCCGTCGAGTGCTCCGGATGCGGATGCGGATGTGGTGGCTGGTGCGCGGGCGGTGACGCTGGAAGCGTTGGCGCTGGTGCAGCAATGGCTGGCAGAGGAACGGTTCGCCGACTCCCGGCTGGTGATCATCACCCGGAACGCGGTACCGGCAAACGGCGACGTGGATCTCACGTCCGCCGGAGTGTGGGGGCTGTTGCGGACGGCTCAGACGGAGAACCCGGGCCGGTTCGTCCTCATCGACCTCGACGGTGACGAACAGTCCGCACCGGCCCTGCCGCAGGCGATGGCCGCCGAAGAGCCACAAGTGGCGATCCGGACAGGCGAGTTGCGCGTGCCGCGCCTGACGCGTGCGTCTGCTCCTGGTGAGTCGGCTGGGCCGGTGTGGGATGCGGCGGGCACAGTGCTGATCACCGGTGGTACCGGTGGTCTGGGCGCACTCGCCGCACGTCACCTGGTGGTCGAGCATGACGTGCGGAACCTGCTGCTGGTCAGCCGCCGTGGTGAACAGGCCCCTGGCGCGGCTGAGCTGGTGGGCGAGTTGTCCGGGCTGGGTGCGCGGGTGTCGGTGGCGGCTTGTGATGTCGCCGACCGTGAGGCTCTGGCGCAGCTGCTGGCGGGCATACCGCGGGAGCACCCGCTGACCGCTGTGGTGCACACCGCGGGTGTCTTGGATGACGGTGTGGTGGCCTCGCTGACGCCTGAGCGGGTGGATACGGTGCTGCGGCCGAAGGTGGACGCGGCCTGGCACCTGCACGAACTGACCCGGGACCTCGACCTCTCCGCCTTCGTCCTCTACTCCTCCTTTGCCGGAGTGCTGGGTACGGCCGGGCAGGGCAACTACGCCGCGGCCAACGCCTTCCTCGATGCCCTGGCACGCCACCGGACGGGGCTCGGCCTGGCCGCGACCTCGCTGGCCTGGGGATTCTGGGCCGAGGCGAGTGCGATGACCGGTCACTTGGGCGACGTCGATCTGCGTCGTATGAACCGGGTGGGTGTACTGCCGCTCTCCAATGCCGAGGGTATGCGTCTCTTCGACGCTTCACTGGATCTCGGCGACGCTCTCCTCGCACCCGTCCGTATCGACGTACCCGCGCTGCGGACGATGGCAGCCGACGAAGTGCCGGCACTGCTGAGCGGATTCGTACGGACCGGGGTCCGGCGCAGCGTGGCTGCCGGAGCCGTGGCCGGTGGGCCGTCGTTGCCGGAGCGGCTGGTAGCGATGCCGCCAGAGGAGCGGGACCGGTTCCTGGTCGATCTGGTACGTGGCGAGGTGGCCGGAGTCCTCGGCTACGAAGGGCTCCAGGGGGTCGGGCCGGACCGGGCGTTCAAGGAACTCGGCTTCGACTCGCTCACCGCGGTCGAACTGCGCAACCGACTCAACGCCCGCACCGGCCTGCGTCTGCCGACTGCCCTGGTCTTCGACTATCCGTCACCGAGTGCGGTGGCCGCGCATCTCTCCGAGAAGCTGCCGCGCTCCGCCGTGTCCGGCGAACCGGTGTCGGCGGCGCAGGAGATCGACAGGCTGGAAACGGTGCTGTGGCCGCATTCCGGAAACAGCGCCGAAGACGCCGAGGGCATCGCGGAACGTCTGGAAATGATCGTCCTGAGGTTGCGGGAAGGCGCTCGCGGAGCAGCGGGCCGGCCTTCCGAGTCCGAGCCCGAGCGCGATATCGAGACCGCATCGGTCGACAAGCTGCTCGATCTCATCGATGAGGAATTCGACCTCTCCTAGGGTCCGAATCCTGCAGAAAACCGGAATTGAACTTTCGCGCACCGAGGAAGTGACGTCGTGCAAGAAGAGCAGCAGCAGGACAAGGTCGTAGAGTATCTCAGGAGAATGACTGCTGATCTCCGTCGTGCTCGTCAGCGCATCCAGGATCTGGAGTCGAAGAGCCATGAGCCGATTGCGATAGTCGCCATGGCGTGCAAATTCCCGGGCGGTGTGCAGTCCCCCGAGGAATTGTGGGACACGGTGGCGAACGGTGTCGACGCGGTTTCCCCCTTTCCCGCAGATCGCGGCTGGGACATGGAATCGGTCTACCACCCGGATCCGGACCGGCCCGGCACCAGCTACACGCGGCACGGCGGCTTCCTGCACGATGCGGCCCAGTTCGATGCGGGCTTCTTCGGGATCTCGCCGCGTGAGGCACTGGCGATGGACCCGCAGCAGCGGCTGCTGCTGGAGACGGCCTGGGAGACCCTGGAGCGCGCCGGCATCGACCCGGCTGCCCTCCGCGGCAGTGAAACCGGTGTGTTCATCGGTGGTACGGGGCAGGAATACGGCCCTCGTGTGCAGGAGGCACCGGAAAGCGTCGAGGGAACGATGCTCACCGGAAGCACCCTCAGCATCATGTCGGGGCGTATCGCCTACCAGTTGGGCCTCAACGGCCCGGCGGTGACGGTGGACACGGCATGCTCGTCCTCCCTCGTCGCGCTGCACCAGGCCGTCCAGGCGCTGCGTGCCGGGGAATGCACCATGGCGCTCGTCGGCGCTGTGGCCGTCATGTCCACCCCTTCCGGTTTCATCGAGTTTTCGCGTCAGCGGGGCCTGGCGGCGGATGGGCGCTGCAAGGCGTTCGCTGCTGCCGCCGATGGCACCGGCTGGGGTGAGGGCGTGGGCATGTTGCTGGTGGAGCGGCTGTCGGATGCGCGGAAGAACGGGCACCAGGTGCTGGCCGTCGTACGCGGTACGGCCGTCAATCAGGATGGCGCGTCGAACGGCCTCACGGCGCCGAATGGTCCGTCGCAGCAGCGGGTGATCCGGCAGGCGTTGGCCAACGCGCGCCTGTCGGCGACCGATGTGGATGCGGTGGAGGCGCACGGCACGGGCACGAAGCTCGGCGACCCGATCGAGGTCGAGGCGTTGTTGGCCACGTATGGCCAGGGGCGTGAGGCGGGGAGCCCGTTGTGGCTGGGGTCGTTGAAGTCCAACATCGGTCACACCCAGGCCGCGGCCGGT
>NZ_JBHWHY010000098.1:0-10801 GCF_042732265.1 Streptomyces sp. NPDC059788 | reverse complement strand
GCTCGGGTCCACGCAGGGGTCTCCCCGCAGAGCAGCCGGGTATCTGGGTTCACTACTAACTTCCCCGATGACGTACACGGTGTCGAGGAGTGACCCCTGCGTGGGCCCGAGCCCCCACCCACCGGACCGACAGCGCACATCGCGCACCCCCACACGGCAAACCTGACAAACCGCGCCGAAGGTGCGAGCGCTACCCCCCCCCGGGACGGCTACGCTCTGGGGGACCCCGTCAACCCCCTCCTGGACCGCGATGACCATCACCGAAGACCACGCCCCGTCCGTCGAGGACGCCGAGGACGTTGCGGGCGGTGACGGCAGGTTCACCGTGCGGCTGGAGAACTTCGAGGGGCCGTTCGACCTGCTGCTTCAGCTGATCTCCAGGCACAAGATGGATGTCACCGAGGTCGCCCTGTCCAAGGTGACGGACGAGTTCATGGCGCACATCCGGGCGATGGGGCCGGACTGGGACCTCGACCAGACCACGGAGTTCCTGGTTGTCGCGGCGACGCTGCTCGATCTCAAGGCGGCGCGGCTGCTGCCCGCGGCCGAGGTGGAGGACGAGGCGGACCTCGCGCTGCTGGAGGCGCGTGACCTGTTGTTCGCGCGGCTGCTCCAGTATCGCGCCTACAAGCGCATCGCGGACATCTTCAGTGAGCGGCTGGAGGACGAGGGGCGCCGTTATCCCCGTACGGTCGGACTGGAACCGCAGTACGCCGAGCTGCTGCCCGAGGTCGCCATCAGTATCGGTGCGGAGGGGTTCGCCCGGCTCGCGGTGAAGGCGATGCAGCCCAGGGCCAGGCCGCAGGTGTACGTGGATCACATCCACGCGCCGCTGGTCAGTGTCAGGGAGCAGGCCGAGGTGCTGGTGGCGCGGCTGCGCGCCGCGGGGGTGGCCGGGTTTGCGGAGCTGGCCGAGGACGCGCCGGACACGCTCACGGTCGTCGCCCGCTTTCTCGCGTTGCTGGAGCTGTACCGGGAGCGTGTGGTGGAGCTGGACCAGGATCAGGCGCTGGGCGCGCTGACGGTCCGGTGGACGGGCGGGGCGGAGGCCGATCCGGTTGTTACGGACGAGTTCGACCGGGAACCCGGGCCGGAGGCGCCGGCAGGTGAGGGTGAGGAGGATGCGGGGTGAGTGACGTGGAGGTGGCGTACGGGGAGGCGCGGAGCGCCCCGGCCGGGGCGCTCGGTGTGGCGGACCTGGAGCTGCGGCCCGCGCTGGAGGCGGTGCTGATGGTCGTGGACGAGCCCGCGACCGAGGAACACCTGGCCAGGGTGCTGGAGCGGCCCCGCCGGGAGGTGGCGCTGGCGCTGCGGGAGCTGTCGGAGGACTACACCCGGCAGGGGCGCGGTTTCGACCTGCGGCTGGTGGCCGGGGGCTGGCGGTTCTACACGCGGCCGGAGTACGCGGACGCCGTGGAGGGCTTCGTGCTGGACGGGCAGCAGGCCCGGCTGACGCAGGCCGCATTGGAGACTCTGGCCGTGGTCGCGTACCGTCAGCCGGTCAGCCGTTCCCGGGTCTCGGCCGTACGCGGGGTGAACTGTGACGGCGTGATGCGCACCCTTCTCCAGCGTGGTCTGGTGGAGGAGACGGGGACGGAACCTGAAACAGGTGCGATCCTGTACAGGACGACGAACTACTTTCTGGAGCGGATGGGCCTGCGCGGCCTGGACGAGCTCCCGGAGCTCGCTCCCTTCCTCCCGGAGGCGGAGGCGGTCGAGGGCGATTCCCGGGAAGGTGTTCCGTCGTTCGACGTAGACGACAGCGGCGACTCTCAGACGGATCATTGATGCGAAGCAGCGGCAGGAACAACAGGGACGCCGGTAGGGGCAACTACCGGGGTGCGGGCAACAAGAAGGACGAGAAGCAGCAGCGCGCCGGCCGGCCCCGTCCCGAGGAGCGCCGCTACGACGTGGGCGAGGGCGGCCAGGGCCGGGGCGACGGCGCGGGCGCGGGCCGGGGCGGCTCCGGTGGCCGCGGTGGTTCCGGCGGTCAGGGCGGACGCGGCGGCTCCGGCGGCCGTGGCAGTGCTCCGGAGCGTGACGGCGAGCGCAGGGGCCGCGGCGCGGCTGCCCGTGGCGGCGCCAAGGGTGGTCCCCGTACCAGCCCGAAGAGCGGCGGCAAGCCCGGGGGCAAGGGGCCGCAGCAGCGCGGTCGTGGGCAGGCTCCGGCGCGGCCGCGTGAGTACGACGCGCAGGTGGAGGAGCGCAACCGCGCCCGCCACAACAAGCCGCAGATCAAGACCCCGAAGACGTTCGGTGACCAGGAGGGCGAGCGCCTGCAGAAGGTGCTGGCCCGTGCGGGCATGGGCTCGCGCCGTGCCTGTGAGGAGCTGATCGACCAGGCGCGGGTCGAGGTCAACGGGCGGATCGTCACCGAGCAGGGTGTGCGGGTCGACCCGGAGAAGGACGAGGTCAAGGTGGACGGCCTGACGGTCGCCACGCAGTCGTACCTCTTCTTCGCGCTGAACAAGCCGGCCGGTGTCGTCTCGACGATGGAGGACCCGGACGGGCGGCAGTGCCTGGGCGACTACGTGACCAACCGCGAGACGCGGCTGTTCCACGTGGGCCGGCTGGACACGGAGACCGAGGGCATCATCCTGCTCACCAACCACGGCGAGCTGGCCCACCGGCTGACCCACCCGCGGTACGGCGTGAAGAAGACCTACCTGGCCGCGATCCAGGGCCCGCTGCCGCGTGACCTGGGCAAGCAGCTCAAGGACGGCATCCAGCTGGAGGACGGCTACGCGCGCGCCGACCACTTCCGGGTGGTGGAGAACACCGGCAAGAACTACCTGGTCGAGGTGACCCTCCACGAGGGCCGCAAGCACATCGTGCGCCGGATGCTGTCCGAGGCGGGCTTCCCGGTCGACAAGCTGGTGCGGACGGCCTTCGGGCCGATCTCGCTGGGCGACCAGAAGTCCGGCTGGCTGCGGCGGATGACCAACACCGAGGTCGGCATGCTGATGCGCGAGGTCGAGCTCTAGGAGCCGAGGGCCGAAAGGCCGGGTCCCGGCGCCTTGTCGACGGGTAGGGCCACCCCTTATTGTCACTGTGACGATTAAGGGGTGGTTCTTTTCATGGCGTCCGCCGCGACCGGATCGCTCATCGGGCTGGCGCTCGGTGACGCGCTCGGGTACCCGACCGAGTTCCAGGATGTACGCGCGATCGAGGCCCGGTACGGCCCGTGGCGTGAGATGGCCCTGCCCGATCCCGCGTACGTCACCGACGACACGCAGATGACGATCGCCCTCGGGCTCGGCCTGCGGAAGGCCGTGGCGAGCGCGGGCGGCGTCCGCGGGCTGGACGCCGCGCACCTGGTCCCGCCCGTACGGGAGAAGTACGTCGAGTGGTGGCGCTCCCCGGACAACAACCGGGCGCCCGGCAACACCTGCCTCACCGCCTGCCGCCTGCTCGCCGACGCCGCACGTCCCTGGGCCGAGGCCAGCCGCACCGGCTCGAAGGGGTGCGGCGCGAACATGCGGGTGGCGCCCGTGGGGCTGATGCCGCAGCTGAGCTCGGAACAGCGTTCCGGCGCCGCGCAGCTGCAGTCCGCGCTCACGCACGGGCACCCCACCGCGCTCGCCGCCGGCGACCTGACGGCGTACGCCGTGCACATGCTCACGCAGGGCGCGCGACCGCAGGAGCTGACCGGGCTGCTGCGCTCGTACGCGGTCGGGAGCCGGACCGCCTACCGGGCCGACTGGCTGGGCGACCTGTGGCGGCACGCCCAGGACCCGGGCCCCGAGCACTTCATCGCCCGCGGCTGGGACGACTGCCTCGGGGCGCTGGACCGGCTGGACGCGGCGCTGCGCGCGCCGGACCCGGAGGCCGACCCCTGCCTGGCCACCGGCGCCGGCTGGATCGCCGAGGAGGCGCTCGCCACCGGCCTGCTGTGCTTCCTGCTCTTCCCGACCGAGCCACTGACCGCGCTGCGCCGCGCCGCCTGCTCCTCCGGCGACTCGGACTCGATCGCCTGCCTCGCCGGCGCCTTCGCGGGCGCGCACCTGGGCGCCGGGGCGTGGCCCGAGGAGTGGGCGGGCCGGATCGAGTACCGCGACCAGCTGGTGGGACTGGGGAAGGTGTGGGATGTCTGACGGAGCGTGGGACGGCGCGGCGCTGCGGGCGGCCGGGCTGCCCGATCTGGACCTCGGTGAGGTGACGGCGGGGGAGGGCGACCCGCTGGTCTTCGCGACGGTCTCCGGCGCGCATCTGTACGGCTTCCCGTCCCGCGACTCGGACGTGGACCTGCGCGGGGCGCACCTGCTGCCCACCGCCGCGCTGGTCGGGCTGCGGGAGCCGGACGAGACCCGCTCCTGGATGGCGGACCGGGACGGCGTCGAGGTGGACCTCGTCACGCACGACCTGCGCAAGTTCGCGCGGCTGCTGCTGCGGCGCAACGGCTACGTGCTGGAGCAGCTGCTCTCGCCGCTGGTGGTGCGCACGAGCGCGGTGCACGAGGAGCTGACGGCACTCGCGCCCGCCGTCCTCACCCGCCATCACGCCCACCACTACCGGGGCTTCGCGAACACCCAGTGGCGGCTCTTCGGGAAGACCGGCGAACTGAAGCCGCTGCTCTACACGCTGCGGGTGCTGCTGACCGGCATTCATCTGATGGGGAGCGGCGAGGTGCAGGCGCATCTGCCCACCCTGGCCGGGCTGGTGGCGGCGCCCTCGTACGTACCGGAGCTGGTCGCGGCCAAGGCGGAGGCGGAGCACGGGGCGGCCGGCGAGCTGGTGGACGCGGCGCGGCTGCGGGCGGACGTGGCGGAGCTGCACGGCCGGCTGGACGCGGCGCAGGCCGCCTCCGCGCTGCCGGACGCCCCCGGCGGCCACGACGCGCTACACGACCTCGTCGTACGGGCCCGGCTCGGCGTGCCGGAGCGCTGACGCGCGCCGGGCGCGGTACAGGAAGTCCTCGACACGGCGGCGGTCCGGCTCCGGCGGCAGCGGGGAGCCGGACTCGGCCGCCGCTGCCTGCCCGGCCAGTACGGTCATCCGGCGTTCGACCTCGCCCCAGGGGACCTCGCCGCGCTTGACGGCGAGCAGGTCCTCGCGCGCCTCGCCGACGTCCGTCGTGAGCACGCCCGTACGCAGCAGGTCGCGGGCGGTGCGCAGCAGCCGCAGCAGGTGCATGGCGTGCTTCCAGCGGGGCGCGCCGTGCTGCCGTACGTCCGCCTCCACTTTCTTGAGCTGGCCGGTCGCGTAGCCGGTGAAGGTGCTGTGCACCTGGCGGGAGAGGAAGGCGCCGCGCAGCGCGAGCAGTTCGCGGCCGGTGGCGTCGGCGTGTTCGACGAGGGGGGAGTGCAGGCACTCCAGGATGTTGGGGTTGGCGCGCAGCGCCAGTTCGCAGAAGCGCTCCAACTCCCAGGAGAACTCCTCCTCGCGCGGCCCCTCCACGTGGGTCGGCGGCTTCTCGAAGCGCCAGAACAGCGGGGTGGGGGCGAGGTAGACGCCGCGCCGGTCGGTGTCGCTGTCGTCGGTGGCGAGCCCAAAGGCGCGCGAGCCCATCACGCAGGCGTAGACGGTGTGGCCGGTGACCAGGGCGTGACCGGTGGCGGGGGTCGGCATGAGGGGATTGTGGCTGGTGGGAGCGGTGTGCGCCACCTGGTTTCGGGTGGCGGAAACGCCGGGCGTCGGTACGTTTGAAGGAGTCGCTCGTCGCGCGGTCCGCATCGAAATTGCCGGCAATGCGCGGAAAGGCACGGACATGACGGGATCACCAGACCTCGGGGGACCGGCGGGCGGGCTTCCCGGCGGCGGCCGGGGCGGCGCGGCGGGAAACCTCATCGGGTCGCTGATGGGGGCGCTCGGCGCCACCGGACCCAAAGGCCACGGCACACCCGGCGGCTCCGGCCGGGCGGGCGGTCCCGGCGGCGGCGTCCACATCGTGCTCGGCAAGCTCCTCCAGGGGGAACTGGGACGGCAGGCGCACTCCTGGGTGGGGCACGGCGCCAACGAGCCGGTCACCGCCGAGCAGGTCGAACAGGCACTGCCCGGCGAGACCCTGCGGCGGATAGCCGAGGAGAACGGCGTCAGTGCCCGGGAGGCGGCGAAGCAGCTCGCGCACACACTGCCGCAGGCCGTGGACCGGCTGACACCCGACGGCGAGATACCGCAGGACCCCGCCTTCCAGGCCCTCGTCGCCCGTCGGCCCCCGACCACTGACTAGGCTGGCCGGAAGAAGTCGGCGGCGGGCGCGTGGTGCGTCGTGCCGTACAGGAGATTCAGGGGAGCGGTTACGTGGCGGTACGGGCGGTGCGCGGGGCCGTGCAACTGGAACGGGACGAAGCGGGACACATGCGCGAGCGGGTGTCCGCGCTGCTGACCGCGGTCCTGGAGCGCAACGGCCTGGTTCCGGACGACCTGATCAGCGTGTGGTTCACCGCCACCCCCGATCTGCACAGCGACTTCCCCGCGGTGGCCGCCCGGCAGCTGGGCATCACCGACGTCCCGCTGATCTGCGCGCAGGAACTGGACATCGCCGGCGCCATGCCGCGCGTGGTGCGCGTCCTCGCGCACGTCGAGACCGACCGCAGCAAGGCCGAGGTCGCGCACGTCTACCTCGGTGCCGCCGGGGCCCTGCGGAAGGACATCGCCCAGTGAGGACCGCGCTCGTCATCGGCACCGGCCTGATCGGCACCTCCGTAGCCCTCGTGCTGCACGCCCGCGGCGTCCAGGTGTACCTGGCCGACCACGACCCGGCGCAGGCCGAGACCGCCGCCGCGCTCGGCGCGGGCACGGCCGAGGAGCCGCCGGGCCCGGTCGACCTGGCCGTGGTGGCCGTACCGCCCGCCCACGTCGCGACGACACTGGCCACGGTGATGCGGCGGGGCGCCGCCCGGGCCTACCTCGACGTGGCCAGCGTCAAGGGCGGCCCGCGCCGTGAGCTGGAGGCGCTGGGCTGCGACCTGACGGCGTACCTCGGCACGCACCCGATGGCGGGCAAGGAGCGCTCCGGCCCGCTCGCCGCCACCGCCGACCTCTTCGAGGGCCGGCCGTGGGTGCTCACCCCGGCCAAGGACGGCGACACCGAGGTGCTCAACCTGGCGCTGGAGCTGGTCGCGCTGTGCCGCGCGGTGCCCGTCGTCATGGAGGCGGACGCCCACGACCGGGCCGTCGCGCTCGTCTCGCACACGCCCCAGCTGGTCTCCAGCCTGGTCGCCGCCCGTCTCCAGGGCGCGGACGAGACCGCCGTACGGCTGTGCGGGCAGGGCATCAGGGACGTGACGCGGATCGCCGCGTCCGCGCCCCGGATGTGGATGGACATCCTCTCGGCCAACCCGGGGCCCGTCGCCGACGTGCTCGGCGAGGTCTCGGCCGACCTGGAGCGGACCGTACGGGCGCTGCGCGCACTGGAGGCGGCCGACGAGGACGAGCGGGCCGAGGGCGCGCGCGGCGTCGAGGACGTGCTGCTGCGCGGCAACGCGGGCCGCGAGCGGGTGCCGGGCAAGCACGGCGCCGCGCCGGCCGCGTACGAGATCGTCTCCGTGCACATCGGCGACCAGCCCGGCGAGCTGGCGCGGATCTTCGCGGACGCCGGCCGGGCCGCGGTCAACATCGAGGACGTACGCATCGAGCACGCCACCGGCCAGCAGGCGGGCTTCATACAGCTCATGGTCGAGCCGCAGGCGGTGCCGGTCCTCACGGCGGAGCTGCGCGAGCGCGGCTGGTCGATCCGCCAGTAGGCGCGGGCGGCGGCGCCGGTCCGCTGCCGGGGCCCGGACCCGGCGGCCGGGGTGTACGGGCTGCACGGGGCGCCGCTGCTTGCCAGTAACCTTGTGCGGGGCCCCGCACCGTGGCCCCCGTCCCGCCCCGTGATCGAGGAAGGTGCCCGACACCGTGGAAACCCCCGCCCGGACCGCCCCGGCTGCAGTGATTGTCGCCATCGACGGCCCCGCAGGCACGGGCAAGTCCAGCACCTCCAAGGCCGTCGCCGCCAAGCTGGGGCTGGGCTACCTGGACACCGGTGCCCAGTACCGCGCGATCACGTGGTGGATGCTGAGCAACGGGGTCGACGTGAACGACGCGGTGGCCGTGGCGGACGCCTCGGTCAAGCCGGTGATCGTCTCCGGCACCGACCCGGCCGCGCCGACCATCACGGTGGACGGCCTGGACGCCGCGGGTCCGATCCGCACCCAGGACGTCACCTCGGCCGTCAGCGCCGTCAGCGCGGTCGCCGAGGTGCGGACCCGGATCACCGAGCTGCAGCGCGAGATCGCCGCCGGGGCCCCGGAGGGCATCGTCGTCGAGGGCCGGGACATCGGCAGCACCGTGCTGCCCGACGCCGACCTGAAGATCTTCCTCACCGCGTCGCCGGAGGCCCGCGCGGCCCGCCGCAGCGGTGAGCTGACCGGCAAGGACGCCGCCGACCTGGCGGCCACCCGGGCCGCGCTGGTCAAGCGGGACGCGGCCGACTCCTCCCGCAAGACCTCGCCGCTCGTCAAGGCGGACGACGCGGTCGAGGTGGACACCACCGACCTCACGCTGGAGCAGGTCATCGAGTGTGTCGTCACCCTGACCGAGGCGGCGATGGCCGCGAAGGCGGCGCGGTGACACGCGGCGCCGGCGCGGCGGGCGCGGACGGCGGCCGGGCGCCCAGCGCGGGCGGCGCCGCGGTCGGGCGGCGGATCGGCATCGGCCTGATGTACGGGCTGTGGAAGCCGCGGGTGCTGGGCGCCTGGCGGGTGCCGTCGGCCGGACCGGTGATCCTCGCGGTCAACCACGCGCACGGCCTCGACGGTCCGATGCTGATGGGCACCGCGCCGCGGCCGGTGCACTTCCTGATCAAGAAGGAAGCGTTCGTCGGCCCGCTGGATCCGTTCCTGCGCGGTATCGGCCAGCTGAAGGTCGACCGCTCCGGCACCGACCGCAAGGCCGTCACCGACGCGCTGGCCGTGCTGGCGAACGACGGTGTGCTGGGGATCTTCCCTGAGGGCACCCGGGGCGAGGGCGACTTCGCGTCGCTCCGTGCGGGGCTCGCGTATTTCGCGGTGCGCTCCGGGGCGCCCGTGGTGCCGGTGGCCGTGCTGGGCAGCGCGGAGCGCCGCAGCCGGGCCATAAAGGCGGTGCCGCCGCTGCGCAGCCGCGTCGACGTGGTCTTCGGCGACGCCTTCGAGGCGGGCGACGGCAGCGGCCGGCGCACCCGTACGGCGCTGGACGCGGCGACACTGCGCATACAGGAGCGGCTGACCGCTCACCTTGCCCGGGCCAGGCGCCTGACCGGGCACTGAACGAGACTTGAACGGCGGTCCGCGCACGAGCGGGCACCGATGACGGAGAACGAGGAACGGACTTCATGAACGACCAGACCCCCACCGGCGACGAGCACGGTGCGCTTGGTGACGCCGAGTACACGGAGTTCATGGAGCTCGCCGCGCAGGAGGGCTTCGACCTGGAGGACGTCGAGGGCGACATCGCCGCGGCCGGACACGGCCCGCTGCCCGTCCTCGCCGTCGTCGGCCGCCCCAATGTCGGCAAGTCGACTCTGGTGAACCGCATGATCGGCCGCCGGGAGGCGGTCGTCGAGGACAGGCCCGGCGTCACCCGCGACCGGGTCACCTACGAGGCCGACTGGAACGGCCGCCGCTTCAAGGTCGTCGACACCGGCGGCTGGGAGCAGGATGTCCTGGGCATCGACGCGTCCGTGGCGATGCAGGCCGAGTTCGCGATCGAGGCCGCCGACGCGGTGGTCTTCGTCGTGGACGCCAAGGTCGGCGCCACCGACACCGACGAGGCCGTGGTCAAGCTGCTGCGCCGGGCCGGCAAGCCCGTCGTGCTGGTCGCCAACAAGGTGGACGGGCCGTCCGGCGAGGCCGACGCGGCCATGCTGTGGTCGCTGGGCCTCGGCGAGCCGCACCCGGTCTCCGCGCTGCACGGCCGCGGCACCGGCGACATGCTGGACGCCGCCCTGGACGCGCTGCCCGAGGCGCCCGAGCAGACCTTCGGCACCGCGCTCGGCGGGCCGCGCCGGATCGCGCTGATCGGCCGCCCGAACGTCGGCAAGTCCTCCCTGCTGAACAAGGTCGCCGGCGAGGAGCGGGTGGTCGTCAACGAGATGGCCGGCACCACCCGCGACCCGGTCGACGAGCTGATCGAGCTGGGCGGCAAGACCTGGAAGTTCGTGGACACCGCGGGCATCCGCAAGCGCGTACACCTCCAGGAGGGCGCCGACTACTACGCCTCGCTGCGTACCGCGGCGGCCGTGGAGAAGGCCGAGGTCGCGGTCGTCCTGATCGACGCGAGCGAGTCCATCAGCGTGCAGGACCAGCGGATCATCACGATGGCCGTGGAGGCGGGCCGCGCGCTGGTCATCGCGTACAACAAGTGGGACAACCTGGACGAGGAGCGCCGCTTCTACCTGGAGCGGGAGATCGAGCGCGACCTCGTGCAGATCCCGTGGGCGATGCGGGTCAACGTCTCGGCGCGCACCGGCCGCCACATGGACAAGCTCGTCCCGGCGATCGAGACCGCGCTGGACGGCTGGGAGACCCGGGTGCCCACCGGCCGGCTGAACGCCTTCCTCGGCGAGATCGTCGCCGCCCACCCGCACCCGATCCGGGGCGGCAAGCAGCCGCGCATCCTCTTCGGCACCCAGGCGGGCACCAAGCCGCCGCGCTTCGTGCTCTTCGCCTCCGGCTTCCTGGAGGCCGGCTACCGCCGCTTCGTCGAGCGCCGGCTGCGTGAGGAGTTCGGCTTCGAGGGGACGCCGATCCACATCTCCGTACGGGTACGCGAGAAGCGCAGCAAGAAGAAGTAGCCGCGGCGGAAGCGGCGAACGGCGGCGGGGCGGCTCCTGAGGGGC
>NZ_JBHWHY010000097.1:0-11266 GCF_042732265.1 Streptomyces sp. NPDC059788 | reverse complement strand
TCAGCCCACCACCCTGCGCATACCTCATGCAGACGGCATACCGCCGCGACCACCAAATGTCAGCCCCTGAGACATCACGCTTTGAAGGTCAGTAATCACGCCTGGTTGCGCGCAACGCTTGCGAGAGCGCGTCTACGGTCACGCCCACTATGGCCAGGAGCTGCGCCGGGCTCGCCCCGGCTCTGCTCATGACGGCGAGAGACTGGTTCACGGCCGCCGTGTGTTCAGCGAAGGCATCGGCGTCCTGGTCGGTCAATCGCCCGGCCTTCAGCGCGGCGCGCAGGCGCAGACGCTGGGAGCCGAACGCCTTCTTGGCGTGCGCCGCGACGGCCGGGCTGAGCACCGGAATCGCCATGGCCGACTGGGCAATCAGGCATCCATCGGGCAGTTCGGGATCGGCGATGCGCTTGAGGGTGACGTCGAAGAACGCACGAACAGCGGCAACGGGCTCCGAGGCTGCACCCGACAGGGCGGCGTCGTACTTCTCGCCGTAGCGCGCGGCGTAGAGATCCAGGCAGCGCAGGAAGAGCGTGTCCTTGTCGCCGAGGGAGGAGTAGATGGAGCTGCGGTTCAGGCCGGTTGCCCGGGACAGATCGTCCAATGAGGTGTCGGCGTAGCCGGCGCGCCAGAACTGGATCATCGCGGCGTCCAGTGCCGTGTCCATGTCGAACTGCTTCTTGCCTGCCACGTGGTACTTCCTTGCCGGCGGGTCGATGTCTATGGGCTGTGCTGCACACCATTCTATCTTGAACTGGATGGTTCAAGATGTGCTATCGTGCAGGCATGATCATGACCGCAGGCCCCCGCGATCCGAGAAAACGCTCCGGGCACGCCGCCTGGTCCCGGCCGCCGCCGACCTCATCCACACCCCCGTCATGGCCGGCAGGAATCTGACCGTCCGCTCTACGACCAGTGGGCGTCGAAGTTCGGCTTCGGGCCCGGCACCGCAATCCACGTCTTCATTGCCTACGCCTACGCCTACGCCATCGGCGTCGTCGGCGTGCTGCTCGTGGCTGGTTCACTGCCCGACGTGATCGGACGCCGCCCGTCCTGGCGCCGGCGCTCACGCTCACGGCGGTCAGCACCCTCGGGGCCGCATTCGCCAACGGCCTGACCGTCCTGCTGGTCCCGCGGGTCCTCAGCGGCGTGGCAACCGGTCTCATCACCGCGACGGCGACGTCGTAGATCGCGGAGATTGTGCCCGGCCGCAAGACCGCAGCGGTGCCGACCACCGCCGCCAACGTCGACGGCCTGAGCCTTGGTGTCATCGGCGCGGGCCTGCCGGCGGAGTTCGTCCCGGCGCCGACCCGCACCGTGTTCTGGTGCTACCTCGGCGTCCGTGCGGCTGCGGGCTTTGCCTGGCCGACAGCCCCCGAGACCGCAGGGCCGAGGACGCACCGGCGGCCCCGCGTCCGTCGCCCGGCACGTCCCCGCGGCGCGGGCCGGGCCTGCTCGTTTGCCGCCGGCGGCGTGCACGTTGCCGGGGCCTCGGGCGTGAATGGTTTCTTCTCGTCGTCGGCCCCTGCGTTTGCCCGTGACGACCTGGGCATATCGAACCTGGCCGTCGTCGGCGCGGGCGTCGGCGCCCTGTTCGTCGGCGCACTCTCGGTCCAGGTCTTCATGCCGTCGCGGCTCCTGCGGCGGAGTATCCGGACAGGCCTGCCCGGCAATCGGGATGATCCTCATCGCGACGGCACTGTGGACCCGCTCGGCGCCAGTCGACACCGTCGGCACCGTCTTCGCCCGGGCAGCTGTCGGGATCGTGATGCGTCACGGCCTCGGCGTCACGGACGCGCTGAGCGAACCCGGCAACCGCACCGAGTCCCGCGCGCGACATATTTCCTGTTCGTCTGTTCCGGCCTCGTCGGCTCCGTCCTGCTGTTGGGCGCCCTTGACCAGATAGCCGGGACCCGAATCTCCAACATCACCCTGACTGTTCTCGCCATCGCCATCGCCATCGCCATCAGCCATCGCGCTCGCGGGCCTGGCCCTGGGGCGTGGCACCGAACCAGCAACCCCCACACCAATGGAGGATTCCCGTGACTGACCCTGCGACCACCATTCAGCACGTCCCCGAAGCCACCCCTGTCCGCGACCTGCCCCTGCACGACCTGCCCCTGCACGACCTGGACGGGTTCACCCACCGCTGGGTCGACGCAGACGGCATCCGCCTCCATGCCGTCGAAGGCGGTCAGCCGGCCGGCCCAGCTGTCGTCCTGCTCGCCGGGTTCCCGCAAACCTGGCAGGCCTGGCGAAAGGTCATGCCCGGTCTCGCCGACCGGTTTCGGGTCATCGCGATCGACCTGCCGGGCCAGGGCCACTCCGAGCGTCCGGAGATCAGCTACGACACCCACACGGTCGCCGCCCACGTCCACGCCGCCGTAAAGGCACTCGGAGTGTCGGCCTACTGGCTGGCCGCCCACGACATCGGCGCCTGGGTCGCCTTCTCCCTCGCCCTCAACTACGAGAGCCAGCTGCATGGGGTGGCCTTGCTCGACGCCGGAATCCCCGGCATCACCCTCCCGGAAACGATTCCCACCGATCCGGCCCGGGCGTGGAAGACCTGGCACTTCGCGTTCCACCTCGTGCCCGACCTGCCCGAGACCCTGCTCGCCGGCCGCGAACGGGACTATGTCGGCTGGTTCCTGAAAACGAAGGCCCTCTCTCCTGACGCGTTCGACGCCGCCGACATCGACCGCTACGCAGCGGCCCTCGCCGCCGACGGCGGCCTCCGCGCCTCCCTCGCCTACTACCGGGACGCCGCAGAGTCGGCGCGCAAGAACCACCTGGCGCTCAACCGGCAGCATCTGACCGTGCCCATCCTCGGAATCTCCAGCAGCCACGGCTCCATCCCGGACATGGCAGCCTCCATCAGCCCCTGGGCCGACAACACCACCGGAGTCGTCGTGCCCGACGCCGGGCACTTCATCCCCGATGAGCAGCCCGAAGCCGTCGCTGCCGCTATAGCCGACTTCATCGTCCGCGGCGACTGACGCCGTTCGGACCTGCCCGGCGCGCACCCGCCCCGGCGCGTGGCTGCCAGGGCGGGTGCGCCCTGGTAGCCCTCCGGGCAGAAACGATTATCCCGGCGGGGACGGGCCGCCGGCCACCTCGTCCTGAACTACCCGGCTCATGGCAGTACCTGTCCCGGACGCGCCTGCCGCTGCGGCGGGTCCATGGCCGCTGGCCCTCAAGCCCGCGCCGGGCGGAGGCGAGGCGGGTGACTGCGGGCGGGGGCCTGGGTCTCCCTCCTGCTCGGCGAGCACGTGTGGCGGGAACGCGGGCTCGGCGCCTTCGGCGATATCGACGAGTTCAAGCAGCAGAACACCGCTCTCGAAGCAGCGCATCACCGACCTGCGGCTCCAACTCGACGAACGTGACCAGGACCCGCCGTCGCCCGAGCGGCCAACCGGCAACTCATCGCACAGCTGAACACGAGAGCCCGCCGCTGAGGTTGTCGCCATCCTGAGCACGAGGCGAGGAGGGGACTCCGCCAGCCGGGCCGACGGAGCCTTCCGAGGCCTCGAAACGTCCTCAGAGCATCAGCAGCAGTCGCGTGTGCGGTATCAGTTTCCGGTTCACGCTGGTGCTCTGCACGAAGATGGTGAAGTCGTCGTTGCGATCCGGATTGACGCGAACCTCCGTATCCGGCAGACCCAGCAAGGATCGGGCCTCCGGCCCCGTGTACACCCGGTCCGTCTTCTTCTCCAGCACGGCAATCTGCTTCCGCGCTTGAATCTTCTCCGACTTACTCAGCTGATAGAACGCACACCCCGTACGGTAAGTGTGCCCGCACTCGATGACCCAGTCGCGTATCGCCGCTGCGCGAGCCACCGGAATCAGCTGGTATTCCGACGGGTTGACCGGAACGAGGCCGGCCGCCTTGATGGTGTCCTTGTTGACCGCCTCCGCACCGGTGGAAAACACCGCCCGTGATCCCCGGATGCCCTGGGACCGGCCCACCATGAAGTTCTCGGTGGCCTGCTGGATGACCTGCCCTGCTTCTTCCAGGCCTTGCGTGCTCGTGGCGTCCCAGATGGCGATGTTGTCCTTCGGGAAGCCGCACTGCATGGCCTCGCGCTTGCCCATCTGGTCCGGCACCAGGACGGCCAATGTCCAGTTGTCCTGCTGTGTTTCGATCATCTCGGCCACGGCCTGCACCAGCTCGCGCGGGTCCGTGGCCGGGGCATCCGGGCAGCGATGACTCGCGTTCTCCTGCCCGTCCGTCAGCACGAATGTCAGGAAGCTGTGGTCGCCGTACAGTTGCGCTGTCTGCGCCAGCTCGCGCTGCGACTTCAGCGTCGCCGCCAGCAGGGCCGTCATTCCACCGACGCGGTAAAGCTGCTTCAGGGACGGCATCCGCAGCACGTCCTTGTCGTAAATGACGCATTCCGCCTTGTCGGCGAAGGCGTACACCGTGACACGGGTTTCCTGGCCCAGCTCCTTCGACCGGCGGGCCAAGTAGGCAATCTGCTGGTCGGCGACGTCGACGACCTTACGACTCAGGTGTGACATGGACGAACTGGCATCCAAGACAAGAGCAACGTGATTGATGTAGTTCTGGTTTCCGGACATGAACTCTCCCCCTCTTCCCACTCGATGCTCATACCTTCTCACCCACCACTGACAATCGGCCGTGGACGCCAGGTCGGAGGCAGCCCCACCGCCCCCGCGGCGAGGCGAACGGCTGCGTGCGCTCCACCTGTACGGCGCCGTCGATCACGGCCGACTCGCCACCGAAGCCCGCCGCCGCCGCGACTGTCACCGCCGACCAACTGCGGACCGTGGTCGAGCGGCTGACCGCGGCCGGCCACCTCGGCACGGCAGGGAGTTCAGCCTGACCGGGCCCGAGTCGTGAGACCTGCGAGAGGGGCGAGGCGCTGGCGTAGCGCCCATCGCTGACGATCGGTGTCGTGGCACGCTCAGATGGTCGAACCCGGTCGGGCGATCAATAGGGGGCTGGCGGACGCCCTGCCACGAGGCAGGGCGTCCGGGCTCAGGCCCGGGCAGCCCTTCCGTGCCGCCTCCTCCCGCGTCGGTCGGATCACCTGAAGGACGTCACGCGCCGTTCAGTGGCGAGGCGGCAGGCCGTCGGTCTGTCGGCAGTGAGGGACACTCGCGGGCAGCATCGGAAGGCCGCTATGGATCTGAAGATTACGCTTGACTGCGTCAAGTGCTTCGACACCGAAGACGAGAGCGGAGCTGACGCGTTCTACGTTGTGGGAGCCGTTGTCGCAGGAGGAAAGACCCAGCCGGTTCTGACATCGCATACACGGCGACGGATGCGGTCTTCATGCAGCACGGAATCACGCGCGGCCTCTTCGTGGCAGAAACGAGGTGTATTGCACAATCGAAAAGGCGTGAGAGCCATTTCGGGTTCGTAGGCTGCGCGGGCGAAGGCTGCCCCGTCCGTGCTTGCCCGCCGGCAACGAGGCGTTCGCCGGTGCCCGTCGGGCCACCCGTAGCCCCTGGGCCGACGAGGAGGCCGACGACGCGGGGACGCCGACGCCGGCCCCGAGGCCGGCCCCAAGCCGAGGCCGCCGACCGGATCACTCTCATCGCGGCCTGGCCGGGGGAGGCCTCTACGGGAGCCGAGGCGGCCCTCCCGATTCGCGCGGTCCCGGCCCCTGGACAGAACACTGCACAGGCCCCGGGGGCCAATCCTGGCACCCCGGGGCCTGTGCAGTGACTGTGCCGGCTGCCCGCAGCCGTGCTGCCGGCCTCAGCGAACGTTCACCGTCGCCGGGGCAGAGGTCCGCTGGCGGATGGGGTGACGGTCGGTCGGGCTGAGCAGGCCGTACACCACGGCGCGGTATTGCAGGGCGCCGCTCTGCGTGGCCTTGACGCGTGCGGTGGCCTGCGCGTCGCCGCCCACCTCGACCACGGCGCCGCAGGTCAGCTGGTGCCACGCCGTACCGCCGCTCCGGTTCTCCAGGCATATCCGCAGGTAGCTGGAGGCGTCGTCGTCCCCGTGCGCCGAGACCGTGAAGGTCTCGCCGACGCGCGCCGTCTGCGGTGCCGTGATCTCCGCACTGCCCTTGGCGAACGCCGGCGCGGCGACCAGCGCCACCGAGGCCAGCCCCAGCGCGCCGATCACGGCCGCCCGGCCGCTCCGTACCCGCATTCCGGTCTTCTTCGTCCTGGTCATGGACTTCCCTCGCTCGTACGTGTGTCTCGCTCGGTCTTCGAGCCGTGAGCCGGTTTCGCTTCTGAGCCGGTCCCGCTCGGAGAAGCTCTTGCCTGCCGTCGTCGACGCTACGTCCGGACACGGCCGCCCCGCGCCGTCCAGTTGTGATCTACGTAGCGCATTACGTAATCCCCACCTATGGAGACCTGTCAGGCACGCAAGAGAGCCGGGCAGTCAAGGGCAGCCACCATCTACGACGGAGCGGAGTGACGCGGAGCGTAGTTGCCTCGCCGTATGGGAATGCGGTGCAGGCGTGGCCAGTTGCCCGGAGCATGAAAGCTATCGGCGTCCATGACTTCGGCGGCCCAGAAGCGCTCCAGGCCCTGGAACTCCCTGAACCGCAGGCGGGCCCGGGTGAGGTCCGTATCCGGGTGCACGCAGCCGCCGTGAACCCGACCGATGTCATGCTCCGTACCGGCGGCCACGCGGTCCGCATGCCCGACCGCCGGCCCCCGTTCGTACCCGGCATGGACGCGGCCGGCGTGATCGACCAGGTCGGGCCCGGGACCGACGGGCGGCTCGCCATGGGTCAACGGGTGGTCGCCATGGTGCTGTTCACCGGTCCGCACGGCGGGGCCTACGCCGAGCAGGTCGTGGTGCCCGCCGCATCGGTGGTGCCGGCCCCGGCGGGAGCCGACTTCGCCGCGGCGTCCACGCTGCTCATGAACGCCATGACCGCACTACTCGCCCTGGACGTGCTGGCCGTTCCGTACGGCGGGACTGTCGCCGTCACCGGTGCGGCCGGTGCTGTTGGCGGTTACGCGGTCGAACTGGCCAAGGTCGACGGGCTGACCGTGATCGCAGATGCCGACCGGCGCGATACCGCTCTGGTGCGCGGCTTCGGTGCCGACCATGTCGTGGAGCGCGGTACCGGTGTCGCCGCGCGAATGCGGGCGCTGGCACCCGGTGGGGTCCCCGGTCTTGTGGACGGTTCCGTACAGACCGCCGGCACACTGCCCGCGATCGCCGACGGCGGGACGCTGGCCGAGCTGCGGGGCTGGTCCGGCCCGGCCGAGCGCGGCATCCGAGTGTGCCCGGTGATGGCGCCGGACGGCATCACCGACACCAAGCGTCTGGACATGCTCCGCCGCCAGGCCGAAGACGGCGCCTTGACGCTGCGCGTCGCCGAGGTGTTCCCCGCGGGCGAGGCGGCCAAGGCCCATCGCTTGCTCGAAGCGGGCGGCCTGCGGGGGCGGTTGGTGCTCGACTTCTCCTGATCCTGCTGTTCTCCTCGGCCGGTCGGCGATGGCGGCGGCATCGGGATGTTCAGGCCGGGCTGCCGACCCCTCGCGCGCAGGCGACTGTGCCTGCGCCGACGGCCGGGTGGGGTGGTGCTGCGACGCCAATGATCTTCTGGGTTGATCGATCGCGACAAGCCCGCCCCCGGTAAAGGACTGTTCGGGTCCCCCCCCGCAGCAAGCACGAGTTCTTTTCCCGTACGGGCAAAGGCGAGATGCCTTTCGAGCGGACCTGCATGCTCCTGCACTTCGACCCGGTCAGGAAGTTCTGCACCGGCCCCACTGACTGGCACCACCTGACTGACCAGCACCGCCTGTCAGTTGGCGACGCGAATACCTGCACAGAGTGGACAGTCGTACGCCGCCGGACTGGCAGGCGTGCGGCCGCACTGCTTCGGCGAGCTGTCGGGGGCATGAATGTCAGGTAAAGGGCAATGCCAGATAAGAGTGCGCGAGGAGTCGCACGACGGGTCCATGTTTCCGCCATCTTCCCGGGCACACGACTATCCGTCGTCACCATGGGCAACTTTGAGCTGCCCGCCGGGTGAATGTGCCAGGAGGCCGACAACTCAAGCTCTGCTGTTTTCCTCACCGTCTCGTCGTTCACCCGGACATGACACGGTCGACGGAAGGAGACATCGTGCCTGTCATACGCAAGATCCTGCTCACGGCTGCGGCCTTGGCCAGCACCGTCATCATTGCCCCGCCGTCATCGGCCCAAGGTCTCGCGCCCTCGTCCTCCGACTCTTCCACCGGCGGTGCCCGCCTGGCGTCCGCCAACTGGCACGCCTACGCCTCGACGGGCTTCAGCGGCCTGGACCGGTGGTTCGACGGAAACGTGGGGGATTGCCGGTACGTCGGAGACAACTGGAACGACAAAGTCAGATCCGCTCGCACCGAAGTTGATCATCGCAGAGTGGAATTGTGGGACAACGCCAACTGCACCGGCGGCTCGATCATCATCGACGGATCCGGCTACCGCAGCATCGGCGCATGGGTCAGCGCCTATCGCATCGTCAACGAGTAACCGGGTGAAGCCCGCTGTTTGACCTGCGGCGATGCCGACATTGCCGGTGACGGTTCCGGAGCCCGGGCCTTGAGAGGCCTGGGCTCCGGTACGGGTGCCGGGCGCGTCCCGTGCCCCGCTCCGTACGTTCCGCAGGGGGTTGGCCGGCGCGCCCGTATCTTCCCGATGCGAGCCCCTGCAAATCTCTGAGGGCCTCTGTGCCCCGCTGCGCCCTCACCAGGAAGGGTCGGACGCGAGCAGACCGCTAAGTACCCGGTGCATCGTCCGCTCGAACAGGGCCTGTGGGTCCTGCGCCGGGTCCGCTTCGGTCGGGGTGCCCAGGGCCGCCGCGACATGCGGGTGCTTTCCCTGGGCTGCTGCTTCGCTCAGGTAGGCGGTCTGTGCCTTCTGGCGGCTCGCGTTCCCGTGGCCGAGCTGGAGTTCTGTGCGGGCGAACTGGGCGACAAGGGCGTTCATCAGGCCGACGATTTCCGTCTTGGCCCGCCCCGGGAGCGGCGCGGGTGCCATCGCCCGTAGCGCGTATTCCAGGTAGTCCAGGCCGCGGGGGCCCAGCCGGAGAGGTTCCGGCGGAACATCGGGCAGCCAGGGGTGCCGCAGGTGGACCGCCTTGGTCCGGGATGCGAGGGCGACCAGGTCCTTGACGGGGTCGCCGCTCAGCCGGACGTCGAGGTCGACCTCTCCCGTCACTGCGTCCGTCATCAGGTCCAGCAAGTCGTCGCGGCTGGAAATGTAGCGGTAGAGGGACGCCTGACCGGTGCCCAGCGTCCTGGCCACCTGGCGCGTGGAGACAGCTGCCAAGCCGCCCTGGTCTGCCAGGCCGATGGCGACAGCGGTCAGTTCCGCGCGGCTGTGCACGGCCGCGGGGCCGCGCGTACCGCGTTCGGGCCGCGTCCAGACCGTCCCGTGTTCCTGCGCCAAGTCGGGCACCTCTCCCGTTCCGTCCGGCCTCGTGTTCGTCGTACCGTCGCCCTATACTAAACTGCGAACACTGAGTGCAGTTACGGGAGGTCCTCATGTCATCGTCATCGGTCGGCCAGTGGGGCCCGGTCCGCTGGGCGGAGAACGGTGCGGTCCGGCTTGCTTTCGATCAGTGGAGTGAGCGGGCGGACGGTGAACCCCTGCTCCTGGCCACCGGGCTGGGCGCGAACCGCAAATGGTTCCCGGACGGGCTGTGCCGGGCCCTGGCGGCGCAGGGTTTCGCGGTCGCCCGTTACGACCAGCGCGACGGCGGGGACTCGACCCACTTGCCGCCCACCACCACCCGTAGCCCGATCTCCGCGCTGTTCAAAAAACGCGGGGACGCCTACACCGCCGAGGACATGGCGGACGACGCCGTCGCGGTCATGGATGCCCTGGGGTGGTCGTCGGCGCATCTTATGGGCGTCTCGCTCGGCGGTGCCGTCGCACAACGCGTCGCGCTACGGCATCCGGGCCGCGTCCGGACACTCACGACCATGGCAGCCGTCCCCGGAGACGCCGCGGGCCTTCGGGCCATGCGGTACGTCCGGCTGCGGACCCTGGCGAAGTTCGCCGGCCTGAAGTTCCCCGACACCCCCGAGGGGAACCTCGCGGCCGGCGTCGCCGTCATCCGTCTCCTCGCCTCGCCGAAACGTCCCTTCGACGAGGCGGCGGCCCGAGAGGCGGTCGCGCGCAACCTCGACAGCGGCGTACAGGACCAGCAGGCGCAGAGCCGTCAGATCGGCGCACAGTGGCACGGCCGGAAGATCGGCGCCATCACCCGGCCCACCCTCGTACTCCACGGGGAAGACGACCCTCTCATCAAGCCCAGGGCGGCAAAGGCGGTCGCCTCCCGGGTGCCCGGCTCGCGCCTGGTCCTCCTGCCTGAAGTCGGACACGAAATTCCCGAACCCACGTGGGAGAGGGTCGCCACTGAAATCCGCGCCCTGGCCGACACCGCTCACCACCTGCCGGCTGGGGCCGTCAACTGAAGTGCTCCGACCCGCTGACACGGGTGCTCACCCGCCGACTGGTCGCGAACGGGTCGGAGAGGGCTGGAGTTCGGCTCCCCGCAGTACTGCGGCACGAACTGGGACGAGTTCGCTTGCGTTCGCCTCGCCGGCCGTAATGCGCGACCGCGTGAAACCAGAGCGAAGGCTCACAGAGCGGCCCAGTCGACGGTGGCGGCGTAGTCCTCGAAGGGCCGGGCCTTCCTGCCGGTCACCTGCTCGACCGTGCCGGTCGGCGCGTGATCGCCCGCGGCTCTGATCGCACGGAATGCCGCCACCGCGGGTTCGGTTTCCGCCCGCGTCCGTCCGAGAGCCTTCTGAGCGGTGAAGTAGTCCTCGTCGGAACCTTGGTACCGCACCGGGTGGCCGATGTGGCCCGCGATGATGTCGAGAGCTTCGGCGTACGTGAGGGAGCGCGGCCCGGTCACCTCGTAACGGCGGCCGGCGTGACCGGTGGTGGTCAGCGCGGCCGCCGCGACCGCGGCGATGTCGTCGGCATCGACAAACGCCTGCTTCAGGTCGCCGAACGGCATCACCAGTTCGCCGGCCGCGACGGCCTGACGGAAGAAGCCCTCGTCGAAGTTCTGGTCGAACGCGTCCGGCCGCAAGATCGTCCAGGCGGCCCCGGACGTCTCGACGGCCCGTTCGGCAGCCATCAGCCGCTCGTCGCCCACTGCCTCGATGCCCCTGCTCGACAGCAGCACGACGTGCTCGACACCGAGCGTGGCCGCACGTTCCACAAAGGCCGGATCGGAGACCCCGTTCGGCGCCATCACGAAGGCCTTCGTTGCCCCCTGCAGCACGGCGTCCCAAGTGTCCGGCTGCTCCCAGTGCCCCAAATAAGCAC
>NZ_JBHWHY010000096.1:8048-12859 GCF_042732265.1 Streptomyces sp. NPDC059788 | reverse complement strand
CTCGCCGCCCCACGCCTGCCCCGGCCGTCCCGTTCCGTCGCGATTTTCCCTACCCCGAAACGCCACACCATTCCCGCCGTGACGCTTGGCGCGATCGCCGCGCGTCATCACCAAGGCGAAACTGAGCAGGCGCCGCGACGGCAGTCGGTGCCGTCGCGGGCCAAGTGCCTTCGCCAGTGCGGCAGCCGGGGTGACGGGTACGCGTACGACGCCCTGGCCGCCGCGTCCCGGGCGCAGGCGAGCGCGAGAAAAACCACGGCTATTCAAGGAAATTCTCATCGGACAAGCCTTCCGGGAATTGTCCGGATTCGGGCTCGTTCCCGGGGCTGAGCAGGCCGGACAAGTGCCGGACAAGTCCCGGACAATCGCCCTCTTCCCCGGCCCGGCACACCGGCCCAGCATCAGCAGCACAACGGCGTCTTCGAGCCACGGACACACAACCCGGAAACCGGTGTGCTCCGGCCGGGGACGCCACGCGACCACGGCCACCGGAAACAACCGGCCGTGGCGGCGCGGCGGCGGGCCATCGGCGCTTGGGGACGGGCGGCCGGTTCCCGGCCCGCCGCGCCGAGCGGTGCGGAAGCGGGGGAGCGCACCCGGGACGGACGTACTCCGCCCACCCGCAATAGCCTTCGCTTTCCGCCGCTTCGCGCCGTGTCGCGGCCCGCGGTTGAAACCGAAAGGGCGGCGAACGGGAAAGCGGACCTGGCAGGGGAGGGGAATTGGAACCCGGGCAGTCGCAGGTCGACCTGCACACGGTCGTCGATGTCGAGATCAGTGCCTTGTCGGTGAGCGATTCGCCGAGGATCGCGGGGGAGAACCAGGAGCACGTCGAATTACTGGCGATGGCGGACGCACCGCTGCCGCCCATCATCGTCCACCGCGACACGCTGCGCGTCATCGACGGCGCGCACCGGTTGCGCGCGGCCGAGCGGCGCGGCCAGGACACGATCGCCGTACGGTTCTTCGACGGTGACGACGCGGACGCCTTCGTCCTCGCCGTCGAGTCCAACACCACCCATGGCCTGCCGCTGACCAAGGCCGACCGCAAGAACGCCGCCGAGCGCATCATCGCCTCGCACCCCATCTGGTCCAACCGGATGATCGCCACGATCACCGGCGTGGCCCCGGCGACGGTGGCCAAGGTCCGCCGGCGGATGCCGGGCGGCGCCACGGCCGAACGCGGACGCGTCGGCCAGGACGGCCGGTTCCGCCCGCTCGACGGCGCCGAAGGCCGCAAACTGGCCGGTGACCTCATCGCCGAGAACCCCGCCCTCTCGCTCCGGCAGATCGCACGGCTGACCGGGATCTCCCCGGAGACCGCGCGCGACGTACGCAACCGCATCCGCCGTGGTGAGGAGCCCCTGCTCACGGGGCGGGGCACGCGCGGCGGGCACAGCGGGCGCCGCGAGCAGATCGGGCAACAGGGACGCAGGCCCGTCCGGTCCCGCCGGGTGGCCGGTGGCGCGGCGAGCCCGGTACGGATGGCCGTGGCGGACCGGAGGCGGATCGTGAACCGGCTCAAGGGCGATCCGGCCCTGCGCTACAGCGACACCGGCCGCACCCTGCTGCGGCTGCTCGGCATCCACACGGTCAGCCCGGAGGAGTGGGAGAAGATCACGGCCGACATTCCGCAGGATCACCGCCGAACCGTCGCCCAGCTGGCCCGCGCCTACTCGGACAGCTGGGCGGAACTGGCCCAGCGCGCCGCCGAACGCGAAGCCGCCGAGTCCCTCGGAGCGTGAGCGGTGGCCGCCGGGACGGACTGCCCCGCCTTACGACTGCCACGCGACTGCCCTGCCGTACGACTGCCACGCGACTGCCCTGCCGTACGACTGCCACGCGACTGCCCTGTTCGCGAGCGCCTGGGCCGGTACGACGTACCTCCAGGACATCGACCGCGGTGTGATGGACCGACTGCTCACCTCACCAGTCGGCCGAGGCGCCATGCTGGGCGCCACCATGGCCTGCCAGGCGATCCAGACCGTGATCCGGAGCCTGGCCGTCGTGGCCGTCGCGCTGGTCGCCGGGGCCCGGTTCCCCGGCGGGGCGATCGGCGCGGGGGCCACGTACCGACTGGAACACGGTCTGGACGCATCTGGGACTGCTCGCCGCGACAGCCCTCGTAATGGGCTTCCTCCACGTGGGCGTTCCGCGTCTACCGCAGGTCGGCGTAGGGGAGGGGGCGGCCCGCCACGCCGCGCTGCCAGACTGCTCACGTGAGCGAGCACGACACAGCAGATGCAGGCGCGGACACGAGTACGGGGCCGGACGCGACGGCCCGGCGGGCGGCGGCCCCCGGGCAGGGCACGGGGCGGCGCGGACGGCCGCCCCGGCTCTCCCGTGACCGCGTCATCGAGGCGGCCCTGGAGATCGTCACCCAAGAAGGCAGCCGCGCGCTGACCATGCGCCGGGTCGCCGAGGCGTTGGGCAGCGCCCCGATGAGCATCTACCGGCACGTACGGGACAAGGACGAACTCCTGATCCTCCTCCTGGACCGCATCGTGACCGGCCTGCCCCGGCCCGCCCTGCCCGCCGAGCCGCGCGCCCGCCTCCTCGCCCTGCTGACCTGGCAGCGGGACGAGCTGGCGGCCCGGCCCTGGATCGTGGACGTGCTGGGGCGGGGCGACCTCATGGCGCCCTCGGTCCTGTGGCTGCTGGAGGAGATCTACGCCGCGTGGCGAGCCTGCGGCCTGTCCCTGGAGGAGGCGGCCACCGCGAACCGGATCGTGTGGAACTTCGTCCTCGGCGACCTCGCCCAGCACGCCGACCGTCCCGAGAACCGCTCCCCGTACCAGGTGAGCGTGCCCGCCGAGGCCGATCCCGCCGAGTACCCCACGGTGGCGGCGCTGCGCCCGTACTGGCTGTCCGCGGACCGCCGCGACCACTTCGCCGACGATCTCGACAGGCTGGTGACCTCCCTGACGGCGCAGGTGGGGGACGGGTCACGCCGGTAGCCGTACGTCGGTGATTGACCTCGTGCGTACGCGTACGCAAAATGGGGGCATGGACGACATCACCACGCTCTACCGCCGCTGGCTGTTCGACCTGTGGCACGGTGACTTCTCCGTGGCCGAGGAGATCCTCACCCCCGACTTCGTCGGCCACTGGCCCTCCGTCGACGTACACGGACCGCAAGGGGCGGCCGACCAGATCCGCCAGTCGCACGACTACTTCACCGACATCAAGGTCACCCTGGACGTCGGCCCGGTGGTCGGCGACGGCCTGGTGGCGGCGGGCTGGACCTTCCACGGCTCGTACCGTGGCGGCATCCCCGGCACCACCGCCGCGCCGGGCACCCGCATCTCCTTCGCGGGACAGGACATCTTCCGCGTCGCGGACGGCCGATTCGCCGAGTACTGGGTCGTCTCGGACGGCCTGGGCATGATGAACGCACTGGGTGCTCTCTGACGCCGACCGGCCGGCCGACCCGTACGCGGGTCGGCCGGTCCCGTACGTGAGACGCGCCTCGGCGGCCCGGATTGCGTTGGCTGCGTGCGAGACGTATGACGGGAATCTCCGCGGTATGTGAGCGGCAGATGACAAGCGCTGTAACCGCCCCCGCGCCGTGTTTGCCTCGAAACATGCACAGCAAGCACATGGAGCAGACTCCGTCCCCCTCCCAGCAGCAGCCCACCGCGACCGCCACCCCGGCGTACCGCTCCGGAAGGCGCAAGCGTCCCGCGATCGCCGCCGGCGCCCTGCTGGTCACCGGCGCGTCCCTGCTCGCCCTCACCGGTTGCGGCAACCCGACGTCCGGCAACGACCGCGACACCGCCGCATCCAGCTCCGCCGCGCCCGCGGGAAACAACGGCGGAAAGAAGATCTCGAAGCTGCTCTGGATGGGCGACTCGATCGCCGAGGCGGAGGCCCCCGCGCTCGACGCCGCCATGAAGGCCGGCGGCGTGGAGTTCAAGTCGATCGCCTCCACCGGCGGCGGCACGGTCGTCAAGGGCGAAGGCCCGACCGGCAAGTTCGCCGAGGACACCTACAAGGAACTGGCCAAGGCGGCCGGGTCCTTCCACCCGGACGTCATCGCGTACCAGGTCACCACCTACGACTGGGGAACTCCCGCCCAGCAGGGCAGCTCGTACGAACATCTCGCGAAGGTCGCCGCGGACGCGGGCGCCGAACTCGTCCTCGTCTCCGCGCCGCCGTTCAAGATCGACGAGTTCTACAAGAGCCACGAGGCCGCCATCAAGTCCGCGCCGGGCGCGGCGAAGCAGGCCGCGGACAAGAACGCGGGCCAGGTCCGCTTCCTCGACGCGTCCAGCCTGTGGGGCACCGACAGCTCCGCGGCCAAGGCCCAGCGCAGCCAGGACGGCATCCACACCTGCCAGCAGGGCGCGGCGGCGTTCGCCAACTGGTTCGGGGGCCAGTTGGGCAAGCACTTCTCCTTCACCCCCGCCCCCGCGGACCAGTGGGCGAAGGGCTCCTGGACCGGTTCCAAGGTCTACGGCCAGCTCAAGTGCGCCTGAGGCGGCGCGGCGTCGTCCATGTCAGTGCTCGGCCGTTGCTTTGATGCACACGGCTGATGATCCGGGGTGCATCAAAAACCGCGGCTTCTGAGTCGGGGCGCATCAATAGCTGTGGCTGGGCCGGGGCGCTTCCGTTCGCGCGGCTGCTGGGCCGGGGCGCCCCGTTCGTGCGGCTGCTGAGCCCGTACGTCCTTCGCGGCGTGGGCGGCGGCCGTGCGCCCGGGGCGGGATGGGGCGGGGCGGTTCCGGTCAGCCCGGAACTGCCCCGGCCCGCCCCCGGGGCCGCTGGCGCGGGGGTCGAGAGCCGGCGCCCGCCCCGCAGGAGGCCGGCGG
>NZ_JBHWHY010000096.1:0-8038 GCF_042732265.1 Streptomyces sp. NPDC059788 | reverse complement strand
AGTGCCCCATACCTGACCGGGAGCGGAACGACGTATGCTAATCTCCCGCCCCCGCCACCACTCTCGCCCTGCTCCCACCACCCCCGTTTCCCATCACCACTTCGGCTCCCTAGCCCCCTGTCTCACTCCTTCCCCTCCCCTCCCAAGGACCCCGTACATGTCGACGTCCGAGACCGTGCTGCCTGCCCCGCCGCCCGCCCGCCACCATGGCCCACCCCGCGCGCGCCGGACCGCCCGGCACATCACGCCGCTGGACGGGCTGCGCGGCCTCGCGGTCCTGGGCGTTCTGTTCTTCCACGCCGGGCACTTCGGCGGCGGATTCCTCGGCGTGGACCTGTTCTTCGTCCTGTCCGGCTTCTTGATCACCGGCCTGCTGCTGAAGGAAGCCGCGGACCGGCAAGGCAAGGCCGATCTCGCCGCATTCTGGGTGCGCAGGGCGCGCCGCCTGCTGCCCGCGCTGACGGTGGTGATCGTCGGGACGCTGCTGCTCGTCTGGGCGGCCGGGCCGCCGTACCTGCTGAGATTCGCCCTGGAGGACGGTCCGTGGGCCGCGCTCCAGGCGACGAACTGGCACTTCATCAGCGAGCAGGTCGGCTACTGGAACGACGCCGACACGCGTGTCTTCAGCCACCTGTGGAGCATCGGGGTCGAGTGGCAGTTCTACGTCGTGTGGCCGGTGGTGGTCGCCGCCCTCGCCCGACGGCCCGCCACGCGGCGCCTCGTGCCCGTGGTGGCCGCCGTCGGAGCCGCCGTCTCCCTGGTGGTCATGATCGCCCTCGCGTACGGCCCGGACACCACGCGCGCGTACGAAGGCACCGACACGCGTGCCTTCTCGCTGCTGCTGGGCGCCCTGATGGCGACCGAACCGGTCCGCCGCCTGGTGTCCGACATCCCCGCCCGTCAGGCGGGCCGGCTCTGTGTCGTCCTGGTGTGCGGTCTCGGGGCGTACTGGTTCCTCGCCGACGGACCGAACGCCCCCTTCCTCTTCCGCGGCGGCCTCTTCCTGCACTCCCTGGCCGCGGCCCTGCTCATCGCCCTGCTCGCGCACGCCCCGGACCGGCCCGTCGGCCGTCTCCTGGGGAGCAGGCCCTTGCGCTCGCTGGGCGACGTCTCCTACAGCCTCTACCTCTGGCACTGGCCGATCTACCTGCTGCTCACCGAGGAAGTCCTCGGGTTCGGCGGCTGGGCCCGCACCTCGCTCCTCGTCGCTGCCTCCCTCGTCGCCGGGTGTCTCTCCAAGGTGCTGGTGGAGGACCCCGTACGGTTCAAGGCTCGTTGGGCCCGGGGCCGTACGGGTACGGCCTGCCTGGCCGCGGCACTCGCGGCGGTGGCCGCTGTCTGCCTCCTGGTCCCCGCGCCGAATCCGGGCGCCGACGCGGTGGACCTCACGCAGCTCACGTCCGGCTCGAACTGACCGTCAAGTCGCGGCCACCTGTGGCCGCTCGGCCCCTCTCCGCATCGCCGTTCGGGGTTTGACGCCCTGCGTACCGATCGGTACTGTCTAGTGCGTACCGATCGGTACGCCTGGTGTCGCCCACCGAGAACCGGAGCTCCGATGGCAGATGAACGGCAGCGGCACTCGCCGGCCGGGCAGCGCGTGTGGGAGACCGCGTGCGACCTCTTCTACCGGGAGGGCATCCGCTCCGCCGGTGTGGCCGAGATCGCGGAGCGTTCGGGTGTCGGGAAGCCGAGCATCTACCGCAACTTCGAGTCCAAGGACGGCCTCGCGCTGGCTTATGTGAAAGCGAAGGCGGTTCCGCCCCGCGTCTGGCTGGAGACGGCACAGGCCGCCTGCCCGGACGACCCCCTGGCGCAACTCCGCCACGTCATCGCCGAAATCGCGGACCAGATCAGTGAACCCGGCTACCGGGGCTGTGCGCTGGTGAACGCGTCCGTCGAATTCGCCGACCGTACCCATCCGGTACGGGTGGCCGTCGACGAGCTGAAGGCCGAATACCTGGAACTGCTGACGGACCTCGTCTCGCGCCTTCCCGTGCGCGATCACCGGACTCTGGGGTACATGCTCCAGATGCTGGTGGAGGGCGCCAGCGTCACCACCCAGATCTACGCCGCCGAGAAATCCGCCTCCGCGTTGAAGGAAGCGGCCGACCGCCTCATCGACTCCTTCCTGGAGCGGTAGCCGCCGACCGCCGGCCTGTCACCGGCGCCATGAGCGGACACCCACCCGCCCGCACATCCGCGCATTCACGCACCCGCACATCCGCACATTCACGCACCCGCACATCCGCACATTCACGCACCCGCACATCCGCGCATTCACGCACCCGCACATCCGTGAAACGAGAAGCCCATGTCCAGCATCGCCACCGCTCCTTCACCCGACCATGCCGAAAAGCTGATCCGTGCCCGGCGTGCGACCCGTGCGTTCGTTTCGGACGTGGTGCCCGAGGACACCATGCGCGCCGTGTTCTCCCTGGCCGGCGCGGCTCCCTCGAACTCCAACACGCAGCCCTGGCAGGTGGAAGTGGTCAGCGGCGCGGCCAGGAAGCGGCTGAGCGCCGACCTGGTCGCCGCCCACGCCGACCAGCGCATGTCGCTCGATTTTCCGTACCGGGACGACCTGTACACGGGTGCGTACGCGCAGCGGCGCCACGAGGCGGGAGCGGCGATGTACGGCGCCCTGGGCATCGGCCGGGACGACCACGCGGAACGCGAGGCGTTCAACGCGGAAAGCCTGAATTTCTACGGCGCCCCGCATGTCGCGTTGCTGTTCCTGCCGCCCAACGCCGAAGAGCGTATGGCCGCCGATCTCGGCATGTACGGACAGACGCTCCTGCTGGCCATGACGGCGTACGGCATATCCAGTTGCCCGCAAGGACTCCTCAGTTTCTATGCCGACACCATCCGTGAGTCACTGGGCATGCACAACACCGGGAACAAGCTCCTGTTCGGTATCTCCTTCGGCTACGCGGACACCTCCGCGCCCATCAACAACATCAGCGTCCCCCGGGCCGATCTGCACGAGACCACGCGCTTTCGTTCTTGATGCCGTGACGCGTCCGTGACCGCCTCCGGAGGGCAGTAGGGGAGGGGCGAGGGGCGGGGGCGGAAGGTGCGACGGCGGCGGGCGTGGGGCCGGGGGAGGGGCCGGGGTATGCGGAAAGTGCGTTGCGGCCCGGCCCCGCCTTCCGGACAGTGGTGGCATGACCGCGCCCCGCACACCGCCGCCAGGCCTGGCAGTGCGCCCGGCGACACTCGACGACGCGGCGGCGGTGTGTGCGCTGCTCAACGAGATCGACCGGCTGGAGATCGGCCGTCCCGACACCGACCTGACCGAAGTGCAGGCGGACCTCAAGCACCCCGAAGCGGACCTGGAGCGTGACTCCTGGCTGATGTTCGAGGGCGAGCGGCTGGTCGCCTACGGGCTTCTGTGGGACGAGTCCGGCGACGAGCGGATCGACATGGACCACTACATCCTGCCCGGCAGGCTGCGAGACGCCCTGTATCTGTACGACCTGATGGAGACGCGGGCCGTGCAACAGGCAGCCGCCAACGGAGCCGCGCGAGCGGTGATACACCTGCACCTCAACACCGCGCCGACCATGGATCTGCGCGCGCTCCGGGGACGGGGCTGGCGCGCGGTGCGCCGCTACAACGTCCTGAACCGCAGGCTGTCCGCCGCCGACCCGCTGCCGGCACCCCCGCCCGGCGTGGCCTTGCGCCCCTGCCGTACCGAGACCGACCGCCGGCGCGCTCACGAGCTGCTTCAGGCGGCGTTCGCGGGTCACTTCGACTTCCAGCCGCGGACGTACACACAGTGGCTGGACGACATCGACGCCGAGCGCGCGGACTGGTCACTGATATGGCTCGCGCAGGTGGACGGTCTCGGCGACGCCGCCGTGCTGCGCACCCACAACGCCCGGGCCTCGATGGCCTGGATCGCACACCTCGGCGTCGTGGACCGCGCCCGCGGCCGGGGCCTCGGCAGCTACCTCCTGCGCCACGCCTTCGGCCACTACGCGGCGCTGGGCCGCGACCGTATCGGCCTCGGCGTCGACACCGACAACAGCAGCGGTGCGCTCGCGCTGTACGAACGGCACGGGATGACCCTCGACTTCGCCGTCGACACCTGGGAGCTGGTCCGTCCGGTCTGATCGGTCCGGCCTGAGTGGGCCCGGCGCCGCCGGTCGGCGGTTCGACGTTGTCCATGGGCGGTTCGGTGCGTGTGCCGGAACCGGGGGGCGCGAGTGTAGCGTCGGTAGCGTTATGCAAAAACGTTTCACCGCGCAAAGACAAGTGGACGCGGCCGGTGCCGGCTGCCTCGTGGCCCTCGCGGGGGTCTGCGTGGGTCTCGGGGCGTGGCTGCACGGCGCCCGCCGCGGCCTCGGCGGAGGCTTCGAGGGGGAGCGGACGTGGAGCCTGCTGTACGTCGAACTGCCGGTGATGCTGTTCGGCGTCCCCGCGCTCGCACTCGCAATCTGGGGCTGGGCCCGTGCCGCCGTACGCGACCGGGCCGGCCGTGGGGTCCGCGCCCTGGTGCCGACCGGGGCCGCGGTGGCTGCGCTCGTGGTGCTGGGGCTGGCCTGTCTGGCGTGGTGGGCGATCCGTGACGCAGGCACCACGCCGATCTGAACCTGTCCAGGAGCCATCTGCGGCTCAGGAACCGCCCTGCTGCCGCCGGTGGCGCTGCGTCGTCCCTTCCCGGATCTCCTGGGTGGCCGCGCGGTACGCGGGGGCGGCGCGGGCGAAGTAGTCGAAGAGTACGTCGAGCTGGTCGGGGGTGTACCGGGCGAGAACCTCCGCGATCTGCCGCCGGGCGGGTTCGACGACCTTCTCGATACGGTCGAATGCGCCGGCCACCGGTTCGACGATCACCTTGCGCCGGTCGGCCGGGTCGGCGGCCCGGCGTACGTAGCCGGACCGTTCCAGGCGGTCGATCAGACGGGTGGTCGCGCCGGTGGTGAGGCCGGTACGGGCCGACAGTTCGCCCGAGCTGAGCGCCCCCTCCAAGGCGATCTGGCTGAGCGCGTACCACTCCGAGCCGCCGAGTCCCACGGCCTCGGCCCCGGCCATGCCGTGCAGACCCACGGCGTCGAGGTAGCGACGGAAGATCTCGGTCTGCTCGTCCGGGGTCCGCCCGGGTTGCTCGGTCTGCTGGGTCCGAGCGTTGTCGTCCGGTGCCGGTTCGGTCATGCGGGGCCGCCCCTTGCGCTAATACCTGCACACGTGCAGATAATGTCTACGTGCAATATCTGCACCAGTGTAACCACCAGGAGACATCCATGTCCGTCACCGACGACCGCAACGCCGTTCTCGCCGTGATCACCTCGCTGATCGACGCCTGGCGACGGCACGACGCCGACGCGTACGGCGCGCAGTTCACCGACGACGCCACCTACGTGACCTTCGTCGGCACCTACTACCGGGGCCGCCGCGACATCGTCGAAAGCCACCGGACGCTGTTCGCCAAGTTCCTCAAGGGCACGCAGCTCGCCGACGAGATCCTGGACGTCCGCTTCTACGGCCCGGACACCGCCGTGGTCACCGGCCGCGGCGACAGCTACAAGGGCAACAGGCCGAAGAAGCTGACCAAGGTGCAGACCTACACCCTGATCCGGGAGGCGGGTGGCCGGTGGCGCATCGCCGCCTTCCAGAACACCAAGACCAAGCCGCTGATGGAGGCCATCTCCTTCAAGACCGCTCCGGGCCTGGTGCCGGCGGCGCAACAGTGAGCTGATCGGCCGGCGTCCCGTCAGGGCGTGAGCGGCCGTGGGCACCCCCGTCTCCGCGCGGCAGCGGGGAAAGCGCTGCCGCACACCCCCTCCGCGCATGTTCATGCCCTGCACATACGCCCGCCCGCTCCGCGTAGCACCGAGTGCACCCCGCGCCGTGATGTTCACCTACGGCACTGCGCAAGCACGCGCACGTCACACGCACATCCCTCACACGCACCCGGAGCCGCACATGGACCGCAGATCCCTCCTCGCCGCGGGCGGAGGCGCCCTGGCGGTCGCCGCCGGCGCCCCGCAGGCCCACGCCGCCGGGCCCGCGGGCCTCGGACGGTGGCCCGGCCGGGACGTCGTACGGTTCAACGTCATCAGCGACATCCAGGGGGACCTGCGCGACTTCGGCCGGGCCCTGGACGACATGGCGGCCGTCAATCCGCGCAGCGCGGGCCTCGCCGTCGCGGGCGACATCACACCGCGCGGCTACGACGCCGAGTACGCGCAGGTCGAAGCCGAACTGAAACGTCACTCCCACCCGCGCGACGTGGCCTGGGCGATCGGCAACCACGAGTTCTACGTACCGAAGTGGCGCGACCCCGACACCCTGTCGCAGGGCACCTGGCCCAACAACACCACGGAGGACTCCCTCTTCCGCAGCTTCTACCGCTTCGCCCGGCGCGGCACGGTCCAGGCGGAGACCTCCTTCGGCGGCATCCCGGTCCTCACCCTCGGCACCGAGCGGTACTCGCACTACCACGACCCCACGCTCTGGGACGAGGTCTGGCTCAGCGAGGCGCAGTTCACCTGGCTGGAGAACCGCCTGTGGCACTGGTCGCGCCGCCGCCGGCCGGTCATGGTGATCACCCATCACCCCCTGCCCAACACGGTCTCCGGCACCCGCAACAAGCTCTACGCGAGCGACTACCTCCAGGCCGACCGCCTCCTCGGCCTGCTCGGCCGCCACCCCGACGTCTTCCTCTTCTCCGGCCACACCCACTGGGACCTGGAACTCTCCGACTGGGTGGTGCGACGGGTGGTGCCCGGTACCGCGAACCTGAGCGGGTTCACGGTGGTCAACACCGGTGCGATCCAGACCGGTTACCGTGACGACGGCAAGGGCGGCGAAGTCTCCGTCGGCGGAACCTTCAACCAGGGGCTCCAGGTCGAGGTGCGTCGCGACGCGGTCGTCATCAAGGCCCGCGACTTCGCCCGCCGGGCCTGGCTGAAGGAGATCACGGTGCCGCTGTCGCGGTGAGGCGCCGCCCGGCCGCCCCGGGGGGCTCTGCGTAGCAGTACGGGAGCACGGCAGCACGGAAGTACGGGGCCGGCGCGTCAACCGGAATGCACCACTGCGCCCCCCCGTACTCCCGTGGGCGCCCCGGTCCGGCCGTGACTTGGCCCGTTCCCCTGACCCCGCCGTCCGTTGTGCGGGAGGGTCGGGTAACCGCTGTACGGGGAGGGCGCGTAGCGGCCCGTGCGGTCGCGCGGCGGTACGGCGGTGGAACGGACCGGGACGGGCGGACGGCGAGGAGCACGTGATGGAAGACAGCTGGACCGACGACGAGTACGGGGCGTCCCACAAGGGAGCGATCAAGGTCCTTCTGGACGATGGCAGCACCGCGAAGCCCGTGTACTTCGATGTGGGATCCGGAAGCCATGTACCGAGCAGCAGTCACTGGAGCGTCTACGATGGCCGGCTGCCGAACACTCCGCGCGCCTCCGCGTTCCGCGCCGCCTGCTCGTGCGAATGGACCGGTACCATCCACACCCTCGACTGGGACGAAATCGGCGACCAGCCGTTGCACAGGGCCGCCGCCAGGGACGCGGACCGGTGCCTGACGGACTGGGACCAGCACATCGCCGAGGTGGGCGAGACGACCGTCGCGGTCCCCGGACGGATCACCGACCTGCTGGAAAGCCTCCATACGGAGATCGAGCGGTACACGAAGGAATCCCCGGCCGGTGCCCTCAAACTCGCGCGCCGGATGGAGATCTCCGCGGCCGACCTGGGGTACTGGGCCGCTCACAAGGCCCGGGACTCGATGTCCCGGGAGGAGGTGGCCGCGGCCCTCGGCCTGAACGGCGGCGACGCGACCCAACTGCTGGCCCGCTTCGGCCGCTGGAGCCCCTACGTCTGACCCCGGCACGGGGTACGCCCTCGCCGTGACCCGGCCTGTCGGGCCGGGGGTCCGGTGTGGGGCGTGTGGTGTGGGGCCGTGCGGCGGGCGCGGTTCAGCATCGTGGCGGGGTGATCGTGGGTCGTCACCCGCCGGGGGTGACGACGGGCCGGGCGGGCGGGGGCAGGCTCGGCGCCGAGGGCGGGGCACTCCGCACCGCCCCTAAGACGGAGG
>NZ_JBHWHY010000095.1:0-12987 GCF_042732265.1 Streptomyces sp. NPDC059788 | reverse complement strand
CCCGCTTTCGCACCCCACTTGACGTGATGAACTTCCTCGCACAAGGAGACAGCGACACGGAGATCAAGACCGCATGTTGATTCTCTGCAAGCCCTAACGAGTGCGTGCGCGGTAGGCAGTGCGATACCGAGGGCGGCGTTGGGGCCCGGCGGAGTGGTTGTCGAGATCTGTGGATCGGTGGCCATACGCGGGGTCCGACCCGGGTGTCGTTGCGACCGCGTGGCAGCGTCAGGCGAGGCCCCGAGGAAGCCCGAAAGCGCAGCATGCAGGATTGCGGGTTGCTCCGGGTGGAGATCGTGGCTGGCGCCCGGGAAGCTCATGACCATGGTGGCGGGTCGCTGCCAGAGCATCTCGTCGGCTTCCTGAGCAGGCATGAAGCTGTTTTGGGACAGGACGATCAAGCGGGGTGTGCAGCCTGTCCCCGTTCACGCCCGAGGAACCTGGGCATTCTCCCCCAGCGAGCGGACCAGCATGCCCCCGGTCGAGCGAGGCCACCATCCGCTCTCTCGTTCCGGCCCTTCCCCCTGGACCACCTGAGCACCCTGACCGTACTGAGCGACCGGGTCGCCTCCGACAAAACCCGCTTCGCCTACCGCGCCGGCGAAAAGCCCACCCAGCCAGGTCCCTCCTGCACAGCACCGCCGCCGCCCACGTCGTGCGCGAACTGCGCCTGCTGGACGCCCCAGAGCAGCGACTGCCCACTTCCCCGACGCCCTACAGCAGGCCGTGGCACGTGGGAACGCTCGCCGCGATGAAGGAGCCCCGATTCCCCTGCCAGTTCAGGCAGGAAGCACTCGAAGCACCGCCCTGGGCTGCTCCCTCGCCCTGGGTTTCGTCCACTCCGGCCACGAACGCTCCTTCGTCCTGGACATCGCCGACCTCTACAAGACCGACACCGCCATCCCCGCAGCCTTCGACGCCGCCGCCGACGGCATCGACGACGTGGCCTCCCGCACCCGCCGAGCCCTGCGCAACCGCATCAACGACACCAACCTGCTCGACCGCTGCGTCAACGACTTCAAAACCCCGCTTCACCAGAACGACGACACCAGTGACGCCCCAAACGACCAGGACCGCGTGACCCTGCAATCCGACGGCGACACCCACCTGGAAAGCGGCCGCAACTACAGCGACGAGACGCTGTGGTGACCGTCATCAACCTCGCCAACTGCCCCGCCGGCCTACGCGGCTTCCCCACCCGCTGGCTCCTCGAATTCTCCCCCGGCTCCCCCAGCGCCCGCATCCGCGACCTCCTGTGGTACGAAGTCCGCCAGTACTCCAGCCAAGGCCGCGCCCTCCTCGTCCACCAGACCGACACCGAACAAGGCTTCACCTTCCGCACCCACCACCACGCCTGGCACCCCACCGACCACGAAGGACTCACCCTCCTCCACCGACCCGCTCCCCGAACCACCCCACCGGAAGCCAGCCGCCCGCCGCAGCCCCCGAAACAGAACTGGAGCAAGGCCGCCCAACGCCGCAAATACGGCCGCCGATAACCACCCCGGCCCGCATCCCGCGTCCCGCATGAATGGAGCAGCCTGCCGATGCCGGAACATATGCCTGTTATGTCGGAATCCCTGGAAGTAAGTAAAAACCCCTCCCTCGCCTGACAAAGCCGCTGGTCACGGCCTGTGGTCCCCGCGCGTGCGGGGCTGTTCCCGACGCCGTGGCCGCCGCCAAGCGTGTGCCGAGGTGGTCCCCGCGCGTGCGGGGCTGTTCCCTCGGCGCGCATGGCCTTGTAGAAGCGCTCCTTGTGGTCCCCGCGCGTGCGGGGCTGTTCCCGACCGCGTCGTGGCCGCCGAACAGCACCTGCCGTGGTCCCCGCGCGTGCGGGGCTGTTCCCCGCCGCACGCGTCGTTGAGCAGTGTCCGAAGGGTGGTCCCCGCGCGTGCGGGGCTGTTCCCGAGACCCGCGTCGAGGGCGCCACCAGCACCGTGTGGTCCCCGCGCGTGCGGGGCTGTTCCCGGGAAGAGCGATGCGCGGCCCGCCGTTTCCGGGTGGTCCCCGCGCGTGCGGGGCTGTTCCCGGCACGGCACAGACCCGCGTGGGTGTTGGCCTGTGGTCCCCGCGCGTGCGGGACTGTTCCCGACAAGAAGAGCCTCCTCTACGAAATCGGCGAGTGGTCCCCGCGCGTGCGGGGCTGTTCCCATGATTAGCTCCCTCCCGTATCCAGCCGACGGGTGGTCCCCGCGCGTGCGGGGCTGTTCCCGGCGGGCAGGCCGCAGCTCAGGCCGCACAGCGGGTGGTCCCCGCGCGTGCGGGGCTGTTCCCACCCCAAACACCGAACCAAGGAGACAGACCATGTGGTCCCCGCGCGTGCGGGGCTGTTCCCACCGCGCCAAGGGGCCCCGCGTCATCGGAGCCGTGGTCCCCGCGCGTGCGGGGCTGTTCCCGAGGAGGTACTTGCCCTGCTCAGTACGACGCCGTGGTCCCCGCGCGTGCGGGGCTGTTCCCGGGGTGGGGTCGGTGGCGCAGGCGGGGCGGCTGTGGTCCCCGCGCGTGCGGGGCTGTTCCCTGGGCGCGGCCGATGCGCGAGGTGCGCACCGCGTGGTCCCCGCGCGTGCGGGGCTGTTCCCCCGGACTCGCCGCGGCACTGGCTCCGGACGCAGTGGTCCCCGCGCGTGCGGGGCTGTTCCGGCACCGGCTACGGGCCCGCCGTACACCGCCGGGTGGTCCCCGCGCGTGCTGGGCAACTCGTGGCCGGACAGGTGAGGCTGGTCGTGGCGTCGGGGGCCGGCGTCGCTATGGCGCCGGCTTCCGCCGTCACGCAGGCAAACGCTCACGCGCAGACCACACGCACTTCGGGATGGACACCCAACCGTTCACGGTCTCACGCGAGCGAATTGACTTACTCCCTGGACAATTCAGCCGATTGTCCCTGGCAAGGACTGGTCAAGCAAGGTACCAATCTGGCGGAATCAAGGAGGCTCTCATCAGGGATTCCTGATGCGGTCGCAGTGCGTTGCCGTGGCTTCCGCCATGGCAGTGGCGTCTGCGTTGGCGGCACCGAGTTCCGCATCGGCGGTGCGGGCTCCGGTCGTGAAGGCATTCACATCGCCCAAGGATCACACGTTCACGGTGCAGGAGGACGCCCGGAGCATCCGCGTGGCGGCGGCGGTGGCGGCGCGTATGCATCGTGTGTGTTCACCGTTCGGGGCGGACAGCAATTTGACATCGTCTTCGCCCGGGGCGGTGCCGGGGGCCGCGGCGGATCAGGCAGGTACGGCTATGGCGAAGGCTGCGGGGGCGGTCCGGGATGGCAATTCGCCGGCAGTGGAGAAGGCGGGTGTGCGGGAGCCGGCTGGCGCGGGGACGGCCTACTGCACCGGCGGCTCCGAGCTTGTCGTCGCAGCGGGCAAAGCTGGAACGCGTGGAGAACACGGCGCCGCCGACCACCGGGGAGCAGGCGGCGACGGAAGCCTGGCGCTGTCACCTGACGTCTTGAACCACTGCACCGACGCCTTCGACGCGTCCAGCGGTACAGGCCGCACGGGAGCGGGCAACAACGGCGCATCCGGTGATGACGTGTCCCAAGTGCCGGCGTCGGAAGGCCACAGCGGGGAGGTCGGGTGCGTGCGTAGTGGTGTCGACCAGCTGACGTCGTCTGGCCGCTCTGGCGGGACAACCGGACTTCATCGCACGAGACACCCCAACGTCGGGACGGCCGGACCGCCGCCCGAAGCCCCGGAGGCAGCGGCTCGGGTGCGCGTGGAGGCACGGGAGTCGCGGATCGCGGAGCTGACGGCGCAGTCGGAGAACGAGTGCCAGACGTCGTCGCGGTTGCGGGTGCCCGGCGGGAGGTGCCAAGGCGGGGTGGCGGAGGTGTCTGGAAGTGACGGCCGATGCGCCGCGGCCGAAGCAGGCCATTGCAGGCCAATGCGGGCCGAGCAGATCGCGCCGCCGATCGGACTACCCGCGGCACCAGCGCAGATCGAGGGAACCCGGGCGAGGCTGAAACGACTGGTGGAGCGGGGTGTCCGGCCAATGAGGACGAGCCCGGCCCGTTCACCCCCCGCCCACCGGGCGGCCGAGAAACAGTGGCCTCCCGCAACCGCGGAGCCCCGCCCACTGATGACGGAACCGTTCCCGGTCGTATCGTTCCAACCCTCCCGTCACCGTCCGGCCCGTTGCTCTTTCTGCCGCTGTGGGCGGTCGTCACGTGTCGGTGCGTGGCTACCGCGGCGGTTCCGGGGTGTCTTCCCCGTCTCCGTCACCGGGCGGTCGTACCGCAGGGCGTCGAAGAGCCGGGCCGTCCCCCTGGCGTCCCACTTCAGTACGTTGCCCTTGGGCGTGGGGACGCCGATGCCGGACACGGGCACGTTGAGCTGTTTGCCGTGTCCGCCCGTGACGCTCTGTACGGCGAGGAAGATCCTGCTGAGATCGCGCAGGCTCATGTCCTTGTCGACGATGAGCGTGTCGAGCCCGGCCTCCACGGCCGGGCCGATCTCCGTCGGGTCGAAGAGGGTGTCGGGCTGGGCGGCCTGGTGGGCGAGGGTCGACAGGAACTTCTGCTGGTTCTTCGACCGGCCCAGGTCGCCCTCCCTCTCCTGGTGCCGCTGGCGGACGAAGGCGAGCGCCTGCCTGCCGCTCAGGGTGTGACAGCCCTTGCGCAGGTCGGCGCCCGACTTCTCGTCCTTGATGTCCCGGTCCAGGCACATCCGGACGCCGCCGATGGCGTCGACGATGTTCACGAAACCGGCGAAGCCGATCTCCGCGTAGTGGTCGATGCGCAGCCCGGTGTTCTTCTCGACGGTGTGCACGAGCAGTTCGGGGCCGCCGTAAGAGAAGGCGGCGTTCAGCTTGTCCCGCTCAGGCCGCTTGGTCTTGCCCGTCGACGTGTCGAGGCGGCCGGGCACGGTGATCCAGGAGTCGCGCGGCAGGCTGACCATGCTGGTGCCGTGGGCCCCGGTGTGCAGCAGCATCATCGAGTCGGTGCGCCGGCCGCCACCCCCGCCGGCGTGCAGGTCTTTCACGTCGTCCTCCGAGAGTCCGTCGCGGCTGTCCGAACCCACGATGAGGTAGTTGGTCCCCTCGCCGGGCGGTGGCCGGTCCCCGTACGCGCCGAGGTCGACGTCACGTTGGAGCCGGGTCTCGGCCCAGCCGTACGTACCGCCCGCCGCGACGACCCCGACGGCCAGCAGGACGAGCACCGCCCGCCGCAGCCTCCTGCGTTTCTTCGGCTGCCGGGCGTGGGCGCGCCGGGGCCCGTAGCGCGAACTGGGGCGTTCGGCGAACCGCTCACGCGCGGCGGCGCCTTCCGGGGCCGCGTTCGGATCCTGGTCGACGTACGGGGCTCGGCCGGCGTACGGGTCCTGGCCGGCGTACGGGTTCTGGCCGACGTACGGGTCCTGGCCGACGTACGGGTCCTGGCCGGCATAGAAACCCTCGGCATACGGCCCCTGCCCGGCATGCGAGCCCGGAGCGGCGTACAGATCTGGATCGGCGTACGGCTCCGGCTCCGGCTCGGCGTACGGTCCCCGGCCGCCCTCCGGCCCCGGGCGCCACAGTTCGCCCGTCACCCGCACCGGCCCCCGGCGCACGGGACGGCTCCCGGCGTCGCCGGGCCGGCCCTGCTCCCCTGCGGGTGTGGTGAGACCGGCCCGCTGGTCCGGCGGGTTGGTCATGGTCAACTCCCTCGTTCATGTCCACGTCGGACTCGCGCGGCCGCTCGCCGGTTCCGCTCCCGTCCCCTCCGTCCCCTCCGTCCCCTCACTGCGGCGACAGGCTCGGCCGCGGGGGCTGCTCCTCGAACGGGCCTCCGGGCGTCGATGCGGACGGTTCTTCGAGCAGATACGGGTCGGCGGTTCCGGTGCGCTTCATGCTGTGCCACTTCAGGCGGGTGCCGAGCAGCGCCGTGGTCACGGAGTGAATGACCACCAGGTACATCAACTGCCGGTAGACGAACTGCTGGAGCGGCAGCACCCACAGCACGCGCAGCCGTTCGCGGTCGAGCCGCAGCGCGTACGCGGCGGTGACCAGCTGGACGGAGAGGAACCCGAACCAGACGAGGCCCGCCTCCACGGGGTCGCGGAACAGGGCCCCGAACAGGGCGAACATGTCCACGACCGGGGCGCACAGCGGCAGCACGATCTGGAACAGCGTGACGTAGAGCATGACGCGACGGCCGAAGCGTCCGGCGGGGCCGACCTCCTTCACCGTGTGGCGGTGCTTCCACATCGACTGGAGGGTGCCATAGCACCAGCGGTAGCGCTGGCGCCACAGCTGTCGCACGGTGCTGGGCACCTCGGTCCAGGCGACCGCCGACTCCTCGTAGACGACGCGCCAGCCGGCCCGCCAGAGCGCCATCGTGAGGTCGGTGTCCTCGGCCAGGGTCTCGTCGCTGACGCCGCCGATGCCCATCAGCGCGTCCCTGCGGAAGGCGCCGATCGCCCCCGGAACCGTCGGCATGCACTCCAGGACCTCGAACATCCGCCGGTCGAGGTTGAAGCCGAGGACGTACTCCAGGTGCTGCCATTTGCCCATCAGGCGGCGCCGGTTGCCGACCTTGGTGTTGCCGCTGACCGCGCCGACCGCCGGGTGGGCGAGCGGCTGGATCAGCCGGGCCAGTGCCGCGGGTTCGAAGATGGTGTCCGCGTCGACCATCACGACGATGTCGTGCCGGGCGTGCGCCAGGCCGGTGTTGAGAGCGCTGGGCTTGCCGCCGTTGGGCTGCCGGATCACCGTCACCCGTGGATCGTCGATGCCCTCGGCGAGGTCGGCGGTGGAGTCGGTCGAGCCGTCGTCGATCACGATGATCTGCAAGTGCGGATGGGTGGACGCGAGGAGCGAGTACACGGTGGAGGCGATGCCGGCCTCCTCGTTGTACGCCGGCACCAGGACCGTCACCGGGTCCCGCACCGCGCGCAGCCGTGGCGCGCCGGGCCGGTACCGGTGCAGCCTGCGCACGTGCAGCCGGGCGAACACCGCGAACAGGAGCATCCGCAGGACGCCGAGCACCCCCGTGAGGGTCAGCGTCCACACCATCACGGTGAGGAAGGCGTGCCCGAGCCGCTGCGACCAGATCAGGCCCTGCCCCTTGATCTCCTGGATGACCGATACCTCTTCGAGGAAGGAGGAACGGCCGAGTCCGCCGCTGATGGTGGTGAACCGCCGCACGCTGCGGTCCTCCAGCAGATCCTTGGCCTCGTGGTAGCCGAGGTCGGTCTGGCTGTGCTGCGTCACCACCCCCCGCCACGGCTTGCGGTCCTTGTGGTCCGAGGCGACCACCAGATATCCCTGCGCCGCCGCGCGCTTCGCGGCCGGCCACTGGGGGCCGCAGAGCGTGTCCGCGGCCGTGGTGTGCGGCAGCCTCAGCAGGGTGGTGTTGATGCCGGCCGCACCCGCGAAAGCGGTCTGGGCGAGTGGCAGTTCGAGCCGCGCGCGCAGCGCTGAGGCGGCACCGAGGTCGCCGCCGCTGTAGGTGTACGAGCCGATCTCGTGCCCGTCGCGCAGGATCTGCCGGACCAGCTCCGGGTTCCGGGCCGCGTCCTTCCCGTAGACGAAGAAGGTCGCCCGCGCATGGTGTTCGCGCAGCAGGTCGAGCAGACGCGGCGTCCACACGGGGTCGGGCTCGCCGTCGAAGGTGAGCGCGACGGTCCCGGGTGGCATGCCCGCGGTGGTGACCCCCTTCGGGCCGAACCGCAGCAGCGGTTTCCCGTCGTCCGCCGCACGCGGGATCGGCCGGGCGCACGGCGGCTTGGTGCGTGCGTCGTCGACCTGGTGGGTCGTCCAGCCCTCGAAGACCAGGGCGACGGCGACCACCAGGAGGACCAGCAGGAGCACGAGCCAGTGTCCGCGCGGCGGGCGCCGCACACCGGCGGCGTGCCGGCTCACTGCCTCGGGCCTCCGGCCGACGGGGCGGATCTGCCGGCCGGCGGGCGGCGGGCGTCGCGGTCCGCCTGGGTCCTGGCCGGCGGCCGGTGTGCCTCGGCCCGGGCCGGTGCGCCTCGGCCGTACCGCGACTTGCCGGCGTCCGGGCCGGAAGGCACCGGCCCGTTCATACTCGGCGGGTGCGTGCCGACCGGCTGCCGGAGTCCGCTGATCAGCGTGCCGACGAACAGCAGATACCCGAGGCAGGCGCAGCCCACGGCCAGGGCCGCGCCTTGCAGCGTCCGCCTGCGCCAGCCCGACCGGGCGATGAAGACGGGATGCCGGGTGGAGGCGGCCTCGGGACGCCGTGCCGCCGGGGTCACGCGGGACGCCGCGCTCCGGTGCGGCATGCTCGGTGCCGTGTCCCACCCCGTTTGCCGCGCCGGGTCATGCTCCCCGCGGGCAGGGGGTATGGACGACAATCGCCTGTCGTGCGGTGTGCTGGCTATGTGGGGGATGCCCTGCACTGGTGCTCCTGGTCTGCGGCCGCGCACGCGCGACTCTTTGTGTGGGGGGACGGACCCGGGGGTCCGCTGTACTGCTTGTGAGACGTCGGAGCAGCATCCCGGTGCCCGGCGCGTACGGACGTTTCCCGTACGTGCGCATGCCGTACGCGCTTCCCGGGTGGGGCCGGGAGGCCACGTACGCATGTGCCCTCACGAGGGCCGGGAGGGCAGGGTGCAGCCCTCGGCGATCACGAGCCCCCGACCCTACTCGGGCACCCGGGTGTCACGGCAACAGGCCATCGCGGCCTTTACATCGAGATAAACGACACCCGCGACGTCGAAATCACGGTCACACTCGACCGCCGGCCCGGTCGTCGTCTTCCGTTCGTCTTCGCGTCTCCATCTCGGGGACGTCCGCCGAAACCTCCGGGACATCTGTCGAAACATCGGGGGCATCCGGCGAAACCTCGGGGACATCCGGCGAAGGCTCGGCGGCCTCGACCGGGGCCCGCGTTCACCTCGCGCGCGGACGTGCCGCGAAAGAATCTGTGAGTATTCTCGCCCTCACGACCGGCTGAGCCGTGTCACTCACCGTCCTCACCAGCAACCGCCGGAAGAACTGGCCGTCCGCACTCCTGCCGCTCTCGGTCCGTGTCAGTTGTCCCTTCTCCGGAGCACGGCGTATCGAGCCGGCCAGTCCGTAACACCCGTCCGTCGGCCGAAATCGGCGATCCGATGGTCGAGGACGGTGAACCACGTCGTCACCGCGTCGCGGAAAGTCTCTTCAGTGGTCCAGGACGGGCCGCTGGTCTGGTCCAGGGCTTGCTCTTCGCTGAGCGCGGCGGCTCCGATATGTATCCACAGTCCGCCGGGCGGCACATCCGGGCGATTGCCGCGGCGAACGTCCGACGCTCACGGTCAGTGGGGCAGGTGTGCAGTACGCCACGGTCGAGGACCACCGGGAACGGGTCCAGGGGGACGTGGGCGGTGACGTCAAGGACCTCGTACCGCACCGCCGAATCGGGCGGTGTGCGTCGTCGGGCCTCTTTGATGGCCTGGGCCGAGAAGTCGCAAGCCGCCACGGCATAGGCGCGGTTGTCGAGCCATCGGGCGGTGGTGCCGAGCCCGCAGCCGACATCCATGACGCGGGCCGGGGGCGGAGCGTACTCGGCGAGGAGTTCGCCCAGTACGGGTGGTGGTTCCTCGTCCCATCCTGCCGTCGTGGAATCGTAAGTGCGATCCCATTCCACCGCGTTGAGGGAGCGCAGCGGCAAGGTCTCATCGCCATGGGGCATGGTCCTTGACTCCTCTCCGTGCTGTGTTCCGGTGCGCGGCTGTTGCGTTCTTCCGTCATGCCACCACCGGCCAGCGGGTGATGCGGGAGGGCAACCACCACAGAAGGGAGCCGATCTGGTGCACGAGACCTGACTTCACAAATGCCGCTATTTCCTGCTGCCGGAAATCGGAGACCAGGGCACCGTCCAGGAGCGACGCCAGCTTTCTTTGGTGCACTTTGCGCATGATGACGCGCCGTTGTGTTCCGTGTCGCAGGTCGGTGACTTCGACGAAGCCGCTGCCTCGCCGGTATCCACACTTGTTCATGTGGAACAGGGCGGGCCACTGGTCGAGGACGGAGTCGCCGTCGGGGCCGGCCACCGACCGCGAGGGATACAGGTGGCTGAACAGCCGCCATTGTCCGATCTCGGTGCCGAGGTCCACATCCCAGTCGACGGAGAGACCGCGTCCGGGCCCGATCCGGGGTGGTGCAGCAGCAGTTCGATCCGCGCCCGCGGTTCAGCCGATGGCTTCCGGCGGAGATCACCCGCGGACGCGTTAGCCGGGTGTTAGCGGAGTGGCAGCTTCTCGCTAAGGGGGCCGGACAGGATCGGTGTCGTACCGAGGAAGCAACGTCACCAACTGCCCCGGGGGGAACCCGAAATGAGCTCCAGCGCCACCACCCGCACCGTCCGCCGCCGTACCCTGCGCGTCGCCGCCGCGGCCCTGACCGCGGTCGCCGGACTCACCTTGACCGCCTGCTCCGGTTCGGACGCCTTCGGCGCGAAGGGCGCGAACCGGCCGGATGCGGGTGTGGCCGCCGCGGACCCCGGCGGTGCGGGCGCCTCCTCCGATGTGCAGGGCTCCGAGCCGCAGGCGGGTTCCGGCGCGAAGGGCGAGACCAAGGCGGGGGCCCCGGGCAAGCAGTCCGGCGGCGGCCGGGGCGGCAAGGCGGGTTCGGGTGTCGAGCGCTGCCACACCTCCAACCTGACGGCGGCTTTCGCGACGGGTGAGGACGCGACTCCGGACCCCGACGCGAGCGGCGGGACGACCACGAGCATCGTGCTGACCAACAAGAGCAGCCGCTCCTGCAAGATCGGCGGTTTCGCCGGTGTGGACCTGACCTCCGAGAACGGCGGTCAGCGCTGGTCGCTGACCCGCTCCTCGGCCAAGCACGGCTCGATCACCCTGGGCCCCGGGGACAGCACCGACTTCACGGTCAGCCTCGGCATGGCCAAGGACGACGACGAGGGCTCCTACCAGCCCGCCCACGCGGTCGTCACCCCGCCCGACGAGACGACCTCGCTGACCCTGAAGTGGCCCTGGGGCCCCCTCGTCCACCAGGACGGCGCCACCCACCCCGCTACCTTCGTCAACCCCATCGGCTGACCGAGGCCGCGAACTCCCGTGGCTCCTGTGGTCCCCGTGGCTCCCGTAGGCGGGAATTGCGTAATCCGCTACGTAGATCGCGCCCGAACGGCGCACCGACACGGCCCCGGCATCTACTGTCGACAACGTCGCCCAAGATCTTTTCTGGGTGGGCCCAGCCGCTCAGCGCGTGCAGGGCGAGCAAGGAGATGACGATGAGGCCGCGGCGTACCCGTATCGCCACGGTACGCGCGTACACCTGTCCGCGAGCGCGCTCCCGCACACCATGCGTCATACACATCCCGACCATGACGAACGTCAACCTGTGCCGCCCAGGCGGCACCTGGAATCCGAGAGGTCTACTGGATGAAGATTCGCCGCGCCCTGACGGCCGCCGCAGCGGCTGCCGTGTTAGCGCCCGCCACCGTACTGGCCGCGCCCGCCGCCGCGTTCGCGGCGGAGCCGGTGTCCGAGGCCGGCCCCGGGAAAGCCGCCACCAAGACCGACGAAAGGACCACCGGGGGTTCCACCGGCGCAGGTTCCGCCACCGGTGGAAACAAGAACGCCGGTGATTCCGATGATGCGGGTCAGGCCTGCGCGTTCGAATCGAACCAGTTGCAGGTGGCCGTCCGCGGACTGCCGCGCCAGCTGGCCGTGGGCGGCGCCTGGTCCCCCTTCTCCATGACGCTCACCAACACCACCGGCAAGGCCCTGGGAGAGGTGCAGCCCTTCCTGCAGGTGTCCTCCGGCGAAGCTGTCGACCGGCCGTACTGGGAGCTGGAGACGGAGTACCGCGACGCCAAGACGGGGCGGTGGAAGACCTTCCACGACGCGCTGCCCGAAGACCTGTTCGGCTACTTCAGCATCGGTCCGCGCGGCGCCGTCACGCTCCAACTGCGGACCCGCGTGGTCAAGAACGCCAAGCCCGGCACCGGGTACGCGGTCGCCGCCGGCGACTACCGCAACAGCGACGGTTCCTGTGGTTCGGCCAAGGAAGCCTGGTACGACTTCACCATCCTCCCGGCGGGCACGAAGCCGACGCAGCCGCCGGCTTCCAAGCCGGGCGGCTCGGGCGAATCCGGCCAGAGCGCCGCGTCCGGCGGCGGTACGAGTGCTTCCGGTTCCGCCGGTGGCCTCAGCGCGCAGGGCGGCGCCAACCTCGCCGCGACCGGCTCCTCGACCGCGCTCCCGGCGATCGCTCTCGTCGGCGGAGCCGCGATGCTGGCCGGCGCGGGCACGGTCGTCGGGGTACGCCGCCGCAGGAGCGCGGCCGGCCCGGGCGCCACGGACGCCACCGCGTAAGCCCAACCGTTTCTCCAAGAACCTGACAACCCAAGGATCCATGGCCTCGAAAGTCAATGGCACTGGAAACAAAGGCTCCAAGGGTCCGAAGAACCGGGAAAGAGATCTTCATGAATCTGCGTCGCGCCCTGTCGGTCTCGGCCGCTACGGCCGTCCTGCTCCCCGTGGCGGTGGCCGTCGCGCCCGCCTCTCAGGCGGCCCCTGCCGCGGAAATGCCGAGTTGTTCCGATATCGGAGATCCCTACGGCGCCAACGCCTTCGTGAACCGCTCGTTCGGCGTACCCAAGACGGTCACTCCCGGCACCGACTGGACGACCTACACCGCCACGCTCAGCAATGCCTCGGCGAAGGAGCTGAAGTCGTTCACCATCAGCGCCGAGGTGCTCAGTTACGTCTACAACGAGGGCGAGCGCGACCTGAGCCCGTACAGCGATCTGCAGTACTGGGACACCTCGCAGCGCGCCTGGAAGACGCTGCGCCAGGCCGATGGAGACGCCCGCGGCAGCGTCCCCGCCCCGAAGACGCTGAAGCCCCGCGAGTCCGTCCACGTGCAACTGCGGTTCAGGCTGCACAAGGACCTGCCCATGAACCAGACGTATGACGCGTTCACCGGCATCACCGGCACCTTCGTCGACCGCTACCAGGGCACGGACTGCACCGTCAACGGCGTCGCCGGCGGCGGCTTCTCCCCCGTCAAGGGCTGAAATCCGCGCGGGCCTGCCGC
>NZ_JBHWHY010000094.1:0-14019 GCF_042732265.1 Streptomyces sp. NPDC059788 | reverse complement strand
CAGCCCACCACCCTGCGCATACCTCATGCAGACGGCATACCGCCGCGACCACCAAATGTCAGCCCCTGAGACATCACGCTTTGAAGGTCAGTAACAGCGGAATGTCCGCATGGATGGCCTCCGAGACGAAGAAGTGCCGGAAGCTCTTGGGCGTGTACCGGGGCGTCTCCGCTGCCCTGGCCGCCGCCCTACCGACCCCAGGAGCGGGCGGCGCTCAGAGATTTTGAGGGAATAATCTTTTGCATCGCCCAGCCACGCCGGACCTACTGACACCTTCGATCACTGAGGGCATCATGGCGGCACGGGGATGAAAATGACGGATACTTATGCCGCCACTTTCTCAGCTGTGGTGCCAGTCATCTTGCTCGTTGCCGCAGTCGAACTGCATCAAATCACCCAGAAGACAAGAGAGCGCAGTTCTGCGCTAACTTCCGCATTTCAAGAAGCTACTGCACTGCTGACCGTCAGAGATACAGTAGCCTCAGTACAAGAATTACAAGCAATCAGCGGGCAGGTCAGCCTGATCGAGCGCAACCTGGGAAATCACTTCACGGACATCACTCGACTCTTTTATTGGATCTGGGCTCTCACAGCAGCGCTTCTGACGTGGACTCTCACGGTGAGTCTGGCTTGGCTTGCCGACGACACCCGGGGCGCCGAACCATTCTGGCCCGCGTTCTGTCTATGGACCCTCATCTGGGGAGCATTGGTCGTAATTAACCTGCCGCTGGTCGCCACCATCGCACAAAATCGCCAGGAAATTAAGGTGGCTCAAATTTACGCTAACACTATGAATCAGGCTACAGAGAGGAGCCCCAGGCATTCGTGAACGCCTACATGGCCAGTGCAGCAGGTGAGATGCGCATAACCGAGGTCCAGTACCTGTCCAAGTCACTTCGGGCCAAAGAAGTGACCGGACCTGGCGCTTGCGCCTTGCCGCTTAGGTTCGCCGCAGAGCCGCCCTCATCTCTTCGATCAATGCCACGCGGGCCTGATGGGCAGCTCTCCAGGCATGGACGTACTCCGCTGCGTCCGAAGCGTGACCGGAAACCACCACATCATGGAAGTCGAGCATACTGAGGTTGGCCTGACGAGCTTTTCCGAGGAGCGGTTGCTGGGCCATCAGTTCAAGTTGCTGCTGTGCGGCGTACACGCCGTGCTCACCGATCTCGACGTGACCTTTGCCTACACGTTCAGGGGAAGGCTCCAGTCGAGCGATTGCGTCCCTGGCTCTCGAAAGGGCCGTGAGGTACTCCGCGAATGCAGTGCGCAGCGTGTCACGATCCCGCTCCGACTGGTCATGTCGCCACCGAACATGGTCAGCAACCAGCGTGGCCATCACACCAAGCACTGCTCCCACAGCTGTCGCTGTAAGCGTCGACCATTGCATGCGTTCCCCCAGGTCCTTGCCCGACTCGCCCTTCCTTTCTGCTGCAGTACAACAGCGGAGTACCGCAACCGCAGGAACCGCCAACGTACTGTCTTGCCTGTTTGGGGTACTTGAGCCAGCCGGTACGACTGTTCGCGACCGATCCGCATAGAGCTACAGGCCGCGAGGCTCCCCCGCGCCGACGGCAAGGACTCCGCTTCATCAAGCCCCGTCCCCAGTCTCACTGCACACCCGCAGCGGTGAAGGACGAGATCCTCCGCATACGACGCGAGCTCCACGACGGCCCGCTACAGTCAGCCGTAGGTGCCGGTGTACCACCACCGTTCCTCCGATGGTCCTGGTGCGTTCTCAAACAGCGCTGCTGGTGCAGGAGGCCCATAGACACTGTTCCGGCGGACAGGGCGCGGTAGGAGTGAAGCATCGGCAGAGCGAGGGCAGCTCAGGTTAGGTGGCCACGAAGACCTGCCGTGGTCATCCTCATCGCGCCATTTGGGCCGTACGCGGCTGCATTTGTCGTCAAGGTTCGGGCCGGGTGAAACTCAGGAAGCCCTCAAGCGCCACCATGATGCGCCACTGGCCCTGGTCGACCGTCTGACTCGGGCCCCGGAAGCTGTCCAGGCGAGGGGTGGTCCGGTTTTGCACCTTGGGTTGTCGATCACGGTTCTGCTCTGAAGCAAAGCGACAAACCAGACCGCCGCCCCCGGTGGCACGACCGTACGCCTCCACGCCTCTGCGGAGCGGACGGAGTCGAAAGTCGTACAGCTTGGGTCACCAAGGGAGTTCGGGAAGGGGCACTGACCGGGCTCGGCCAACGCCCCCGATCAGGGTTACGACAGAGGTCACCCCCGCTCCTTCCTGACTGGGGCCGTCCCTGGGGTCAGACATTGCGGCTCGCAGCGCCGGCAACCGCGTGAGCTCCCCGCGGTCAGCCGGGCGCGCCAGCGGTCGAAGAGGCGAAACAACCTTCGGTCGGTCACGTGTCGCCACCACTGCTCTTGTACTCGGAGGGCTGCTTCGTCAGCCATTCCCGCAGCCCATTGGAGCCCCTGGCACGTGTTTCTCCATCCACGGTGCATCACCGGGCCTCCTCTACCGCCGTCGCTCGGAAGTACGAGAGGTTCACGGCCTGGAATAGGGTGTGGCCCTCACGGCCAGCGTGCTTCAGCGCCCAGTTTTGTGCCGGCGCCGGGTCCTCGAACGTCCCCGAGGCCGCGTCGCACTTCATGCACTTCATTTCGAAGATCGGCGGACTGCCCGACGTGTCGAGCTGCAACACCCAGCCGACGAACCGGTAGATCGCCTTGACCACCATCAGCGCGACCTCTCCCGGTCGAGTCCCCAGAGCCAGGGATCGGCGGTGAAGCGCTCCGAGGGGTGTCCCTTGAAGACCAGAACCACCGTTGGGCGCCTGAACGACGCCTGGTCGGGGCGGACCGACTTCGCCTCCTGTAACCGTCCCCGCAGCCGTACTTGGTCTCCCCCCCCCGTACCCGAGAGGCCATCATGCGGTCATCCATCACGCTCAGCTTTCCTCAGGAGCCGTCACCACGGCCCACACGGACTTCCCGGCCCCGGCGCGTTCGTCAACGCCCCAGCGGGCGGACAGTTCGCCGACTAGGCACAGGCCCCAACCGCCCGTATCGCTCGGTACGCGGACCACCGGGCGTTCCTCCGCCCAGTCGCGCACCTCGATCCGGACGCCATCCGCTACGCGGGAGTACCGCGTTTCGATCTCGCGCTCGGCAGTCGCGCGCCCATGCTTCACCGCATTGGTGACCAACTCGGAGAGCACCACCAGGGCCTCGTCGACCACCGTGCTCAGATCCCATTTGATCAACAGGTCACTCAACTCGGCGCGAGCCAGGCCGACGCTGCGAGTGTTGTGGGGCCATCGGCTGACTGCCGAATCCCCCTTGCTCAGCGTCGCATCGGACTTCATACGCAGTAGGGTCGTGGCCAGTTGTTCCGGAATCGACATCAGCGTGATTACCCGCGGTGGGTAACATCGCGGAGGAAGCATCACAGCGATCCAGGCTGAGTCCATCAGAGCGTCGCTCATGCCCAAGTTCGAACCGCCGCAAGATCTCCCCGCGCGTATCTTGAACGACGCCGAAATGATCAAAGCGTGCTACGAACGTGACTTCTCGCGCATCTTCAAGATCATGAAGCGGGCAGGTCTCTACCCCGCTCTCATCGCGCGCCGCTGCGACCTGACACCGAGCCGGGTCGGCGAGGTCATCCAAGGGCAACGGATCATCAAGGACATGGCCGTTGTCGAGCGTGTGGCCGACGGGCTCCGCATCCCCGGACACATGCTCGGCCTCGTGCGACGTGGCTGGGAGGACAGCAGGGATGGACCGGTGGATGCCGTGCTGGTGACGCCGCCTGACCCAGGCGTGAGCCTCAAGCCGACTGGTGACCTATGGGTTGTGATGTCCGGCGAGGAGCTGGCCGATCCGGAATTCACCGTTGCTCTCATCGAGAGCCAACTACTCCAGCGCTACAAGAGTGCGAATTACTTCGGGGCGAGACAATCACTGGCCACGGTTAATCATGATGTGAAGTCGATCGCCCGCCTTCTGGAGACGACTAACGGTCCAGTGCGGCGCAGGCTTTTGCATGTGGGCAGCCAGACCGCTGAATTCCTCGGGTGGTTGTACCAAGATCTGGGTGACTTCACGGCAGCGGCGTATTGGTCGGACCGTTCGATGGAGTGGGCGCAGGAGGCCACCGACCATCACATGCAGTCGTACCTGCTGTTCCGCAAGAGCCACCAGGCCGCCGCGCAAGGAAGCCCGGCGCGGGCCGTAGGGCTGGCCCAGGCGGCGCAGCACGTGCCGAGCAGAACTCCTCAGCTTTCCGCGCTCGCGGCGCTGCAAGAAGCGGCCGGCCATGCGCTCCAAGGCGCCCCACAGGTCGCATTGACCAAGTTCGACGAGGCACACGAACTGGCGTCACGGACATGCGAGGCCCACGGCCATCCTCGACACGTCCTACTGCACCCCGACGTACGTGGAGATCCAGCGCGCCAATTGTTGGATCGATCTCGGCGATCCCTCGCGCGCCATTCGGCTCTTCGAGGAGGAGATCGCAGCCCTCCCCCAGGTCTTCCGGAACGACCGCAGCGTCTACCTCGCACGGCTCGCCCGCGCCTACGCCAAGGCCGGTGAGCCGGAACCGTGTGCGGAGGCCGCCGGCAAGGCTCTGGCCATCGTTGCTCAGACCGGTTCGGTCCGGACCCTTGCGGAGCTGACGGCCGTGGCCCGTGCCGTCGTCCCACGTCAAAAGGTTCCTGCCATCGCGTCGTTCACTGAGCATCTTCAGATCGTTCGCGACCGGCTTGCGACCTAGTCCAGCCGGAAAGCATAGGAGATGCTAAGCGCATGGACGATCTGATCACCCAGGCCACGTCCGAGGACGAGCGCCGCAAGGGGCCGACCGTCGCCGTACTGCCCGTGGGGAGCTTTGAGCAGCACGGCGCCCACCTGCCCCTGACCACGGACACCGCCATCGCGTGCATGATCGCCAAGCGGATCGCCGACGATTACGGCCTCTTCCTCCTGCCGCCCATCACCATGTCCTGCTCCCACGAGCACGCAGGCATGGCAGGCACCGTGAGCATCAGCGCCGCGACCTTGTACGCCGTCGTCAACGACATCTGGCGGTCGTTGAAGGCCTCCGGTGTCCCGGGGCTGCTGATCGTCAACGGCCATGGTGGCAACTATGTGCTGTCGAATGTCGTCCAGGAGGCCAATGTGGGCGGTCCCCGGGTAGCTCTCTTCCCTGTCAGCGAGGACCGGGCTCGTGCACGCCGGGAAGCCGGCTTGGAGAGCAGCGGTCCCGGCGACATGCACGGTGGAGAGTTCGAAGTCTCCCTGCTCCTGCACGGCGCTCCGTACCTCGTTCATGAAGGAATCGAGCAGGACGACCATTCGGCCCTCAGCCGTCCCCATCTGCTCACCCTGGGCATGACGCGGTACACCACCAACGGCATCATCGGTCAGCCGTCTCTTGCAACAGCAGCCAAGGGGAAGGCCCTGTTGGACAGCCTTTCCCAGTCCGCTCGTGCTCACCTTTCCGTTCTGGCTGACGAATAAATTGCCAGTACGAAGCATCAGGCCGCGATGATCCACCTGCTCGCAGTCTGAGAAAGGGTCGGCATCAACGGTACGGAGTCACCAGCACGAATGCTGACGGCTCCCACGCGCGCACGAATCCTTCCATCTGGCTCGGATGGGACAGATTGCGCGATCGGACGGAGGCCAACGGGTCAACTGGCACTCATTCCGCGTTCAGGCCATTCATTCCGTTCGTTATACATCGCAGCGATCTTGTACGACGCCTTGAGGAACAGGTAATCGACGCCCTCCTCGTCCGGCTGCGGCCGATGCGTGTTCCGGTCCATCGTCAACTGTCGAACCATTTGGGAGGGGTCACCACCGAACGAGTAGACAACGGAATCGGAGTCCTCGGAGAGCTTTTTGAAGTAGACCAGCGAAGCCACTACTACCACTCGCTTTCGAAGTCTTGGCGCTTGTTCACCGGAAGATTAATCTCCCAGTTGTACAATTCGTTTGTCATCCTGTGCGCCTCTTGGTAGGTCAGTCCAGGGTTTTCGCGGAGGTGCTTGAGTTCTGCCAGTTCGTGTTCCAGCAAGATGTGATCTTCAGGTAGAGCGTTGCCGGACCGCAGGCGGATCCAAGCATCTGCGATTTCGGGGTCGGCGTCAAATTTTCGAGTGACGACTTGACCGGTTTCGTAGTCCTCGATGGGATGCTCAGTATCGAAAACGTGCTTCTTGATGCTGGAAATTTCCTCTTCGGAAAATCCTTTGGACCCATCCCCGCGCGTCACGTCTCGGCTATGTTTGCTGATCGCTCCGATATCGCGAGAATCCTGCCTGAAGTTTTCGTAGGCGTCATCTGCCCACTTGGATTGCTGATCGACATCCAACAAGTCGCGCGGGCGTCGTCGAGCACCAGTGATCCATTCATCCTGGGACGCCAGACGGAGTTCGGCTGCCGAAACGTCGGGAAGACGAGCCTCCCGCACCGCCCTCACGCCCCGAGCCGCGCCCCCGAAGGCGCCGCCCAGGACGAGGCCGAAGACGCCGGCGTCCCTGATTTCGGCGACATTGATGCCGTGCTGCTCACCGAGCAGGTTCCGCCCGCCCTGCGCAACGACCACGTCCACGGTGATCGCCTCGACACTGCCGATGGCGGCGGTGGCCAGCACGGTGCCGGCGATCTCGGCGACCGTGGCGGAGACGGCGACGCCTGCCGTGCCGGCCGCGGCGACGATCGCCTCGGTGGCGCCGACCGCCGCGACCTCGCTGATGCCGCCGGTGAACAGGGCCAGCGCCGTCCCGGCCACCAGCACCGCCCCGGCGATCTCCAGCTCATGCTCGATCTTCCGCTTGGCCTCGGCGATCTGGTCGGCGAACTTGTCCAGCGCCTTGGCCATGTCCCGCGCGGCGGACGCCACATCGTCGAGGTAGCCCTTGCCGCCGCCGTGATACTTGCGCCAGAACTCGCCGAACGCCTCGATGCCCGGGCCCTTGTTGTTGTCGATGACATCCTGGGCAGGTTTGTGGGCGGCGGCGGTGACGTCCTCCACGTCGTCGGCGAAGGTCCGCCAGGCGCGGGCGGCCTCCCGTAGTTCGTCCTCGTCCCCTTCCGGCCACCACATGCCGGTCAGGTCCTGGACGATCTCCTTCGCCTTGTCGGCCGCGCTCACCGCCCGCCCCCGCCCCGGAACCCGGAGGAGGACGAGCGGTCGGCCTCCTCGTGGTTGTCCGCCATGTCCTTCATGGTCTTGGAGATGCTTTCCAATCCCTTGACCAAGGCTTGGGCGGCCTTTTCTATTTGCTCGCGATGCGGGGCGTACATGTGCTGGAACTTCTGCCCCTGTTCGTCGTCCCCCCACGGCGAACCGAGGCCGTCCAGCGAGCCCTTCAGCTTTGCCGTCGCCCTCGTCAGCGCATCGGCTTCCCGGTGGAATCGCGGCGCCGCGGACTTCAGCTGGTCCGTGTCTATGTCAAAGCCGTCACCGGCCATAGGTCCCCCTGGAACTGTGTTTTCGCGTGTTCCCACAACCTATCGTGAGGCACTGACAACGCTTCAGGCGCTTCCCGCAGCTGATGCAGCGAAAGACAGTTCGCCGTTCAAGTAATCAGCCGCGTTCATTTTCCGTCAGATACAGGCCGGATAGCCGCAGTCCTCGGCATCGCGCAAGCCGTCTGCTTCATATCCAGAAAGCGACCCCTGCGACGGGCAGTCCGTCTCACCGCGCCACCGCGCCTCGCGGGCGCGACCGTCGCGGAGACCGGCAGTCGGAGCACGCGGAGCCGCGCGGGCCATGGCGGCTGCGGGCCGGTTCACGGCAAGATGATCCAGCGCCCCGTCACATCGGAATCGTCAGCCGTTCCCTTGGCCCCGAGGTGATTCAGATCAGCTCACAGCCGGAGACCACCGAGCCCCAAGGCGCATACGATCACTCGGCGATGGCCGCCCCGTGCTGTCCTCTTCCGCGAGCCCCTGCGGAAGATCCGCAGCACTTCGCCGAAAGTCGGCACCAGGCCGTCACCGGACCCCGTACAGTCCGGTTTCATCCGGTATCAACAGGGATTGAGGGTGGACCGTGAAACACCGTCCGACCTGCACAGACGCTGATCGGATAGGAACGCTGGGCGGCGCCTTGACCTGTGGCGGGGCGCAGCCGGGGCGGATTGCGGCGGTTTCGCGCGGGTGTTCCTCGGCGCTGTTCACCGGTGTCGGCATGCTGAACACGGCACAGGAGGCGGGTCGATGAGTCGTACGCCGCGTGCGAGCGCGCCCCACGAGATCGTCGAGCGGGCGCTGGAGCTGTCCCGGGCCGACGGCTGCGTGGTCGTCGCCGAGGAGCGGTCGAGTGCCAACCTGCGCTGGGCGGGTAACGCGCTGACCACCAACGGTGTCACCCGTGGGCGGGCGCTGACCGTCATCGCCACCGTCGACGGCGCGCAGGGCACCGCGTCGGGGGTGGTCACCCGGTCCGCGGTGACCGCCGCCGACCTGGAGCCGCTGGTGCGGGAGGCGGAGGCGGCCGCGCGGGCGGCCGGGCCCGCCGAGGACGCCGCGCCGCTGGTCTCCGGCGCCGCGCCGTCGCCGCATTTCACCGACGCCCCCGCCGAGACGTCCTCCGCGGTCTTCGACGCCTTCGCGCCCGCGCTGGGCGAGTCGTTCAAGCGGGCCGGGGACGGTGGCCGTGAGCTGTACGGGTTTGCGTACCACGAGGTTGTGTCGTCCTATGTGGGCTCGTCCACCGGGCTGCGGCTGCGGCACGATCAGCCCACCGGGACGCTGGAGCTGAACGCCAAGTCCCCGGACCGGTCCCGGTCCGCCTGGGCGGGGCTGTCCACCCGTGACTTCCGGGACGCGGACCCGCTGGCCCTGGACGCGGAGCTGGCCACCCGGCTCGGCTGGGCCGCGCGGCGGATCGAGCTGCCGGCCGGGCGGTACGAGACCCTCCTGCCGCCGACCGCCGTCGCCGACCTGCTGGTGTACCAGCAGTGGTCCGCCACGGCCCGGGACGCCGTGGAGGGCCGTACGGTCTTCTCCCGGCCCGGCGGCAGCACCCTCGTCGGGACCCGGCTCACGGAGCTGCCGCTGACGCTGCGCAGCGACCCGGGTGCGCCCGGCCTGGAGTGCGCGCCGTTCGTCCTGGCCCATGCCTCCGGCGACGACGCGTCGGTCTTCGACAACGGGCTGCCCCTGGAGCCCACCGACTGGGTACGCGACGGGGAGCTGCGGCGGCTGGTGACCACCCGGCACAGCGCCGGGCTGACCGGGCTGCCGGTGGCGCCGGGCGTCGACAACCTGATCCTGGACGGCGGCGGCAGCCGATCGCTGGAGGAGATGGTGGCGGGCACCGAGCGGGGGCTGCTGCTGACGTGCCTGTGGTACATCCGCGAGGTGGACCCGGCGACGCTGCTGCTCACCGGGCTGACCCGGGACGGCGTCTACCTGGTCGAGAACGGCGAGGTGACCGGCGAGGTGAACAACTTCCGGTTCAACGAGTCGCCGGTGGACCTGCTGGCGCGGGCGGTGGAGGCGGGCCGTACGGAGCGGACGCTGCCGCGGGAGTGGAGCGACTACTTCACCCGCGCGGCGATGCCCCCGCTGCGGATTCCGGACTTCAATATGAGTTCGGTCAGTCCGGGGGTGTGAGGAGGGGCGCGGGGGCGGAGAGGGGCAGGCCGGGCGGGCGCCCGCCCGGCCCCGGTCACCGGCTCTAATAGACTCTCCCTTCGTCCTCCCGTACGGGAACACCGACCGATCAGGAACGCCATGACACGCCTCGGCGAATCCGTCGCCCGCGCCAGCTCGCTGCTCTCCGCAGACCTTTCCGCCGACTCCACCGTCGCGGAGCTGCTCAAGGAGACGGGCGAGCGGCGCTATCTCGACCTGACGGACCTGCCCGCCAAGGAGCAGGCCGAGCTGATCGCCTCCCGTACCGTCGAGGTGCTGCCGGGCGTGGACCAGCTGGCCGGGCGGATCGAGGAGCGCCGGGCGGCGGGCCAGGGCCTGCACATCAAGCTGGGCATCGACCCGACGGCCACCGACGTCCACCTCGGGCACGCCGTACCGCTGATCATCCTGAGCCGGTTCCAGCGGCTCGGGCACGACGTGACGCTGATCATCGGCGACTTCACCGCCAAGATCGGCGACCCGTCCGGCCGTACCGCCGAGCGTCCGCCGCTGACCGACGAGGACATCGCCGCCAACCTGGCCAGCTACCGCGAGCAGGTCCGGCCGTTCTTCGACTTCGACAAGGTCAGCTTCCGGCAGAACAGCGAGTGGCTGGCGCCGTACACCTTCCCCGAGCTGCTGGGCCTGCTCGCGCAGGTGCCGGTCTCGCAGCTGCTCCAGCGCGAGGACTTCAGGAACCGCCTCGCCGCGGGCTCCGGCCTGACCATGACGGAGCTGCTGTACCCCATCGCGCAGGGCCTGGACTCGGTGGCGCTGGAGTGCGACGTGGAGCTGGGCGGCGCCGACCAGCTGCTCAACCTCCAGATGGGCCGCAAGCTCATGGAGCTGCGCGGGCAGCGGCCGCAGCTGGTCGTCACGATGCCGCTGATCGAGGGCACGGACGGCACCGGCGCCAAGATGTCGAAGTCCAAGGGCAACTACGTCGGGCTGAGCGCGCCCGCCGACGACGTCTTCGGCAAGATCATGTCGGTCCCGGACCGGCTGATGGAGCCGTACCTGAAGGCGTGGACGGAGTGGACCGACGTGGAGGTCGCGCTCGCGCTGGCCCGCGTCGCGGACAAGAGCCTGCACCCGATGGATCTGAAGAAGGTCCTGGCGGGCGAGGTCGTGACGGCGCTGTACGGCCTGGAGGCGGCGATGGCCGCGCGTGCCGGGTTCGTGGCGCAGTTCTCCAAGAAGTCCTTCGCCGACGTGAGCACGCTGCCGGTGGTGGACGTCGCCGAGCACGGCGCGGAGACGGTTGCCACGGTGCTGACCAAGGTCCTGGAGTTCACGCCGAGCGCCTCGGCGGCCCGGCGGCTGGCCAAGCAGAACGCGCTGCGCCTGGTCGTGGAGGCTCCCGAGGGCCAGCAGACGCTGGTGCTCGCCGAGGCCGACGTGATCCGGCCGCTGGCCGAGGTGCTGGGCGAGAAGCTGGCCGCGACTCCCGACACCGCCGCCTACCTCAAGGCCGGCCGCAAGCTGGCACAGCTCGAAGGCCGCTAGGCAATACGGGATCCGCCGGCCATACGGGAGCCCGCCGGCATACGGGGCGGGGGCCGCGTCCGGACGCTCCGCCCGGCTCCGCTCCCGGCACGGCGACGGCCGGTGCGCGTTCCTCGCGCACCGGCCGTTTCGCGTCCGGGGCCCGTCAGGTCGTTTCCCGCCCGTGGCCGCGGATGGCCGTCCAGAGCCGGTCGCCGACCGCGACGACCACGACCGCGCCGACCAGTTGCAGCAGGTGCCGCGTCCAGTCGATGCCCTTGGTGTCGTTGACCCCGATTCCGGTGGCCAGCCAGTTCCCCAGGACGCTGCCCAGCATGCCGAAGACCACGGTCAGCCACAGGGGGATCTGCTGCTTGCCCGGAATGATCGCCTTGGCGATCAGGCCCAGGACCAGGCCCACGATGATTGCCCACAACCAAGTCATGTCGCCTCCTAATGCGGCGCGCGCACGTGAGCGTGCCCCGTCAGTTTCGCTCCGGACGGGCTACGCCGCACGCCGGAGCGGACCGTACGCGGGACGGCGGTACGGACCCGGCCACGGCGTATCGCGCCCCGGTCTCGAAGGCTGCGCAGGTGCGGCGTAACGTGGGATCGGTGCGGAACCGGGGAGAATCCGGCGCGACAAGCAGGTGGTGGAACGTGATGCGGAAGCAGACCGGCACCCAATCCTTCCGGATCACGGGAGCACGGCAGGGGCTGACCGAGGATGTGCGGGGCCGGCAGCGGCGCTATGTGATCTCGATGTCGGTGCGGACGGTGGCCGTCATCCTCACGGCCGTGCTCTGGAACATCGAGCGTCACGTGGCCATCGCCACCCTGGTGCTGGGCATCGTCCTGCCGTACGTGGCGGTCGTCGTCGCCAACGCGGGTCGGGAGAACGTACGTTCACTGCCGTCCACCTTCATACCTGCTCCCACACGGCCGATGCTGGGCCCCGGGAGCACCGCCGACCCGGCGGAACCCGTCCCGGAAGCGGCCGGGCCGGATGCGGACGGGCCGCGGCGGGAGCGGAGTTGAGCCGCCCGTGATCTGCAAAGCTCAAGAAAAGCTCAGATCAATCATGCGGTTCCGGTGCACCGGGCCCACTCCCGCGTGACATACTGCGTACGCGCTCCGCATCCCCCGTCGGAGCGACGGACCGACGCCGGGCGGCTCCCCCCGTGGCTGCCCGGCGTCGCCATGTCCGCACCCGTGGCGACGTAGGGTTGAGGCCGTGAACTCCCCTGACGCCCCCCGGCCCGACACCCCCGATTCCTCCGGCAACTTCGCATCGCCGCACGTCAACGGCCTGCCGGGCTTCCCAGGCCCGCTCGGCCAGCTCGGCGGGACGCCGGGCGCCGCCGCGGACACACCGGTCTGTTCGGCCAAGGGCTGCCGCGCCGACGCGGTGTGGGTGCTGGCGTGGAACAACCCGAAGCTGCACACGCCGGAGCGCCGCAAGACCTGGCTCGCGTGCGACGAGCACCGCGAGCACCTCTCCAACTTCCTTAACTTGCGCGGCTTTCTGAAGGATGTCGTGACGCTGGCGGAGTGGGAGAAGGCCGCGGCGGACCGCCCGGCCGACGACTGACCGCCCGGCCGGCGGCCGACCCGCCGCCATTGGTCCGGCCTCTGGCGGAGACGGCCGGTCCCTGCCCCGCCTCGTCACGGGTAGGCCCGTGTCTAGAGCGTGCCGTTCGGATCGCCCCGGGCCCGGCTGGTCCGGGACCGGATCATCCCGGGAGGGGATCGTCCCGGGTCCGGCAGGTCCGGCAGGTCCGGCAGGTCCGGCAGGTCCGGCAGACGCGGCCTAGCCGCCGATCGCCGACATCGGGCGCTCGGGCTGGAGGAACGACGGGTCGTCCAGACCCGACCCGGCCTTCTTGCCCCACATGGCCTGCTTCCAGATGCGGGCTATCTCCGCGTCCGGGGCGTCGGAGCGCAGCGCGGCGCGCAAGTCCGTCTCCTCGGTGGCGAACAGGCACGTACGGATCTGGCCGTCGGCGGTCAGGCGCGTACGGTCGCAGGCGCGGCAGAAGGGGCGGGTGACGGAGGCGATGACGCCGACGCGGTGCGGGCCGCCGTCCACGGTCCAGCGCTCGGCGGGCGCGGAGCCGCGCTCGTCCTGGCCCTCGGGGGTCAGCGTGAAGCGGGTGCGCAGCGAGGCGAGGATGTCACCGGCGGTGATCATGCCCTCGCGCTTCCAGCCGTGCTGGGCGTCGAGCGGCATCTGCTCGATGAAGCGCAGCTCGTAGTCATGGGCGATGGCCCAGGCCAGCAGGTCGGGGGCCTCGTCCTCGTTCAGCCCGGGCATCAGGACGCTGTTGACCTTGACCGGGGTGAGGCCGGCGGCGCGGGCCGCCTCCAGGCCGCGCAGCACGTCCTCGTGGCGCTTGCGGCGGGTCAGGGCGCGGAAGACGTCGGGGCGCAGCGTGTCGAGCGAGACGTTGACCCGGTCCAGGCCGGCGGCGCGCAGGGCGGTGGCGGTGCGCTCCAGGCCGATGCCGTTGGTGGTCAGGGACATCTGCGGGCGGTTTTCCAGGGCGGCCACGCGCTCGACGATGCCGACCAGGCCGGGGCGCAGCAGCGGCTCGCCGCCCGTGAAGCGGACCTCCTCGATGCCGAGGTCGGTGACCGCTATGCGGACGAGGCGGACGATCTCGTCGTCGGTGAGCAGGTCCGGTTTGGCGAGCCATTGCAGGCCCTCCTCCGGCATGCAGTACGTGCAGCGCAGATTGCACCGGTCGGTCAGCGAAACGCGCAGGTCGGTGGCCACGCGACCGTAAGTGTCGATGAGCACTGCTGCCCCCTGCCCGAGTCCGATCAGTTCGCTTTCGAGCCTACGCGATGGGTCTGACAACGAGCACGGGTCATACATCACGAGGCGGGCGGGCCGGCGTCGTAGAGATCTACGAC
>NZ_JBHWHY010000093.1:0-15167 GCF_042732265.1 Streptomyces sp. NPDC059788 | reverse complement strand
TCAGCTTGCCCTTGGCGTGCTGCGCCTCGGTCGCCCGCTCACTCGGGCCACGCCGGGCCTGCTCACGGATGGCGTGCAGCTCGGCGACCCGCCCGCGGGCGTCGTTCGCCTCGGCGGGCACATCTTCGACAGTGGTCATGTATCGACGGTACGTGGCCGGGGCCTCCGGAGCCGATGTCGGTTTCGTACAACGTCGGAAGCGATTTGGTGGGCAGGCAGAACAGAAGCCGCCTGTACGCGGGCCGCGTCCCGCCCCACACGCACGCCGAAGGGTCCCGGCGATATGTATGGCTCCGACAAAGCGCGCCCGCGTGGCGTTGTGGCACTCCGCTCTTCGGCCGGGCGGCGCGGTGCCCCGGCCGGGCTCCGGCCGGGGCTGCGCGGCCGGTCAGCGCGGGGTGACCGTGCAGGTGTGGGTGGTGCAGGAGGTGCCCGGGGTGACCCGGAGGCGGAGCGCCGGAGTGGTCGCCAGCACCTCGACGGAGGGGTCGGCGGCCGGCACGGCGCGCACCGGACGGTCCCAGACCACCTCGAAGGGCTCACCGGTACGCAGGGGCTCGGCCACGCACAGTGACGCCGTACGGCCGCCGTGGCGCCCGTGAGCGGACCGCGCCGGACGCTCGCGCAGCAGGACGCTCGCGGGCGCTGTCACGGTCAGCGCGCCCGCCGACCCGGCCCGCCAGAAGTTGGCGGCGGTCAGGCCGAGCGAGGGGATGACGACCGCCTGCCGGTCGCCGGTGTTGGCGAGGACGCCCAGCCAGTGGCGGTCGGCGGCCCGCGCGGCGAGGGCGCGCGGGCCCGCGCCGGGCATCAGCAGATACGCGTACGCGGCGTCCGCCGGGTCGGTGCCGTGGTCGAACCACACGGTCAGGTAGCGGCGGGTGAACGGTTCGGGCGAGCCGCCGGTGTTGATGTCGCTCCAGGCGCCCGTCCGGGTGTCGCGCAGTACGCGCGGAACCGTTTCCCCCGCGCCCGGCAGGCGGGGGAAGACGTATCCGCCGTGCCCGGCCAGGTGCATCCACCGGGCGCGTGGGAAGGCCAGCGGACGGCCGGGCGCCACGGGCCGCCGCAGTCCGTCGACGGTCAGCGCCTGCGTCCCGGACGCGCCCAGGTTGCGGTTGTCCACGACCGTCTCGGCGGGCACGCCGTCGCGGGAGGAGATACCGGCGCCCAGGCAGACGACACAGTCCGCGGCGAAGAACCACGACTTCTTGGCGCGCAGGGTGGAGGACAGGCCGCGCACGTCCTGCCCGACCGCGGCGAACTCGCCGTCGGTGGTCCCGCCGACCCACCGCGCGGCGGGCTTGGGCTCGCCCCAGCCGCCGCCCTCGTTGTCGGCCAGCCGCTTCGCGGACACGGTCGTGCCGGGCAGGCGGTACGGGTCCACGGTGGGCCAGAAGGCGTCCGTGTACTGGTCGCCCCCGAAGTCGTGGCCCCACCAGTAGAGCATTCCGGCGCCGGTGTGCCAGCCGCGCGGGTTCTCGCCGTTGCCGTTCTCGTAGTACGTGATGCGGTCCGAGGCCATGGCCAGCCCGGCGGCCCAGCCGGGGCGGCGGTGCGCGGCCCGGTCCATGGCCGGGAAGAGCCGGTGGGCGACGGGCTCGGGCGCGACCGGGCCGCCGTCGTCCGCGAGCGCCTTGAGGCGGGCGAGATCGGCGATCTCGTACTGCCGGTCGGCGAGCACCGGGTAGCTCGTGTCCCGCCGGATCCAGCCCCGGACCATCGCCTGCCAGCGCTCTTGTTCCCGCGGCGCGGCGGCTTCCGCCAGCAGGGCGACGGCCGCGACCAGCGCGTGGCCGTGGAAATGGTCGCCGCGCATCACCCGGCGCTCGTCGGCGCGCAGATAGCCGCGGCTGATGGCGCGCCCGTTGACGCTGTCCATCATCAGGCCGTTGTGGAGCAGCGGCGCGTAGGCGTGTTCCACGCTGTCGAAGATGATCTGGCGTTTCGGGTCGGTGACGGCCCAGTCGGTCCCGTCGAGCAGGGTGAAGAGGCGGCCGAGTCCGTCGAGGAGGACGAAGCCGTAGGTGCCGGAGTAGGCGACCCAGGTGTGCTGGACGAAGGAGCCGTCGGCGTAGAGGCCGTCGCCCTTGGTGACGTACGGGAAGACCGGGGAAAGGGCGTCGCGGGCCAGTGCGATCTTCGCCGGGGCCCGGCCGAGGATGCCGCGCAGCGCCACGACGCGGCACAGGTCGACGCGGTTGGCGCCGGTGCTGGTGCCGGTGTAGTCGCCGAGCATGGTGTCCGGGACGAAGTGGTCGACGGCGGCCAGGTACCGGGACCGCCGGTCCGTGCCGAGCTGCTCGTACAGCGTCGCGACGGTGTCCAGGAGGAGCCGGGGGCTGCCGATCTGCCACTCCCACCAGTTGCCGTAGCGGGTGGTGCCGGAGTGGTAGACCGTGTCGTGCACGTGGTCCAAGCCCCGGACGACGTCGGCGGCGAGGCCCGCGTCGCCGGTCAGGCCGGTGCCGGGCTGGGCGTGGGCGCGGGCCATGGTGGCGAGGCGGCTGTAGCTGCGGGTGATGCCGGCCGGCGGGTCGAAGGGGCTGTCGGGCCAGAGCGAGCCGGCGGCCGGGCGCATGGCCGCGCGAAAGCCGCGGGCCAGCTCGCCGGTCTCCTTCAGGCGGGCGGCGAACGGTTCGGCGGCGGGGTCGTAGCCGGTGCCGAGCTGGATGCCGAGCCAGCGGCGGCGCAGGGTTTCGTACGGGTCGCCGTCGGCGGCGTGCGCGACGGGCGCCGGCCCGGCGAGGGCGGGGGTCAGCGCCAGGCCGAGCGCGCCCGCTCCGGAGAAGCCGAGGAAGCCGCGGCGGGACCAGACGGGGGAAGGCGGCACGGTCCGTCCTCTCCGTGAACGTCAACTGCGTACGGATGCGGTCTGGTTGTGCGGTGCCCGACGGTCCGGAGGCGGTCGGTCGTCAGGGTCTAGCACGGGCCGCCCCGCTCCGACAATGCCCATGACACGTCTGGCGCGGGACACCCGCATCACTCCCCCGTGCATCAGATGTTGAAACTTTAACTAGATAGCGCTACGCTCATTCTCGTTGAAGGTTAAACAACCAGTCTTCGAGGAGGCTCCCCATGGCCCTGTTCCAGCGCAAGCGCAGCACGACCGCCGACGTCCGCCCCGGCACCCCCGCCGGGCCCACCGCCGTCCTCGAAGCGGACCCGGCGCTCGCCGCACTGACCGGCGACTACACCATCGACCCGGCGCACAGCCGGATCGGCTTCACCGTCCGGCACGCCATGGTCACCAACGTCCGCGGCGCCTTCGGCACCCACGAGGGCACCCTGCACCTGGACGGCGCCGACCCGGCCCGCTCCAGCGCGGCCGTCGAGGTCACCATCGCCTCCGTCGACACCGGTATCGCCGACCGCGACGCCCACCTGCGCGGCGCCGACTTCTTCGACGCCGAGTCCTTCCCGCTGATGACCTTCCGGTCCACCGCGGCCGAGCGGGCCGGCGGCGACGTCTACCGCGTCACCGGCGACCTGACGATCAAGGACGTGACCCGGCCGCTCACCATCGACCTGGAGTTCCAGGGCGCGGCCACCGACGTGTACGGCGCCGAGCGCGTCGGCTTCGAGGGCAGCGCCGAGATCCTGCGCTCCGACTGGGGCCTGACCTGGAACGCGGCGCTGGAGACCGGCGGTGTGATGGTCAGCGACAAGGTCAAGCTCACCTTCGACATCTCCGCGGTCAAGGCCGCCGCCTGAGCCGACGGCGCCCCGAGAACCCCGCGGCCCCGCACCGCTCCTCCCCCAAGGAGCGGCACGGGGCCGCGGTCGTCCTCCGCGCCCGGCGGCTACTCCTGCGGCTCCACCCCGGCCCGCATCAGCCCGTACGCGTACGCGTCGTCCAGCGCCTGCCACGACGCGGCGATGACGTTCTCGGCGACGCCGACCGTGGACCACTCCCCCTGCCCGTCACTGGTCGACACCAGGACGCGGGTGATCGAGCCGGTGCCCACCCGGCCCTCCAGGATGCGCACCTTGTAGTCCACCAGCTCCAGCCCGGCCAGCTGCGGATAGATCCGCTCCAGACCGACGCGCAGCGCCCGGTCCAGCGCGTTGACCGGGCCGTTGCCCTCCGCGGTGGCCACCAGCCGCTCGCCCTTGGCCCACAGCTTCACCGTCGCCTCGTTGGCGTGCGTGCCGTCCGGCCGGTCCTCGGCGATCGCCCGCCAGGACTCCACCCGGAAGTACCGGAGCGGCCGGCCCTCCGCCTCCTCGCGCAGCAGCAGCTCGAAGGAGGCGTCGGCGGCCTCGTACGTGTACCCCGCCAGCTCGCGCTCCTTGACCCGCTCCACGACCCGGGCGACCAGCTCCCGGTCGCCGCTCAGGTCGAAACCCAGCTCCCGGCCCTTGAGCTCGATGGAGGCGCGTCCCGCCATGTCGGAGACCAGCATGCGCATGCTGTTGCCGACCAGCGCCGGGTCGATGTGCTGGTACAGGTCCGGATCGACCTTGATGGCGGAGGCGTGCAGCCCGGCCTTGTGCGCGAAGGCGGAGACGCCGACGTACGGCTGGTGCGTGGACGGCGTGAGGTTGACGACCTCGGCGATGGCGTGCGAGACGCGGGTGGTCTCGGCGAGCTTGCCCTCGGGCAGCACCCGGCGCCCGTACTTCAGCTCCAGGGCCGCCACGACCGGGAAGAGATTGGAGTTGCCGACGCGCTCCCCGTAGCCGTTCGCGGTGCACTGCACGTGCGTGGCGCCCGCGTCCACGGCGGCGAGGGTGTTGGCCACGGCGCAGCCGGTGTCGTCCTGGGCGTGGATGCCCAGGCGCGCCCCGGTGTCCGCCAGCACGGTCCGTACGACGGCCGCGACCTGCGCGGGGAGCATCCCGCCGTTGGTGTCGCAGAGCACCACCACGTCGGCTCCGGCCTCGCTCGCGGTGCGGACGACCTGCTTGGCGTAGGCCGTGTCGAGGGCGTAGCCGTCGAAGAAGTGCTCACAGTCCAGGAAGACCCGGCGGCCCTGCTCGCGGAGGTGGGCGACGGTGTCGCGGACCATCGCCAGGTTCTCTTCCGGCGTGGTGCGCAGCGCCAGCTCCACATGCCGTACGTGCGACTTGGCGACCAGCGTGACGACCGGGGCCTGCGACTCCAGCAGGGCCGCGACCTGCGGGTCGTCCTCGACCCGTACGCCCGCCTTGCGGGTGGCGCCGAAGGCGACCAGCTGGGCGTGCCGGAAGTCGATCTCCGTGCGGGCCCGCTCGAAGAACTCGGTGTCCCGCGGGTTCGCGCCGGGCCAGCCGCCCTCGATGAAGCCCACGCCGAAGTCGTCCAGGTGCCGGGCGATGGTCAGCTTGTCGGTGACGGTCAGGTTGATGCCCTCGCGCTGGGCTCCGTCGCGCAGCGTCGTGTCGAAGACGTGGAAGGCGTCGGACAGCGCGGGTTCTGGTGCGTCCGTCATGCTGATCGGGCTCCTGTCGGGGTCTCGGTTTACCGGAATGACCGGTTCCACCGCCCCCTCATGGTCCCTCGCGCTCCGCCGCCGGCGAAAGGTGGGCCGGAAACGAAAAGACCCCTCGCGGATGCGAGAGGTCTGCGCGCGGGTCTGGGGCGACGGTGACCGCGCCGTACTCGGATACGTACGGGGCCGTCACTGCGGACCGGCGCGCCTGCTGCCAATAATCATGGCGAACGGGAGCATGGGGGCATCCTGCCATACGTTCCCGGAGGGCGGCCGGGCGTCTCACAGTACGGGCCACCGGGGGTGGCCGATCCTGTGTCCTCGAACTCCCCCGGCTACCGCTGGGAGGTGCCCCCGGACAGGCTTGATCTGGCCGGTTGTGCGGAAAGAGGCGCGCCCTCTCCCGGCTTCACGCGGTTGAGGTCGATCGTCTTCGTTTCGCGCATCGTGACGTAGACGATCAGCGAGACCGCCGCGCAGCCTGCCACGTACCAGTAGTAGCCGGATTCGATGCCGCCCTTCTTGAACCAGAGGGCGACATATTCGGCCGTGCCGCCGAAGAGGGCGTTGGCGATGGCGTACGGGAGCGCGACGCCGAGGGCGCGGATGCCGGTGGGGAAGAGTTCGGCCTTCACACAGGCGTTGATCGAGGTGTAACCGGTGACAACCAGCAGGGCGAGCAGCGAGAGGCCGAGCGCGGGCCAGAAACTGCCGGCGTGCTTGAGCAGCGTCATGATCGGCACCGTCAGGAAGGTCGAACCCACCGCGAAGGTGATCAGCAGCGGGCGGCGGCCGATGCGGTCGGAGAGCTTGCCCGCCAGCGGCTGGATGCACATGAAGACGAACAGCGCGCAGAAGCTGACCAGCGAGGCGGTCGGCTTGTCCATCCCGGCGCTGCCGGAGAGGTACTTGGTGAGGTAGGTCGTGTACGTGTAGTACGCGACGGTGCCGCCCATGGTGAGGGCGATGACGAGGAACGCCTCGCGCTTGTGCGCCCACAGCGCCTTGATCGTGCCGCGCGCCGGGTCGCTGTGCGCGTCGTCGTCCTGCGCGTAGACCTCCGTCTCCAGCATGTTGCGCCGCAGGTAGAAGACGACGGCCGCGCCGAGCGCGCCGATGATGAACGGGATGCGCCAGGCCCAGCTGTGCAGCGCGTCCTCGGACATGGTGCGCTGGAGCAGGATCTGCAGGCCGAGTCCGAGGAGCTGACCGGCGGTCATGGACACGTACTGGAAGCTGGAGGCGAAGCCGCGCCGGCCGGGCGCGGACGCCTCGGTGAGGTAGGTGGCACTGGCCGCGTACTCGCCGCCGACCGAGAGCCCCTGCAGCATGCGGGCGACGAGCAGCACCGCGACGCCGCCGTAGCCGGCCACCGCGTAGGTCGGCGCGACGGCGATGAGGATGGCCGAGGCGGACATCAGGGTGACGGTGAGGGTCAGCGCGGCCTTGCGGCCCTTGCGGTCACCGACCCGGCCGAGCACCCAGCCGCCGACCGGCCGCATGAAGAAGCCGACCGCGAAGATGCCCATGGTGTTCATGAGGTTGGCGGTGTCGTTCCCCTTCGGGAAGAAGGAGTCGGCGAAGTACACCGCGAAGCTGGCGTACACGAACCAGTCGAACCACTCGACCATGTTGCCGGCCGAGCCGACCCAGATCTTCTTCCACTGCTCTCGTCCCATGACGGATCACGGTCGCCGACCGCCGCCGTCGCGGCAAGAGCCCGACGGGCAACGATCACGCTTCGTTACCTGCGGGGCATGCGGGCGGGCGGCGTACGAACGCGTCTTTGCGGCCGGTTGCGTACGGCTTGCTGCCGCCCCTCGGCGGACGTGCCGCAGGAACACGTCGGTCTCGTGGTTGGTGTCGCCGTCGACCAGGTCGGCGAGGTGCGACTCGAAGACGACCGCGCGGCCGTCCGGGGTCATCGCGTCGGGTCCGGCGGTCGCCGCCCGGGGCTTGCCGTCGGTCCCGGGGCTGGCCAGGGTGTCCTTACCGGTCCGCAGATCCTTGACGTACAGCCCGTACTCGACACCGGAGTAGCGCAGCACCAGGCGCCGGCCGTCCGGGCTGATCGCGTCCGCGGTGGCGTACTGATTGCCGCCGATGCCGTCCACGCGCCGGACCGCACCGGTGCGGGTGTCGCGGACGAAGACGTAGGAGCGCGCCTCGTCCGGCACCGGCACGATGTTCTCGGCCGACGAGTTGAAGGCGACGGTACGGCCGTCGGCGCTGATCAGCGGGTCGGTGGAGCCGGAGGTGGCGGGCCGGCCGTCGGCGGTGGTGTCGATCTGCCGCTGCTCGCCGGTACGCAGGTCCGCGAGGTAGATGTCGGCCCAGTCACGCTCGCCGCCGGGGCCGCCGCCGCGCCGGCTGCGTTCCCGGTAGGCCACCTTGCTGCCGTCGGCACTGATGCGCGGCGAGTCGTAGCCGCGGCCTTCCTTGGCGGGGACCCTGCTGGCGCGGCGTGTCGTGCCGGTCTTGCGGTCGCGTACGTAGACACGGCCGAAGTCCGCCTGCGCAGGCGGGACGGTGGCCTGCAAGCCCAGGAAAGCGACGTAGCGGCCGTCGGCGCTGAGCGAGGGTGTCTCCGCGCCGGTGAAGCCCGCGTCCAGGTCCAGGTCGGCGCGTTCCAGGCGTCCGGTGCGGATCTCGTAGACGTGGACGTGGTACTGGCCGCCCGTCTCGGCGTTGAAGGCCACGTAGCGGCTGTCCGCGCTGATCGTGGCGAAGTCGGCGTTGCCGGGGCCGAGCGGGGCGTTGATGCGGCGGAGGGTGCCGGTGCGGCGGTCGCGGAGGAAGACGTCGTGGACGAGGGGGCCGTCGTTGTCGTCGCCCGGCACGAGGTTGTCGGCTCCCGAGTCGAAGGCGACGTACCGGCCGTCGGGGCTGATCGCCGCGTTGAACGAACCGCCGCCGGCCGCTTCCGAGCCGTCGGGCGCGGTGTTGACCCGTTCCGTACGAGGCCCGTGGCCGCCCGCCGCCACCGCGGGCGCGTCGACACCGTCCAGCGCCACCGCCCCGACGAGGACGGTGGCCGCCACCGCGCCCCATAACCCACGTCTGCCCATGCCCGTCCGCACGCCCATGTTTCCCCCCGGAAACACCCGCCTCCGGCCCTGCGCCGGAGCGCCAGGGGATACAACCGCACCGGCCGCGACAGGGTCAATGCGCTCTTTTCCGTACAACCGGGGCCGGGTGTCGGGTAGCTGCGGTTACGCCTCCCCCGCAGGGCTCAGCCCCTCGTCCAAGAACTCCCCCACGTGCCGCAATACCTGCTCCCGGTCCAGCCCCGGCAGGCCGACGACGAGGTGCGTGGCGAAACCGTCCAGCAGCGCGCGCGTACGCGTGGCGAAGCGCTCCGCGTCCACGGCCCGCAGCTCGCCCTTAGACGCGCCTTCGACCAGCAGCGCCACCAGATCGCGATGCCAGGCCAGTTCCAGGTCGAGCTGGCGCTCGCGGGTCTCGTCGTCCGCGCTCTGCGAGCGGTTCCACACCTCCAGCCACAGGGTCCAGCGCGGATCCCGGTGCCCTTCCGGCAGGTACAGCTCCACCAACGCGTCGAGCCGCTCGCGCGCCGGAACACGGCGGGCGAGCGCGGCCCGCCGCCGGGCACCCAACTGCTCCTCGCTCCACTGGAGGGTCTGGAGCAGCAGCTCGTCCTTCGTACCGAAGTAGTAGAGGATGTGCCCGCTGCTCATGCCGACCTCGCGGCCCAGCCCGGCCATCGTCAGCCGCTCCAGGCCCGCTTCGGCGATGGTGGCCATGGCGGCGGCGAGGACCAGCTCGCGCGGCTGGGTGAGCCGCCGCCGCGATCGGCGGACCGGTCCGGGCACGGGAACCTCCGGGAACGTCACACTGCGCCCACCTTGGGCTGCTGCTGGGTGATGCAGTGGATGCCACCGCCCGCTGCGAAGATCGTACGGGCGTCGACCGTCGTCACCGTCCGCTCCGGGAACAGCCGCCGGAAGATCGCGGCGGCGTGCTCGTCGCGCGGATCGCCGAAGCCGCACAGCACCACGCCGCCGTTGCACAGGTAGTGGTTGATGTACGAATAATCCACCAGCTCACCGTCCGCCTCCACCACGGTCGGCGCGGGCACCTCGACGACCTCCAGCCGCCGGCCGCGCGCGTCCGTCGAGGAGCGCAGCAGCTCGACGATCTCCGTACACACCGCGTGGTCGGGGTGGGCCGGGTCGGGCTGGGTGTGCGCGACGACGACGCCGGGCCGGGCGAACGCCGCGACGATGTCCACGTGCCCGCGGGTGCCGAACTCCCCGTAGTCGGCGGTCAGTCCGCGGGGCAGCCAGATGGCCTTCGTGGTGCCGAGGTACGCGTGGATCTCCGCCTCGGCCTCCTCCCGGGTGCGGCCCGGATTGCGCCCCGGGTCGAGTTGCACGGTCTCCGTCAGCAGCACCGTCCCCTCGCCGTCCACATGCAGGCCGCCGCCCTCGTTGACCAGCGACGAACGGTACGTACGGGCCCCGGCCAGCCCGGCCACGCACGCCCCGACCCGCGCGTCCCGCTCCCAGCGGGCCCACTCCTGCCCGCCCCACCCGTTGAACACCCAGTCGGTCGCGGCCAGCCGCCCCTGCCCGTCCGTCAGGAACGTCGGCCCGATGTCCCGCATCCACGCGTCGTCGAGCGGCCGCTCGACGACCTCGACGCCCGTCCCGAGCAGCCGCCGCGCCCCGCCCGCCTGCCCGGCACCCGCCACAACCGTGACCGGCTCGAACCGCCGCACGGCCCGCGCCACGGCCGCCCAGGCCCGCCGGGCCGCCTCCAGCCCCTCCCCGCCCTCCTCACCGAAGGTGGCATTGGGTCCGGGCCAGGCCATCCAGGTCCGCTCATGCGCGGCCCACTCTGCGGGCATCCGGAAGCCGTCGGCGGCGGGGGTGGGCATGGGGGCCTCCGGGGTGGAGCGGCATCGAGCGGCCGAGATCGGGGTCCGGGGCCAAGCCGAAGCCCCACTACATTAGTGCGGCACTCTAACTCGTACGTCCCGTATGGCCAAGCATCGTCGGGCGATCTTCGCTACTAACTCGCCTCCCTCAAGTAGAACGACACTCAAAAACGCACACCGCCACCCGACACCGAAAAACGCCGAACGGCCGCCCCGCAAAACGCGGGGCGGCCGTTCGGTGTGGTGTGGGCGGGTCAGCCCAGCGGGTGCATCCACCCGTGGGTGTCCGGGGTGGCGCCGGTCTGGAGGTCCAGGAGGGCCTTGCGGAGCTTCATGGTGACCTCGCCGGGCTTGCCGTCGCCGACGGTCCAGGAGGCGGCCTCGGACTTCACGGAGCCGACGGGGGTGATGACCGCGGCGGTGCCGCAGGCGAAGACCTCGGTCAGGGAGCCGTCCTCGGTGGCGGCCTTCCAGTCCTCGACGGAGATGCGGTGCTCGGCGGCCTCGTAGCCCAGGTCGGTGGCGATCTTCAGGAGCGAGTCGCGGGTGATGCCGGGCAGCAGGGAGCCGGACAGCTCCGGGGTGACGATCTTGTTCCCGTACACGAAGTACAGGTTCATGCCGCCCATCTCCTCGATCCAGCGGCGCTCGATCGCGTCCAGCCACACGACCTGGTCGCAGCCGTGCTGGGCGGCCTGGGCCTGGGCGACCAGGGAGGCGGCGTAGTTGCCGCCGGTCTTGGCGGCGCCGGTGCCCCCGCGCACGGCGCGCACGTACTCCTGGGAGAGCCAGACGGAGACCGGCTTGACGCCGCCGGTGAAGTAGGCGCCGGCGGGCGAGGCGATCACGATGAACAGGTACTCGTTGGCGGGCCGGACGCCCAGGCCGACCTCGCTCGCGATCATGAAGGGGCGCAGGTAGAGCGACTCCTCGCCGTTGTCCGGCACCCAGTTCTTGTCCTGCTTGACCAGCGCGTCACAGGCTTCGACGAACGTCTCGACGGGCAGCTCCGGCATGCCGAGGCGGCGGGCGGACGCCTGGAAACGCCGGGCGTTGGCGTCCGGGCGGAAGGTGGCGACGGTGCCGTCGGGCTGGCGGTAGGCCTTGAGCCCCTCGAAGATCGTCTGCGCGTAGTGCAGCGTCATGTTGGCCGGGTCCATGGACAGCGGGGCATACGGCACGAGCTGGGCGTCGTGCCAGCCGCGCCCCTCGGTCCACTTGATCGTCACCATGTGGTCGGTGAAGTGACGGCCGAAGCCGGGGCTGGCCAGAATCCGCTCCCGCTCCGCGTCGGAGAGCGGGTGCGAGGAGGGCTTGAGCTCGATCGTGGGCGTCGTCATGAGTGCGTGTCCTTCACCGGTGAGGTTGTGGGGCCGCGCTCACGAAGTCCTTGTCGGTACAGGACGTCCGGTAGTACTCCCCTCGTACAGCGGCTCCGCGTTCGATTATCGCTCCCGGGGGGCCGGGGACGGAAATGCCGTGGTGCTCGGGGTGGGACGCCATGGCTTTCGAAGGCGGATCCGTGCGCGCTTGCCAGGGGTCGATGGTCGCACCCAACCCGGCGGTAGCACAGTCGCGGACATGCGGGACAGCGCCGGGTGCGGTGCGGCCCGGCGCTGTCGTCCGGCGAGGTGCCGGCGGGCGGCGGGCGTCAGCCCGCTACGCGGGCGGCGAGCGCGTCGCCGATCTCGCCGGTGGTGCGCGGGGCCTCGCCGCGGGCCGCGAGGTCGGCGGCGACGGCCTCCTCGATGCGGGCCGCCTCGGCCTCGTAGCCGAGGTGCCGCAGGAGGAGGGCGGTGGACAGGACGGTGGCCGTGGGGTCGGCCTTGCCGGTGCCCGCGATGTCCGGCGCGGAGCCGTGCACCGGCTCGAACATGGACGGGAAGGCGCCGGTGGGGTTGATGTTCCCGGAGGCGGCCAGGCCGATGCCGCCGGTCACCGCCGCGGCGAGGTCGGTGAGGATGTCGCCGAAGAGGTTGTCGGTGACGATCACGTCGAACCGCTCGGGCTGGGTGACGAAGAAGATCGTCGCGGCGTCGACGTGCAGATAGTCGGTGGTGACCTCGGGGTACTCCTCGCCCACCGCGTCGAAGATCTTCTTCCACATGTGGCCGGCGTGCACCAGGACGTTGTTCTTGTGCACCAGCGTGAGCTTCTTGCGCGGCCGCGCGTCGGCCCGCTCGTACGCGTCCCGGACGACCCGCTCGACGCCGTACGCGGTGTTCAGGCTGACCTCGGTGGCGACCTCGTGCGGAGTGCCGGTGCGCAGGCTGCCGCCGTTGCCCGTGTACGGGCCCTCGGTGCCCTCGCGGACGACGACGAAGTCGATGTCGGGACGCCCCGCGAGCGGCGTCGCGGTGTTCGGGAAGAGCTTGGAGGGGCGCAGGTTGACGTAGTGGTCGAAGGCGAAGCGCAGCTTCAGCAGCAGGCCGCGCTCCAGGACGCCGGAGGGTACGGACGGGTCGCCGATCGCGCCGAGCAGGATCGCGTCATGGTCCTTGAGCGACTCCAGGTCCGCGTCCGGCAGGGTCTCGCCGGTGGCGTGCCATCGCCGGGCGCCGAGGTCGTACTCCTTGGTTTCCAGCTTGACGTCCTGCGGAAGGGCTGCACCGAGGACCTTCAGTCCTTGGGCCACGACTTCCTGGCCGATACCGTCACCGGGGATCACTGCGAGGCGAATGCTGCGAGACATGGCTGGACCCTACTCTTCGTCCCATTGCTTGACACGTGGTGTCCGGGATACGGACACATGGACAGCCGGACACCTGCCGTTCACCCGCCGGGCCCCGGCCCGTCGAACAGTGATGCGACGTTGCGCAGCATGGACACACCACGCGTGGGCATTCCCGAACCGCTCGCGAGCCGTATGAGCATGCCCGAGCAGCACGAGTACCTCCGTACGAAACTGACCCGCCGCGGACTGCTGCGCACCTCCGCCGCCACCGCCGGCGCCGTCGCGGGCGGGAGCCTGCTGACGGGCCCGGCCCAGGCCGCCTCCCCCACCCTGCTCTCCTCCCCCGCCACCGGCGCCGTGCACGGCTCGCTGGTCGCGCCGTTCGGCCGGCACCTGGCCTTCGGCGCCGACCCCAGGCACCAGATGCGTGTCTCGTGGCAGGTGCCGTTCGCGGTCAAGCGGCCGTTCCTGCGCGTGGGGCTGCGCCCCTGGGATCTGAGCCGGAAGATCCACGCCGAGGTGCGGGAGCTGCACACGCCCGCGCTGACCAAGAAGCTGCCCGCGGTGGACCAGTACTACCTGCACGCCGCGCTCGACGGCCTGCGGCCCGGCACCACGTACTACTACGGTGTCGGCCACGACGGCTTCGACCCCGCCGACTCCCGCCACTTCGGCACCCTCGGCACCTTCCGCACCGCCCCGGCCCGCGCCGAGCGGTTCGTCTTCACCGCCTTCGGCGACCAGGGCGTCAGCTACCACGCGCTCGCCAACGACCAGCTCATCCTGGGCCAGAACCCGTCCTTCCACCTGCACGCCGGCGACATCTGCTACGCCGACCCGGACGGCAGCGGCTCCGAGCACGACTCCTACGACGCGCGCCAGTGGGACCAGTTCCTCGCGCAGACCGAGTCGGTGGCCAAGACCGTGCCGTGGATGGTGACGACCGGCAACCACGACATGGAGGCCTGGTACTCCCCCAACGGCTACGGCGGCCAGAACGCCCGCTGGAGCCTGCCGGACAACGGCCCGGACGCCGAGAACGCGCCGGGCGTCTACTCCTTCACGTACGGCAACGTCGCCGTCGTCGCGCTCGACGCCAACGACGTCTCGTACGAGATCCCCGCCAACCTCGGTGTGACCGGCGGCAAGCAGACCGCGTGGCTGGACCGCAGGCTGGGCGAGCTGCGCGCCGCCCGGGGCATCGACTTCATCGTCGTCTTCTTCCACCACTGCGCCTTCTCCACCACCAACTCGCACGCCTCCGAGGGCGGGGTGCGCGACGCCTGGCTGCCGCTGTTCGAGAAGCACCAGGTGGACCTGGTGGTCAACGGCCACAACCACGTCTACGAGCGGACCGACGCGATCAAGGGCGGCCGGGTCGCCAAGAAGGTGCCGGTCGGCGAGACGGTGGACTCCTCGCGCGAGGGCATCGTGTACGTGACGGCCGGCGGCGCAGGCAAGTCCCTGTACGACTTCCCGGTGCCGGACAGCTACGAGGGCCACGTCAAGGACCTGGACCACGTGGACACGTACCACTGGGCCGAGGGGAAGGTGAAGGTCAAGGAGAGCGTGCAGTGGTCGCGGGTGCGCTACACCGGCTACTCCTTCATCGCCGTCGAGGTGCTGCCGGGCCACCGGCCGCGGATGAAGGTCACCGCGCTCGCCGAGTCCGGCGAGAGCATCGACCGCTTCGAGGTCACCCGGCGCGCCTGAGGCGGGCGTGCGCGCGGGAGCGCCGCACGCCCGCCCGCCGGGCGGCTCCCGGGCTCAGTGTCCGGTCGAACCGCCGTTGTCCCGGCGGTCGAGCGCCCGCTGGAGCGCGGCGGCGGCGTTCTTGCGGTCGGCCTCGCCGGTCGCACGGGCGGAGTGACGAATCCTGCGGACAGCGGTCTTGGTCATGATGCGCCTCCAGTGCCAAAGCCCTGAGAAATGAACGGAAGCGTCCTTCCGGAAACAGCCGACATACGCGGGGGCCACGGCATCCGCAGGGATCACCTGCACGCACACACCGGGCCGCACCCGCCACCGCTCGATGAAGCGGAACGTTCAGCATCTACAAAGCTAAGCCAGTGAAGCCGTGCTGTCTGCACAATTACTTTGGCTTCCTACTATTTGAGACGGGCGATGGCCTGAGGTGCACGTTCGGGTGATCGTCCGAGGTGGGGAGCCGGGGCACGCC
>NZ_JBHWHY010000092.1:0-17062 GCF_042732265.1 Streptomyces sp. NPDC059788 | reverse complement strand
GCGCCGCCCGGCGTGCCGCGGCAGGCCGCCGCCGTGCCCGCGGCTCCCGCCGTCCCGCCGCCCGCGTTCGCGCCCGCGGGCGTCGACCCGCGGGTTTCCGTGGGAAGCGCCGACCCGCGGTCCTCGGGTACGGGCGGCCCCGACGTCGCCGCGGCCGTCGACGAGGTCAAGCGCCTCCTGGACCAGGGCCGCATCACCCACGCCGTGGACATCCTCGGCGGCATCCTGCCGGCCGCCGCCGCCCGGCACGGCGCGCACTCGCCCGTCGTACGGACCCTGCGCAAGCAGTACGCGGCCACGCTCATGGACGACGGGCAGTACCGCCGGGCGCTTCCCGAACTGCGCGCGCTGGCGGAGGAGTTCGCGCGCGACACCGGCCCGGGATCGGCCCGGCAGGCGCTCCAGTTCCACTACGAGGCCGCGCAGTGCCTGGAGCAGCTGGGCGAGGTGACGCAGGCGCTGGACGAGTACCGGGCCCTGCTGCCGCACTTCGAACGCTATCCCGACGACCCGATGCGGCCCCTGGAGATCCGGCGGTCCATCGGCCACCTGCTGCTCGCCCTAGGAGAGCGCGGTGCCGCCCACGAGGCACTGTCCCGCCTCCTGTACGACGCGGAGCGGCTGCACGGCCCGCACGGCGCCTTCCCGGCGGAGGTCCGCCGCACCCTGTACTGGCTCGGCCAGGTGCGCGGCTGACCCGGGGGAGGAGGGGGAAGGCAACGGAGAGAGAAACCGCCTTCCGGGCAACTCGTTGGTCGAATCGGTGGCCTGGACCACGCGGACTCTTTAGCATCGGCATCGATCAACGCCAGGTTGGCAGAGCCGCACGTCGCCGCACTGTTGTCGCACCCCGCCAGGAGGCTTGATGTTCCGCCGTAGGACCGCGCTTCCCGTTTCCGCCGCCGCCGCGCTGCTGGCCGCCGCCCCCCTGCTCACGGCCTGCGGCGCGGACGCGCATCCGGGCGCCGCGGCCGTCGTGGACGGGCAGCGGATCACCGTCTCGCAGCTCCAGTCGCGGGTACGGGACGTACGCACCGCCCAGGAGAAGTCCCCGCAGAGCGCCCAACTGGTCGAGAACACCGGAAAACTGGGGCCCGCCACCCTGAACGGAATGATCTTCGACCGGGTCCTGGAGCGCGGCGCGAAGGACGCCGGTGTCACGGTCTCCCGGCGCGAGGTACAGCAGTGGCGCGCCGCCGCCGAGCGCAGCGCGGGCGGCGCGGAGCGGCTCAAGGAGATGTGGCTCCAGCAGGCCATCGCGCCGGGCGAGATCGACGCCGTGGTCCGCAACCAGCTGCTGCTGGACGGCATCGCCAAGCGCATCGGCGCCGACCGCGGGCAGCCGCAGGGCCAGCAGCGGCTCGCCGAGTCGCTGGGGGAGACGTCCCGGAAGATGGGCATCGACGTCAACCCGCGCTACGGGAAGTGGGACGACGCTCAGGTCGTCCTCGGCGAGGTGAAGGAGCCGTGGGTCAAGAACGCGACGGCCGCGGAACAGCAGCGCACCTGAGCCGGACCGGGGCGGTGCCGGGGCGCGCAACCGGCCGGGCGGTCGCGCTGTCGGTGCCGTGCGTTACGTTCGTCGGGTGAACGCTGACGCCACCGACGCCCCCGGCACGCCGCACGCCACCGGCCCCGGCCGCCTGGTCCTGCTCACGACCAGCCACCGGGTCGCGCCCGGCCTGCTGTCCTGGCCCGCGTGGCAGACGCTGCGCGCCGCCGGCCGCGTGCTGTGCGCCGACGACGCCCATCCGCAGCTCCCGTATCTGCGCGAGGCGGGCATCGCGGTCGAGGCGGCCGTGCCCGGCGCCCGCGAGCTGGTGGACTTCTGCCGCGACGGCGGCCGTACGGCGGTCGTCATCACCTCCGCCGACGGCGACACGGAGCTGACCGACGGCCTGGCCCGGATGGCCGGCTCCGGCCGCGAGACCATGCCGGACCTGGAGCTGCTGCCCGGTTCGTACGACCTGCCGGGCGCCCGGCTGCTCGACCTCGTCCAGATCATGGACCAGATCCGCCGCCAGTGCCCGTGGAGCGGTGTGCGCACCCACGAGGACCTGGCGAAGTACGGCATCGAGGAGATGTACGAGCTGGTCGAGGCCATCGAGGACGGCGACCGGGAGGCGGTGCGCGAGGAGCTGGGCGACGTCCTGCTCCAGGTCGTCTTCCACGCCCGGATCGCCCAGGAAGACCCGGACGAGCCGTTCTCCGTGGACGACGTGGCGGGCACGCTCGTGGACAAGCTGATCCGCCGCCATCCGCACATCTTCGGCGAGGACGAGGCGCACACCCCCGAGGACGTGAAGGCGCACTGGCTGCGGGAGAAGGCGGACGAGAAGCAGCGCGCCTCCGTCACCGAAGGCATCCCGCTCGGCCAGCCCGCCCTGGCGCTGGCGGGCAAGCTGGCCTCCCGGGCCCGTACGGCCGGTATGGACGCCCTCCCGACGGGGGAGGGCGTCGGGTACGAGCTGCTGGCCCTCGCCGTACGGGCCGAGGCGTCCGGCACGGACCCGGAGACCGCGCTGCGCGCCGCCGCCCGCACCTACCGGGACGCGATCCGGTCCGCCGAGGAGGCGCCCTCCGGCGCCGCGGACTGAGCCCCGGACCGCCCGCCGCGGGCGCGCAGCCGTTCGGCCGTCCAGACGGCGGCCACGGCCGCGCCCAGCGCCGCGCCCACGACGCACACCCCGCCCCAGCCCGCCGCGCCCCACACCGCCGAGGTGAGTGCGGAGCCCACCGCGCCGCCGACGAAGTAACTGGTCATATAGGCGGAGTTGAGGCGGTTCCGGGCCTCGGGGCGCACCGCGTAGACCAGGTTCTGGTTGCTGATGTGCACCGCCTGCACCGCCGCGTCCAGGACGACCACCCCGGCCAGCAGGGCCACCAGCGACCAGGCGCCGCCCGCGCCGCCGGCCGCCAGCAGCGCCCAGGAGCCGAGCAGCAGGAATCCGCCGAGGCCGGTGACCCGGTGGGCCAGGCCCCGGTCCGCCAGCCGCCCGGCGGCCGAGGCGGACAGCGAACCGGCCGCGCCCACCAGGCCCAGCAGGCCGATCGCCGATTCCGACCACCCGTAGGAGGGGCCGGACATCAAAAAGGCCATCGCCGTCCACAGCACGCTGAACGCGGCGAAGGACAGCGCGCCGAGCGCGGCCCGCCAGCGCAGCACCGGCTCCTGCACGAAGAGGGCGAGCGTGGAGCGGATCAGCGCGGGGTAGCGCAGCCCGGCGCCGGTGTGCGGCAGCGCGGGCAGCCGCAGCCGCAGCAGGAGAGCCATCAGCAGCATCAGCCCCGCGTTGACCCAGTAGACCGTGCGCCAGCCGCCCAGGTCGGCCAGCAGCCCGGCCGCCGTACGGGCCAGCAGGATGCCCAGCAGCAGGCCGGTCATGACCGTGCCGACCGTACGGCCGCGCTCGGCGGGCGGCGCGAGGGAGGCCGCGTACGGCACGACGACCTGGGCGGCGACGGAGAACAGGCCGGTCAGAGCCGTGCCGACCAGCAGCATCGTCCCGTTGGGCGCGCTCGCCGTCACGGTCAGGAAGACCGCGGTGGCCGCACACAGACTCACGGCCAGCCGCCGCCGCTCCAGCAGGTCGCCGAGCGGGACGAGCAGCAGCAGCCCGAGCCCGTAGCCGACCTGCGCGACGGTCACCACCAGTGCCGCGGTGGCCGCGCCCAGGTGCAGGTCGCGGCCTATGACGTCCAGCAGCGGCTGGGCGAAGTAGTTGCCCGCGACCGACAGGCCGGTGGCCACGGACATCAGCAGCAGCGTGCCGCGCCCCAGCCCGCGCTGCCCCTCTTCCTGGGAAACCATCAGGTCCCTTCCTGCACGACGCGCCACCCCGTTGGTGTTGCCACGGCCCTCAGCTTCCGCCCGCCCCGGTCGATGAGTCCAACACATAGTGGTCATCCCATCCATCGCGGACCATGATCGATGGGCGCCGCCACGCTGATTACGCTCGCCGTATGGAGCTGCAACAGATGCGGTACGTGGTCGCGGTCGCCGAGACCGGCGGTTTCACCCGCGCCGCCGAACGCTGCCACGTGGTGCAGTCCGCGCTCAGCCACCAGATCGCCCGCCTGGAGAAGGAACTGGGCGCCCGGCTCTTCCACCGTACGAGCCGCAGCGTGCGCCTGACCGCCGCGGGCGAGGCGTTCGTGCCCGTCGCCCAGCAGGCTCTGGAGGCGGCCGAGCGGGCCCGCGCCGAGGTGGAGGCGGCGGCCGGCGAGGTGCGCGGCCGGCTGGCCGTGGGGGCGATCTCCACCGTCGCGGCCGTCGACCTGGCCCGCGAGCTGGGCGCCTACCGCGCCCGCCACCCGCAGGTGCGGATCAGCCTGCGCATGGAGATGAGCGAGCAGCTCATCGAGCAGGTCCGGCAGGGCGCGCTGGACGTCGCCTTCGTCGGCCTGGTGCCGGGCGCCCGCAGCCCGGGCGTACGGGAGCGGGCGCTGGCCCACGGCGAGCTGGTCGCCGTCGTACCGCCGGAGCACCCGCTGGCGGGCCAGGAGTGGACGGACCTGCGGCGGCTGGCCGAGGAGACCTTCGTGGACTTCACGGCCGGGTCGGCGGCGCGCCGCCAGCGGGAGGACGCCTTCCGCGCGGCGGGCCTGACGACCGAGGTGGCCTTCGAGGTGACCACCGTGGAGTTCCTCGCCAAGCTGGTCCGCGCGGGCCTCGGCATCGGCATGGTGCCGCAGGCGTTCGCCTCGGAGCTGACCGGGCTGCGCGTGGTGCGCGTCCCCAACGCGCCCGCCCGGGTCGAACGCGTCGTCTGGAGCGCGCGGGGCCCTTCCCCGGCGGCCGCGGCCTTCCTGGACGCGCTGGGCGTGGACCCCGCGGAGCCGGACCCGGGGCCCGCCGTCCGGGGGATATGACCCCGTGCCAAGCCGCTGACCTGCGCTTACGGCGTCCGTACCGGCCGTGCGGGCGGGTACCGTACCCGTCCGCGCATCGTCCCCGACGCCCCGGGTACCCGGGGCGAATGACAGCAACGACCGCTTCGGCCACACCGGCCCAGGACCTCACGTCTGTCCAGCAGGCGGTGGACCTCACCCGGGACATGATCGTCGGCACCGGACCGCTGGTCGCCGGGCTCGTCATCGTCGCGGCGCTGATCCTCGCCGTGGTCTACGGACGGCGCCGCAGGGCCCGCGAGCCCGCGCCGCCCGAACCGGAGACCCAGCCGACGCCGCCCAAGAACCCGACCGGGTACGAGAGCGAGCTGCGCGACCCCAACGAGGTGCCGCGCGACGGCGACCACCGGCTCACGCCCCACGAACTGCCCGACTACGGCAACGCCCCCACCCGCCACGGCGCCGACCAGGACCGGGAACGCAAGCGCTGGCAGGACGGGCACAGCGGCTCCTTCGGCGGGGGTTAACGTCGAGGGGTGCGTCCGCAGACCCCTCTCCCCACCGACCGCCCCGCCGACTCCGCCGCCGGCGAGCGGCCCGCGGCCCCCTCCGGGCCCGCGGCCGGCTGCCCCGTGTCCGCCCCGGCAGTCACCCCCGCCTGCCCCGAGCTGTTCACGTGGGAGTTCGCCTCCGACCCGTACCCGGCCTACGCCTGGCTGCGCGAGCACGCGCCCGTGCACCGTACGCGGCTGCCCAGCGGCGTCGAGGCCTGGCTGGTGACCCGGTACGCGGACGCGCGCCAGGCGCTCGCCGACACCCGGCTGTCGAAGAACCCGCTGCACCACAGCGAGGCCGCGCACGGCAAGGGCAAGGTCGGCATCCCCGGCGAGCGCGGCGCCAACCTGATGACGCACCTGCTCAACATCGACCCGCCGGACCACACCCGGCTGCGCCGCCTGGTCTCCAAGGCGTTCACCCCGCGCCGCATCGCCCGGTTCGCGCCGCGCGTACAGGAACTGACGGACTCCTTCATCGACTCCTTCGCGGAGCGCGGCGAGGCCGACCTCATCCACGAGTTCGCCTTCCCGCTGCCCATCTACGCCATCTGCGACCTGCTCGGCGTGCCGCGCGAGGACCAGGACGACTTCCGGGACTGGGCCGGGATGATGATCCGGCACGGCGGCGGGCCGCGCGGCGGTGTCGCCCGGTCGGTGAAGAAGATGCGCGGCTACCTCGCCGAGCTGATCCACCGCAAGCGCGAGACCCTCGGCGACGAGGGGGCCGACGACCTGATCTCCGGCCTGATCCGCGCCTCCGACCACGGCGAGCACCTGACCGAGAACGAGGCCGCCGCCATGGCCTTCATCCTCCTCTTCGCCGGTTTCGAGACCACCGTCAACCTCGTCGGCAACGGCGTGTACCAGCTGCTGCGCCACCCCGACCAGCGGGAACTGCTCCAGAAGGCCGCCGCAGAGGGCGACGAGGAGCTGCTCGCCACCGGCGTGGAGGAGCTGCTGCGCTACGACGGCCCGGTCGAGCTGGCCACCTGGCGCTTCGCCACCCGGGATCTGACCCTCGGCGGGCAGCGGATCGCCGAGGGCGACCCGGTCCTGGTCGTGCTGGCCGCCGCCGACCGCGACCCGCAGCGCTTCTCCGGCCCCGACGTACTGGACCTGTCCCGCCGCGACAACCAGCACCTCGGATACGGCCACGGCATCCACTACTGCCTGGGCGCGCCGCTGGCCCGTCTCGAAGGACAGACCGCGATAGCGACCCTGCTGACCCGCCTCCCGGACCTCCGGCTCGGCGCGGAACCGGACGAGCTGCGCTGGCGCGGCGGGCTGATCATGCGCGGGCTGCGGGCCCTGCCGGTGGAGTTCACGCCCGTACGCGGGTGACCTCAAGGCCGTCCGTACCTCACGTCACATCAGGCCGTGACCTGAGCGTGATCTCCGCTACACCGGCTTGTGACGGGCGGGCGGCACCGCTACCTTCATCCGTTTGAAAGGCCGGGGCGGGCGGCGTGGTGGCGAACAGGCCACGCGACCGACGGTTTCGGCCTCTCGACGACAACTCAACCGCCGCTCGAAAGGCAACGCCATGCGATCCGGGAACGGCCGTCACCGACGCCCCCGACAGGCTCCGGCCATCTTCGTCACGGCGGGAGTCGCCGGCGGCGCCCTCGCCATGCCCCTGCTCGCCGCGAGCAGCGCCGACGCCGCCGACACCGCCACCTGGGACCGTGTCGCGCAGTGCGAGAGCAGCGGCGTGTGGAGCGCCAACGCCGGCAACGGGTTCTACGGCGGGCTGCAGCTGACCCAGGAGATGTGGGACCGCCACGGCGGCCCGTCGTACGCCTCGCGCCCCGACCTGGCCAGCCGCTCGCAGCAGATAGCCGTCGCCGAATCGATCCTGGCCGCGCGCGGCCCCGACGCGTGGCCGAGCTGCGCGGTGAACGCGGGACTCAAGCAGGGCGGCAGCGGGCCGGACGTCGACCCGGGCGGCACGCCGACGCCGACCCCGGCGCCCGGCCGCTCCACGCCGTCCCCGTCCCCCTCGTCCCCGTCCTCCCCTTCTTCTCCGTCGCCCTCCTCCGGGCCGTCGGACCCGTCCGGGACGCCGGAGCCCGGCGGCACGGCCACCCCGAAGCCGAAGCCGTCGCCCACCGACCCGGCGGGCAAGCCGGACCCGTCCCGTACGCCGGACCCGTCCGGTACGGGCGGCACGCAGGAACCGTCGCGGCCCGCCGACCCGGCCACGCCGGGCGACGGCGCCTCCACGACCCCCACCGCGCCCCCGTCCCAGGGCAAGCACCGCGGTGAGCCCGGCGACGCGGGGCGGCCCGGCACGGGCGCCGGTGAGGCGGGCGACGCGGGCCGGTCCGGCGGGGGGCACCCCTCGCGGGGCGGGGACGCGCACCGTACGGACCCGGGCGCGCCGGGCGACTACACCGTGCGGCCCGGTGACAACCTGTCAGCGATCGCCGAGGACCGCGGGGTCTCCGGGGGCTGGCCGGCGCTCTACGAGGCCAACAAAGGCGTCATCGGGGGCGATCCGGACCTTATCCACCCTGGTCAGCGGCTCGACCTCGACCACTGATCGAGGTATTTCGTGGGGATTTGCCCGCTTTGGTGAAAGTGAGACATGGATCTCGTTCGTGGGCGTCCCGTCCGTCCCGTCCGTTGTTTCCAAACCTGCGACGACCTGCGGAAATGTGATGATCCTGTGATGTCTGGGGGCCAACTGGCCTCAGATGTAGGGGTTTGAACCAGCGGGGTGTTCGTGTTTACCGTCTTCATCGCTCGCCAAAGCGGGCCCTTCGACCACACGCCGAATCCTGCCGGTGGCCGAAGGACACACGACGCGAGAGCGCCGAAGGCAGGAGCGGGGGACCCAAGGTAAGCGCCGGCCCCGCCCGCGAAAGCGGGTCCAACCGGCTTGGGGTGAAGCCATGTGTGAAGCACACACGGCCGGGCAACTCACATGGCCCGAACCCGACAGCTCACCTCGCAGGCGTCGGTGAGGAACAACCATGCTGAACTCCAAGGGCAAGCACCGTCGTCCCTCCAAGGCCGTCCGCGTCGCCACGCTGGCGGGCGTCGCCGGTGCCGCTGTGGCCGTCCCGCTGATGGGCGCCACCTCTGCCTCCGCCGCGGGCAACAACTGGGACGCCGTCGCCCAGTGCGAGTCCGGTGGCAACTGGTCGATCAACACCGGTAACGGCTACTACGGTGGCCTGCAGTTCACGAACTCCAGCTGGGCCGCCGCCGGCGGTACCCAGTACGCCCCGCGCGCCGACATGGCCAGCAAGAGCCAGCAGATCGCCGCGGCCGAGCGCCTGCTCGCCATCCAGGGCCCGGGTGCCTGGACCTGCGCCGGCGGCCACCTCGGCCAGGGCAACGCGAACGCCAAGGCCGACGGCGGCTCCTCGCAGGGCGGCAGCTCGCACAAGTCGCACAAGTCCTACAAGTCGGAGCGCTCCTACTCCGCCCCGCAGGGCACCTCGCGCTCCGAGGCCCGCAAGCAGGGCGAGGACCTGGCCCGCAAGACCCCGGCCCCCCAGAAGAAGTCGACCCCGAAGTCGAACCCGGAGGGCAACTACACCGTCAAGTCCGGTGACACCCTCGCCAAGATCGCCGCTTCCCACGGCAAGAACTGGAAGTCGGTCTACGCGAACAACAAGTCCGTCATCGGCGGCAACCCCAACCTGATCTTCCCGGGTCAGAAGCTGGCCGTCTGAGCCCGCTGAAACCCTGACGGACCCCGGGTGACCGCGGCGATCCGTACGTACGGCGGTACGTACGGGCAGCCCGGCTCCCCGGGGCCCGCTCGTCCCGGGAATCCGCTCTTCCCGTGAGACCGCCCCGCCACGGCGCCTGTCCCCCGCACGCGCCGCGGCGGGGCTTCTCCCTTTCCCCCGTGTTCCCCCCGTGTTTCCCCCGCGGACCGCCCGGCCACCGGGCCCCGGCTCCGCCCGCCGCCCCCACTCGCCCACTCGCCCACTCGCCCACTTCCCCGTACAGCGAACAAGCGCCCGCACCTCATGTGAACAGGGCCTTTGCGGGTGTATTCGTCCCATGGGCCGGGCTGGCGGCAAGCGGAACCCCCGGAGGCCGTTAGGCTCGTGCTGCAGAACTCCAGACACCCATGAAGGAGACAACGTGCCGTCCATCGACGTCGTCGTAGCTCGCGAGATTCTCGACTCGCGAGGCAATCCCACGGTCGAGGTCGAGGTCGGCCTCGACGACGGCAGCACCGGCCGTGCCGCCGTCCCGTCCGGCGCCTCGACCGGCGCCTTCGAGGCCGTCGAGCTGCGCGACGGTGACCCGGCCCGCTACCAGGGCAAGGGCGTGGAGAAGGCCGTCCTCGCGGTCATCGAGCAGATCGGCCCGGAGCTCGTCGGCTACGACGCCACCGAGCAGCGCCTGATCGACCAGGCCATGTTCGACCTGGACGCCACCGACAACAAGGGCTCGCTCGGCGCCAACGCCATCCTCGGCGTCTCCCTGGCCGTCGCGCACGCCGCCTCCGAGGCCAGCGACCTGCCGCTGTTCCGCTACCTCGGCGGCCCGAACGCCCACGTGCTGCCGGTCCCGATGATGAACATCCTGAACGGCGGCTCGCACGCCGACTCCAACGTGGACATCCAGGAATTCATGATCGCCCCGATCGGCGCGGAGTCCTTCTCCGAGGCGCTGCGCTGGGGCGCCGAGGTCTACCACACCCTCAAGAAGGTCCTCAAGAGCAAGGGCCTGGCCACCGGCCTGGGCGACGAGGGCGGCTTCGCCCCCAACCTCGGCTCCAACCGCGAGGCCCTGGACCTGATCCTCGAAGCGATCAAGGAAGCCGGTTACACCCCCGGCCAGGACATCGCGCTCGCGCTGGACGTCGCCGCCTCCGAGTTCTACAAGGACGGCGGCTACGAGTTCGAGGGCCAGCAGCGCACCGCCGAGCAGATGACCTCGTACTACGAGGAGCTCGTCGACGCCTACCCGCTGGTCTCCATCGAGGACCCGCTGTTCGAGGACGACTGGGCCGGCTGGAACGTCATCACCGAGCGCCTGGGCGGCAAGGTGCAGCTCGTCGGCGACGACCTGTTCGTCACCAACCCCGAGCGCCTGGCCCGCGGCATCGAGGAGAACTCGGCCAACGCCCTGCTCGTCAAGGTCAACCAGATCGGCTCGCTGACCGAGACCCTGGACGCCGTCGAGCTGGCCCAGCGCAACGGCTTCAAGTGCATGATGTCGCACCGCTCCGGCGAGACCGAGGACGTCACCATCGCCGACCTGGCCGTCGCCACCAACTGCGGCCAGATCAAGACCGGCGCCCCGGCCCGCTCCGAGCGCGTCGCCAAGTACAACCAGCTCCTGCGCATCGAGGAGATCCTCGACGACGCGGCCGTGTACGCGGGCCGCAGCGCCTTCCCGCGCTTCAAGGGCTAGCAGCACCCCGCGGGGCCGCGAACGGCCCCGGCAGTCGTGAATACGTACGTCCCCGGCGGCGGTCCCGTACCGTTGCCGGGGACGTACGTGCTGCGGGGCCGCGCCGGCCCGGGCCCGGTGACTGAAGGGGAGGCGACGTGTCCGCGGAACGGTTCTCCACCGCGACCCGGCTCAAGGCACTCGGCGAACAGGCCGCCGCCCGCGTCCAGCGGGCCCGCCCGGCCCGGCGGGGCCGCCTGACCGGCCGCGCCGCGCTGCTCGCGCTGGTGCTGTGCTCCCTGGTCGTCGCCCTCGCGTACCCCACCCGCCAGTACATCTCCCAGCGCGCCGAGATCGCCGACCAGCGCCGCCAGGCCGACGATGCCGGGCTGCGGGCCGAAGAGCTGCGCGACGAGAAGGCCCGCTGGCAGGACCCGGAGTACGTACGGCAGCAGGCCCGGCAGCACCTGCACTACGTCAGGCCCGGCGAGACCGGCTACATCGTCCAGGACGGCTCCGGCGCCGGGAAGCAGCGCAAGGGACAGGCCGCCGCCGAACGCCCCTGGTACGACAACATCTGGAACGGCCTGGACTCCGCCGACAAGTAGCCTGTCCGGGGCGCGCGCCCGGCCCGGTCCCCCCCCATACGGCGCCCGCGCCACCTCCTCCTCCACCACCGCCACGACCGAAAGCACCCACGTCCGTGTCTGAACACCTCATGCCCCCGCCGCAGACCGAGCGCACCGAGCCCACCGATGCGGACATCGCGGCCTTCAAGGAACAGCTCGGCCGCCCGCCGCGCGGCCTGCGCGCCATCGCGCACCGCTGCCCCTGCGGCCAGCCGGACGTCGTCGAGACGGCCCCGCGCCTGGAGGACGGCACCCCCTTCCCGACGCTGTACTACCTCACCTGCCCGCGCGCGGCCTCCGCGATCGGCACGCTGGAGGCCAACGGCGTGATGAAGGAGATGACCGAGCGGCTGGGCCGGGACCCGGAGCTCGCCGCCGAGTACCGGGCGGCCCACGAGGACTACATCCGCCGCCGGGACGCCATCGAGGAACTGAAGAACTTCCCGAGCGCGGGCGGCATGCCCGACCGGGTCAAGTGCCTGCACGTCCTGGTCGGCCACTCGCTCGCGGCCGGCCCCGGCGTCAACCCGCTCGGCGACGAGGCGCTCGCGATGCTGCCGCAGTGGTGGCGCAAGGGCCCGTGCGTGGCGCCCTGCGCGGACACCGCGGACGGACCGGACACCACCGAGGGCGAAGGGGAGCGGACCGCATGAAGCGCGTAGCGGCCATCGACTGCGGCACCAACTCCATCCGCCTGCTCGTCGCCGACCTCGACCCGGCGACCGGCGAGCTGAAGGACCTCGACCGCCGGATGCAGATCGTGCGCCTGGGCCAGGGCGTGGACCGTACGGGGCGGCTCGCCCCCGAGGCCCTGGAGCGCACCTTCGCGGCCTGCCGCGAGTACGCCGCCGTGATCCGGGAGCTGGGCGCCGAAGCCGTCCGCTTCGTGGCCACGTCCGCCTCCCGCGACGCCGAGAACCGCGACGCGTTCGTACGCGGCGTGGTGGACATCCTGGGCGTCGAGCCCGAGGTGATCACCGGCGACCAGGAGGCCGAGTTCTCCTTCGTCGGCGCCACGAAGGAGCTGACGGGCCGCACCGACCTCGACACGCCCTATCTGGTCGTCGACATCGGCGGCGGCTCCACCGAGTTCGTCCTGGGAGCCGACGCCGTGCGCGCCGCCCGCTCCGTGGACATCGGCTGCGTACGGATGACCGAGCGCCACCTCGTACGGGACGGCGCGGTCCTCGCCGATCCGCCCGGCGAGGAGCGGATCGGGGCGATAAAGGCGGACATCGACCGCGCGCTGGACGAGGCCGCGGCGACCGTGCCCCTCGACGAGACCGCCACCCTGGTCGGCCTGGCCGGCTCGGTGACCACGATCGCCGCCATCGCCCTGGACCTCCGCGAGTACGACTCCGAGGCCATTCACCACTCCCGCGTCCCCCTCGCCAAGGTCCGCGAGATCACCGACCACCTGCTGACCACCACCCACGAACAGCGCGCCGCCATCCCGGCCGTGCACCCGGGCCGGGTGGACGTGATCGGCGCGGGCGCCCTCGTCCTCCTGACGATCATGGAACGGGTGGGCGCCGGGGAGGTCGTGGTCTCGGAGCACGACATCCTGGACGGGATCGCCTGGAGCTGCGCATACGGCGACGCATAGCGCGCAGGGCCGGCTTCCCGGGGCGTGGTGGCCCGGGAAGCCGGCCCGTCAGATGTTGCGGTAGACGTCGCGCCGGTCGCCGACCCTGACGACGAGGATGATGAGTTCGCCGTCCTCGACCTGGTAGGCGACTCGGTAGTTGCCGACCCGGAGCCGGTAGAGCCCTGACCGGCCGGTGAGTTTTTTGACGTTGGCGTCATCGCGGTACGGATCTTCGCCGAGTGCGGTCAGTGCGGCCAGGATGCGCATGGCGGCAGGGCGGTCGATGGCCCGCAGTTGCCGCTGGGCCGCCACGGTGAACCGGAATGCGTACTTCACGCTGCCTCTCGGTCGTGCTCGGTGAACAGATCCGCAAGCAGCTCGGCCATGCTCACCGTCGCCCCCCCCTCCGTGAGGACCGCTTCCGCTTCTCTGGCGAGCAGCACGTCGGCCGCTTCTTCCAGTGCGTCGAAATCCGAGATCGGCACGACGGCCGCCACCGGCACGCCGTTGCGAGTGATCACTGTGGGGGTGCCCTGCTCGGCGCGGTTGATGTGATCCGCGAGATGCGCACGGGCTTCTCGTACCGTCACGCTGCTGTCAGCCATGGAGCCAGTGTACGCGCAAAGGTGTACACGATGGGAGACTGACGCCCTTCGACTCCTCGATCGAGGGGTGTCGGGTGGCGCTCGCCGAGCTCTTGCAACCGCCCTTTCCCGCCCCGTCCAGGGTCGTTCGGGCCCCCTCGGGAGGGCTTTTCGGGCCCTCTCTGCGAGAAAGTTCGTGAAACTCTTCACATGAAAAAAGCGCCCGCTGGGCGAACAAACCGGACACCTGGGCCTAGATCTTGGGCCGTAGGTCCCGGGGGCCGCAAAAATGTGCGGTTTCAGCGGTGTTAAAGAGATCCTTACGCGCGCTGTGGTCCAGTGGCGTCCGAGGGCGCAATCCCTGATCAACAGGGGTGTCCAACGCTTCGGAGGATGCGGTGGTTCCCCTCCGGCGCTATGGCGTCGATCACGGGGGCGCGGAGTGTAGCAGATGCCCTCCAGGACCTTGTGAAGGGGCTCACGAGGGGTGCTCCAAGTGGGGGTGGATACTCGATTACATGAGCACCACGGAGCGTCCCAGGATCCTCGTTGTAGGCGGTGGGTACGTAGGTTTGTACGCGGCACGCCGCATCCTCAAGAAGATGCGGTACGGCGAGGCGACGGTCACGGTCGTCGACCCGCGCTCGTACATGACGTACCAGCCCTTCCTCCCTGAAGCTGCAGCCGGCAGCATCTCTCCCCGCCACGTCGTGGTGCCGCTGCGACGCGTGCTCCCGAAGGCGGAGGTCCTCACCGGCCGCGTCACCACCATCGACCAGGACCGCAAGGTCGCCACGATCTCGCCGCTGGTCGGCGAGGCGTACGAGCTGCCCTTCGACTACCTGGTCATCGCGATGGGCGCGGTCTCCCGCACCTTCCCGATCCCCGGCCTCGCCGAGAACGGCATCGGCATGAAGGGCATCGAGGAGGCCATCGGCCTGCGCAACCACGTCCTGGAGCAGCTCGACAAGGCCGACTCCACGACCGACGAGGAGGTCCGCCGCAAGGCGCTGACCTTCGTCTTCGTCGGCGGCGGCTTCGCCGGCGCGGAGACCGTCGGCGAGGTCGAGGACATGGCCCGCGACGCCGCGAAGTACTACAACAACGTCAAGCGCGAAGACATGCGCTTCCTGCTGGTCGACGTCGCCGACAAGATCCTCCCCGAGGTCGGCCCCAAGCTCGGCGCCTACGGCAAGGAGCACCTGGAGAGCCGCGGGGTCGAGGTCTACCTCGGCACCAGCACCAAGTCCTGCGTCGACGGCCACGTGGTGCTGAGCAACGACCTGGAGGTCGACTCCAACACCATCGTGTGGACCGCGGGCGTCAAGCCGAACCCGGCGCTCTCCCGCTTCGGCCTGCCGCTGGGCCCGCGCGGCCACGTCGACACCCAGGCCACCCTCCAGGTGCAGGGCAGCGACTACATCTGGGCCGCGGGCGACAACGCCCAGGTCCCGGACATGGTCGGCCGCAAGGCGGGCAACGAGAACGCCTGGTGCCCGCCGAACGCCCAGCACGCGCTGCGCCAGGCCAAGGTCCTCGGCGACAACGTGATCTCCGGTATGCGGGGCTTCCCGCAGAAGGAGTACAGCCACGCCAACAAGGGCGCGGTCGCGGGCCTCGGTCTGCACAAGGGCGTCGCGATGATCGTCGTCGGCAAGACCAAGATCAAGCTGAAGGGCCGGCTGGCCTGGTACATGCACCGCGCGTACCACGGCATGGCGATGCCGACCTTCAACCGCAAGATCCGCGTCTTCGCCGACTGGACCCTCGGCATGTTCCTCAAGCGCGAGATCACCTCGCTCGGCGCCATGGAGAACCCCCGCGAGGAGTTCTACGAGGCCGCCAAGCCGGCCCCGGCGCCCGCCGCCGCGGCCGACGACAAGGCGAAGGACGACGACAAGGCGAAGGCCAAGGCTTCCTGACCTTCCCGGGGGAGTGACGTCCGGCTGCGGACGTCACCCGCTCACCACCGCCGAAGGGGCGGCCGCCATCCGTGGTGCGGCCGTCCCTTCGGCGTATTCGTTGTGGCGGAACGCGGTCGTTTTGCTGTTCCCTTACGAACGAACGGGACTACCCGGGCTCCCGAACGGCGTTTACGTGGTGGGTGAAACTTCTTCGCCCTTCTCGTCAACACGGAGGTGTGCGACATGGCCGACGCCGCTGGACGGCTCTCCAAGCTCGCCGAGGAGGTGCTGGGAGCCCCGCTCCCGGTCCGCATCCGCGCCTGGGACCGCAGCGAGTACGGCCCGCCGGGCGCACCCACACTCGTCATCCGCAACCGCCGCGCCCTGCGCCGTCTGCTGTTCAAGCCGGGCGAGTTGGGGCTCGCGCGCGCTTGGGTGGCCGGTGAGATCGATGTCGAGGGCGATCTGTACGAGGCGCTGGACCTGCTGTCCGGGCTGGTCTGGGAACGCGGTACGGCGGCCGGCAAGCCACAGCGCGCCGCCGCCCTGCGGGCCCTGGCCAAGCCGGAGATCCGTGCCGCCGCCCGCGACCTGGTGGCCCTGGCGGGCATCCCCGTACCGCCCAAGCCGCCCGCCGAGGAGGCCCCCAAGAGCCACGGCCCGCTGCACACACTGCGCCGTGACAAGGAGGCCATCAGCCACCACTACGACGTCGGCAACGACTTCTACGAGCTGGTGCTCGGCCCGTCCATGGTCTACTCCTGCGCGTACTGGGAAGGCCCCGACGCGACCCTGGAGGACGCCCAGCGCGACAAGCTGGACCTCATCTGCCGCAAGCTGGGGCTGAAGGAGGGCGAGCGGCTGCTCGACGTCGGCTGCGGCTGGGGCTCGATGGCCCTGCACGCCGCCCGCGAGTACGGCGTACGGGTCGTCGGCATCACCCTCTCCGAGGAGCAGGCCGCCTACGGCCGCAAGCGCGTCGCCGAGGCGGGCCTCGCGGACCGCGTCGAGATCCGCGTCCAGGACTACCGCGAGGTCCACGACGAGCCGTTCGACGCGATCTCCTCGATCGGCATGGCCGAGCACGTCGGCCGCGCCCGCTACGCCGAGTACGCCGACGACCTGTACGCCTTGCTCAAGCCCGGCGGGCGGCTGCTCAACCACCAGATCGCCCGCCGCCCGCTGGCGGACGAGGACGCGTACCACGTCGACGAGTTCATCGACCGGTACGTCTTCCCGGACGGCGAGCTGGCGCCGGTCGGCCGCACCGTCGGCCAGCTGGAGGACGCCGGTTTCGAGGTGCGGGACGTGGAGGCGATCCGCGAGCACTACGCGCTGACCCTGCGCGCCTGGGTCGCGAACCTGGAGGCGCACTGGAAGGAGGCGGTGCGGCTGACGACGCCGGGCCGGGCCCGGGTGTGGCGGCTGTACATGGCCGCCTCCGCGCTGTCCTTCGAACGCAACCGCATAGGCGTCAACCAGGTCCTGGCGGTCCGTACGCCGGACTCCGGTGCCTCGGGGCTGCCGCTGCGCGCCCGGGAGTGGCGCGGCTGACGTACGTAAAGAAGGGCCCCGGTGCCCGGAC
>NZ_JBHWHY010000091.1:0-17585 GCF_042732265.1 Streptomyces sp. NPDC059788 | reverse complement strand
TAAGCCCTGGGCCCCTTGATCCTACCCCGGCCCCCTCACGCCCACCCCGCCCCCCCGCCCGCGCGCGGCACGGCCGCGGGCGGGGCGGGGGCCGCCCTACCGGCCCCCGAACCGCCGCGGAATCAGGCCGCTGCCGCCCGCCCGGTGCGCAGGCGCGTCAGGACGAGGTGCGCCGTGACGCCGAACACCAGGCCCCAGAAGGCCGATCCGATGCCCGCGATGGTCACCCCGGACGCGGTGGCGAGGAACGTGATCAGGGCCGCCTCGCGGTCCTTCTCCTCCTTGACCGCGCCGGTCAGACCGCCGGCCAGCGCGCCGAAGAGCGCGACACCGGCCACGGCGGCGACCAGCTCCTTGGGCAGCCCGGCGAACAGCACGACGAGCGTCGAGCCGAAGGCGCCGATCAGCAGGTAGAAGAAGCCGCAGGAGACGCCGGCCACGTACCGGCGGCGCGGGTCGCGGTGCGCCTCGGGGCCGGTGCAGATCGCCGCGGTGATCGCGGCGAGGTTGATCGCATGTGACCCGAACGGCGCCAGGGCCGTGGAGACCAGCCCGGTCGAGCCGATGAGCAGCCGGTCCTCGGGCTCGTAGCCGGACGCGCTGAGCACGGCCATGCCGGGCGCGTTCTGCGAGGCCAGGGTGGCCAGGATCAGCGGTACGGCGATCCCGATGAGCGAACCGGCCGAGAACGCCGGGGCGGTGAACACCGGCTTGGCCAGCTCCACATGGTCGATGTGGATGTCCAGCCGCGAGGTGACCGCGCTGAACACCACCCCGGCCGCCAGCGCCAGCAGCACCGCGTACCGCGCGATCCACCGCTTGGCCAGCAGATACGCCACCAGGACCGCACCGGCGATCCACGGCGCGGTCTTCAGCGACGTGAACACCCCCGTGCCGAACGAGAACAGGATGCCCGCGAGCATCGCCGACACCACGGCCGTCGGAATCTGCCGCATCAGCCGGCCGAATACCCCGGTCAGCCCGACGAGCGTGATGACGGCGCCGGTCACGATGAACGCGCCGACGGCCTCCGCGTAGGAGTACGCGCCCAGGCTCGTGACGAGGAGCGCCGCACCCGGGGTCGAGAAGGCGGTGATGACCGGCATACGGGTGCGCAGGCTGAGCGCGATGCAGGTGATGCCGCTGCCGATGGATATCGCCCACACCCAGGAGCTGGTCTGGGCGCGGTCCAGATGCCCCGCGCCCGCGGCCGCCAGCACGATGACCAGCGGGCCGGAGTACGACACGACGACGGCCACCAGGCCGGCCAGCACGGCCGACAGCGAGGCGTCGCGGAACAGCCCCGGCCGTGCCCCGGGCGGGCCGTCCGGTGGTGAGCCCTCCGTGGGGGGACCGGCCGGCGGCTCCGCCGGGGCAGTGGTGCCGGTCGGCGGGATGTTGCTCGTGATGTCCGAACTCAACGGTCTTCCTTTGCGGCGCGTTCCAGAGCCTGTTCCAGGTCGGCCACGAGATCGGCCGGGTCTTCGAGGCCGATGGACAGGCGGATCATGTCCTTCGGGGAGGTGCTGCCCGGCCCCTCGAAGGTGTAGCGGTGTTCGACCAGACTTTCCACCCCGCCCAGGGACGTCGCCCTGATGAAGAGTTCGCAGTACCGCGCCGTACGCAGGGACCGTTGCCAGTCCCCGGCGACGTGCAGGGACAGCATCCCGCTGAAGCCCCCGGCCATCTGCCGGGCCGCGGCCTCGTGGCCGGGATCGGCCGGCAGCCCCGGATACGCGACCCGGCCGATGTGCGGATGATCGGCGAAGTGTTCGGCCAGCGCCTGCGCCGTGGCCGATATCTGACGCATCCGCGGGAAGAGCGTACGGATGCCGCGCATCAGCAGATACGTCTCCAGCGGACCGAGGATCGGGCCGGTGAGCCGGCGGTGCAGCCGCAGCCGCTCCCACAGGGCCTCCCGCGCCTCGGCCGTCGCGCCGTCCTCCCCTTCCGGCCGGGGCGCGGCGACGAGGAAGCCGGCCACCACGTCCGTGTGACCGTTGAGGTATTTGGTGCCCGAGTGCATGATCAGGTCGGCGCCGAGCGTGAACGGCCGGGTGTGCACCGGCGTCGGCACGGTGTTGTCCACGGCAAACAGCGCCCCCGCCCGATGCGCGATGTCGGCGCAGGCCGCCAGGTCCGTCACCAGCCAGGTCGGGTTCGCGGGGGACTCCGCCCACAGCAGCGCGGTCGGCGCCGCCGCCACCGCCGCGGCCACCGCGTCGAGATCGTCCATCGGCACCCGTACGACGTCCAGGCCGCGCGGACCCCCGAACTCGGCGAGCCACTTGGTGAGCCCGAAGTACATGGTCCGCGGCACCACGACCCGCGCCCCGGCGGGCAGCACCTGGAACACCGCGGTCGCGGCGGCCATCCCGGACGAGAACACCAGCGCGTCCCGGCCGCCTTCGAGGCCCGCCAGCACCTGCTCGACCTGCTCATAACCCGGCGTGCCCTGGTCTCGGAGGTACGCCAGCCCGGCGGGCGAGCGGTACTGCCCGTCGCGCGCGAACGTCGCCCCCAGTTCGACGGGCGGCGGTATCGACCCGGTGGCCGGCGAGCGCCAGCCGTCGCCCTGGGCGGCCCGAGTCGCCGGGCGGTACTCCTGCCGCCAGGGAGTGAAGGTGTCACGGACGTTCATCAGGGCCTCGCAGTCAGAGGGTCGAGAGCGGTACGCAGGGCGAGTTCGGCGTCCATCAGCGCGCGCGAGGGCGCGCCGGGGGACGGGACGTAGTGGTTGTAGTAGCTGGAGCCCTCGGTGTGCGGACCGAGGAAGTACAGCCGGGACTGCACCGTCCCCGACGGGTCGATGCCGCGGCCGTCCCGGGTGACGTGCAGGCCCGTGGCGCTGCCGCCGTGCCGGGCGAGGGTGGCCACCCGCCCGGCCGCGACGAGCGTGCCCAGCAGCGAGCCGGGCAACTGGTCGGCGGGCGGCTCGGCGACGTGCGCCGCCACCACGTGGTCGGCCTCGACGGTCTCGGGCCGCTCCAGACAGGTGGACTCCAGCCGCCACGAAGCGGCGTTGCCGGACGGCGCGAGGACCTTGGGCCGCGGGCCCGGCCCCAGCCGCAGCACCCCCGCGTCGAGCAGCGAGAGCAGCTCGGCGGAGCGGTCCAGCTGCGGCCCGATCACCAGCCGGTTGACGGTGGAGGTGAACGGGCCGAAAAAACGGTCCAGCGAGGCGTCGTCCAGACCCGGCGCGTCCACGGCCGCCCGCAGGACGTCCCGGTGGTCCCGCAGCACCTCCAGGGCCTCCTTGCGGGGGCTGCGGCCGAGCCCCGTACGCGCGTCGTCGAGATCCTCCGCGACCCGGCCCGCGAACCACCGCGCGTACTCCCGCGGGCCCGCCCACTGACGCTCTCCCTCCGGGGCGTCGAGCACTCCCCGCAGCGGATACGGACCGTGGCGCCCGCGGGACTCGGCGAGCAGCGACCGCCAGCCGACGTGCTCGGCGCGGCGCGCGAACTCCGCGCCCGCCACCGCGAAGTCGCCCACCTGGTTACCCAGCACCGCACGGTAGTAGGCCAGCTCCATCTCGGCTTCCACGAGCGGCAGCACGTCGTCGGCGAAGTGCAGCCGGCCACCGGGGCGGGCGGCGCGCCGCGCGTCGAGTTCCGCCACGGTCAGCGCGAGCGGTACGAACCGCAGCCGGCCCGGGTTCAGATGCGGGCGGCTGCAGGACGGCAGGCCGGTACGGCTCGACAGGACGATGAGCGGTTCACGGCCGCTGGGCACGTACCGGAGCCGCCCGCCGCGTCCCCGGCACCCGTCGTCCCCCGCCGCGTGCGCCGCACCGGGCCCGTCGCCGTCCGCCTTCTCGTGCCGGCCGCCGCGCCCCAGCGTCAGCGAGGCGACGACGTCCATCGCGGTCAGGCCCATCCCCAGGACGGCGACCCGCTTACCGGGCGCGATGCCGTCGAGCACACCGGGCAGCGGGTACGGGCGGGACACCAGCCGCGGCTCCGCCATCGCCCGCTCCGGGCGGTACAGGGAATGGTGCCCCACGGTGACGAAGACCGCGTCGGCTTCGAGGACCGTACCGTCCGCGAGGTGGACCGCCTCGCGCTCCGCCGCGCCCGGCCGGATGTCGAGAGCCGGGGACCGGTGCCGCACCAGCCGCATCCCGTCGGGCGCCGCGGCACGGATGCGGCCGGTGGCCCAGGTCAGATACTCGTGCAGCAGCCGCCGGGGCAGATAGTCGTTCGGCTCGATCTCCCGGCCCCGGCCCGCCCGTACGGTGTAGCCGTCGGCCGCGACGCGCAGGTCCCGGGAGCGGCACCACTCGTAGAGACAGGGGCCCGCCGGCCCGGTCGGGCCGTCCACCATCCGCGGGTCGGCGAACGCGGTGACCTGCGCGCACACCGTGTTCAGCAGCAGGTGGTCGGGCTGGTCGGCGAGGTGGAAACCCGGGCCGGCCGGCCGCGGGTCGACGAGGTGGACGGTGACCGGGAAGGGCCGCGCCGCGCAGTGGCCGACGAGGCGCTCCAGGACGCCCAGGCCGCGCGGGCCGACGCCGATGACCGCGAGGACGGGCGGGCGTTCCGTGTGCTCCTGGGTCACCACCGGCGCGTCTCCCCGAAGAAGTCGGGCACGCTGACGGCCGTTCCCTCGGCGCGCGCCTGCTGGAGGGCGAACGCGCCCACGGCCAGGTCGAGGACGCCGAGGCCGAACGGTGAGAAGATCACCGGCCGGTCCGTTGCGGGCGTCACCTCCCCGTTGAGCACCCCGGCCAGCGTCCCGGCCACGAAGTCACGGTTGCCGGTGAGCTGTTCGGCCAGGTGGGGCGAGGTGTCGGCCTTCATGCAGTGCTCGACGTCGTCGAGGACGTTCTGCGCGCCCAGGACCACTTCGGGGGCGAGGTCGCGCAGCGAGATGTTGAGTACCACCTGCCCGGCGTCGAACTGCCGGTGGACGTACGGCGCCAGTGCGGTCGTCGCGAACACCACCGTCTCCGCCTCCAGCGCCGTACCGAGGTCGCCGGTGACGGCCGCGGGGCGCCGCTGGGTTTCCCGGATGTGCCGGGCGAGCGCCTGCGCCGACGGTTCGTGCAGGTCGTGGACGAGGTAGCCGTCCGGCGCGCAGCCCGCCGCGTGCAGGTAGTCGCAGATGTTGCGGGCGATGACGCCGCCGCCCACCACCGCGATACGGCTTCCCCCGTAACCGGCCGGGCGCAGCGCGGTCGCCGCCACCGCGGCGGAGGCCGCCGTCCTCGCGGCGCTGATGTTCGCCGCCTCCAGACACGCGATCGGGTAGCCCGTCTCGTAGTCGTTGAGGACGAGGACGGCCGAGGCACGGGGTATTCCGTTCCCGGTGTTGCGCGGAAAGCTGGATATCCACTTGATGCCGGCCAGTTGGACATTGCCGCCCAGGTAAGCGGGCAGCGCGATGATCCGGGAGTCCGGCTTCTCGGGAAAGCGCAGGAAATAGCTGTCCGGGTTGACCGTCTCACCGGCCGCGTGACTGCGGTAGGTCCGGGCGACGATGTCCAGGACATCGCCGCGCCGGCTCCGCAGGATCTTCAGTACGGAGTCGCCGGGCACCACGTCGAAAGTGAACATGCCGGATGTCCTTTCCTCAGGCACGCGCCTGGTCCAATTCCGTTTCCGGGCCGAGGAGGTGCGGCCAGCGTTCGGCCACCCATACGTCGTCGTAGATCGTGTCCAGATACCGTTCCCCGAAGTCGGGGGAGAGCGCCGCCACGACACTGCCCTCCGGAATATCCTTCGCCGCGTTCTGTACGGCGGCCAGCACGGTTCCGGTGGAACCACCGAGCAGCAGACCGCGTTCCTCGGCGAGGACCCGGCACATTTCCACCGCTTCGGCCCCCGGTACGAGCACGATCTCGTCGAGATGTTTTTCGTCCAGGATTTCCGGGCGGCGGCTCGTGCCCAGCCCCGGAATGTGCCGGCGGGCCGGCGGGCCGCCGAAGGTGACGGACCCGAGCGTGTCGACGGCGACGACGCGCGTCGCCGGACTGTGTGCCCGCAGGAACTCGGCACAGCCCATCAGCGTCCCGGTCGTCCCGGCGCCGATGAACGCGTAGTCGAGGTGGCCCAGCGCCCCGACCAGGGCGCGGCCGGTGCGCTCCCGGTGCGCCCGCGGCCCGGCCGGATTCGCGTACTGGTTCAGCCAGTAGGCGTGCGGCTCGCGGCGCAGACGCGCGCGGATGTAGTTGATACGGGACTGCAGATAGCCGCCGTTGCCGTCGCGTACGTCGATCACCACCACCTCGGCACCGAGCGCCTCCATGAGGCGTACGGACCGGGAGTTGGCGTTGGGATCGGTCACGCATGTCAGTGCGTACCCTTTGGCCGCGCACACCATGGCGAGGGCCACTCCGAGATTTCCGGAAGTGGACTCGATGAGCCGGGTGGCGGGAAAGGGGCGGCCGGTGTTCTCGGCGTCGGCGACGAGCGCGACAGCCGTCTTGAGTTTCACCGAACCCGCTGGATTGAGGCCTTCGAGTTTCAGGAAGACGGAGCTTCCCGGTACCAGTTGGTCCACCCGGATGAAGAGATCATCCGGGATCAGGTCGTACACTTCTTCTGCTATCACTGGAATCCAAGGTGATGGAAAGTGGGCATACGCGGCGGCCGGACGTATCCGGTGCGCAGCGTAGGCAGAGTCGAGTCACACGCCGTGATCAAGGCACGCAGAAGAGATGAAAGGTCCCCCGTTCGTTCCCCCGTGGGCCGCCTCGTTGTCCCCCGTAGAACCAGGCGGCGATGCCTGGACGAAAACATACCCGCTGGAGCAAGATCCTTCCAGCGTTGACGGTGTGTGAGAGCTGGACTCGGGTGAAGTCCCGGGGCGGAATTATGCGTTCAGCCGGGGGAGGAGAGGCTCCGCTTCCCGGGCCGTGATATGCGGAAGATGCCGTCATGCGCAGGCGGTCGCGGGGTTTTCGCCGCCGCCGTGCACGGCGGACCGGTCACATCCGCGCGCTCGGTGCGAGATGACCTGACTCCGGCTGTTTTTTGCGCATTGTTGACGCTCCCGCCGCGGGCTCAACCGCTCCGGGGGCCGTCGGAAGGCCCCGGTGGATCAATTGGCTGGAGCGCCTCGCCCGGCTCTTCTTCCTGCACACGCTGCCGCTCGCGCAGCTCGGACAGCTGGAGTTGGAGGCGTTCGGCCTCGGCCGACCGGTGCTGGGTCCGGTACAGCTCCAGCGCCTGCTGCCACGCGTCACGGGCCTGGCCGTGCTGCCCCAGGGCGGCGTGCGCCTGGCCGAGACCGTCCAGGAGGAGGGCCTCGTGGTAGGTGTTGCCGATGTCGCGGAAGAGGATGAGGGCGCGCCGCCCGTGCTCCAGGACATCGCGGTGCCGGCCCGTGCACAGCCCCAGATAGGCGTGGACACTGAGCGACAGGGCCTCGCCGTTGCGGTTGTGGTGGCGGCGGTGCAGAACCAGGGCCTTTCCGCAATAGGCCAGAGCCTGGTCGTAGTGGCCCAACTGCACGGAATACCACGCCGTCTGGTTGAGTCCGCGGGCTTCCCACTCCTGGTCGCCGAGCGCCTGGAACAGGCCCAGGGACCGGGTGGCGTGGTCCAGCGCCGGCTGGGAGCCGCCCTGCTGCCCCCAGGCCCACGCCAGGACGCGGTGGGTGTGCGCCTGGCTCGGCAGGTCGGCGGTGCGTTCGGCCAGGGTGAGGGCCTGATGGAGATGTTCGAGGGACTCGGCGTGCCGGCCCACCAGGGCACAGGCTTCGGCGAGGAGGCGGTGTGCCGGTGCCTGGGTGGCCTCGTCGGCCAGCTGCCGGGTGGCGTCCAGCCCGGCACGTGCCACCGCGACCTGATCGGCCAGCAGCCCCCGGCGCCAGTGGTAGGTGTGCAGCGTGGGGGCCAGCTGCCACACCGGCGTGTACCACTGCCGCTCCACGGCCAGGCGTTGAGCGGCCATCAGGCACGGGTGCTCGGCGTCCAGCCACGCCAGCGCCCTGGCCTCGTCCGGCAGCGGATGGGGACGGCAGCCCGCCGCCGGCGGGTCCGGCGTCACCGACTCGCGGTGCGGATCGAGCACTTGATCAGCGGCGTAGGCCGTATGGAGATAGAAGTCCAGCAGCCGCCGCAACGCGTCGTCGCGGCTGCCCTCCGCCTGGTGCTGCCTCGCCTGCTCGGAGGCGTAGAGGCAGATCAGGTCGTGCAGCCGATAGCGCCCGGGCACCGGCTGGGCCACCAGGTGGGCGGTTTCCAGCTCCCGCAGCAGCGCGCGGGTCCGCGCCGCGGGCAGCCCGGCGAGGGAGGCCGCGGCGGGGAGGCTGATGTCCGGCCCCGGTGCCAGGCCCGCCAGCCCGAGCAGGACGGCCGCCTCCGGGGTCAGGGCGTGGTACGAGGACGAGAACGCCGCCCGCAGGTTCAGCGGGATCTCACCGGCATCCAGCTCGTCGAGCCGGGTCGCGTGATCGCGCAGTTCCTCGGCCAGCAGTTCCAGGGGGAAGCCGGGGTGGGCGGTGGCGCGGGCGGCCACGATGCTCAACGCCAGCGGCAGCCCGCCACAGCACTCCAGGAACGCGTCCACCGCCTCGGGCTCGGCGGCGACCCGCTCGCCGCCCAGGTGGTCGACCAGCAACTGGCGGGCCTCCGGCGCGGACAGCACGTCCAGGTCCAGCGAGCGGGCACCGTGGGTGGTGACCAGGCCGGCCAGATAGCGGCGGCTGGTCACCAGCACCGTACAGGCCGAGGTGCCCGGCAGCAGCGGGGCGATCTGCGTGGTGTCGCGGGCGTTGTCCAGCACGATCAGCATGCGCCGCCCGGCGACCAGGCTGCGGTAGAGCCCGGCCCGCGCGTCCGGGTCCGCCGGTACGTCGGCCGGGTCCACGCCGAGGGCGTTCAGGAAACCGCGCAGCGCCTGGGCGGCGGGCGTCGGCTCCCCGAGCGGCGTGAACCCCCGCAGGTCCACGAACAGCTGGCCGTCGGGGAACCGGTCGGCATGCTGATGTGCCCAGTGCAGGGCCAGCCAGGTCTTCCCGACCCCGCCGGCCCCGCCGATCGCCGAGATCATCACCATGGCCCCGGGCTCCGCCGCCCCGCCCAGGGCGGCCGTCAGCGAGGCCAGTTCCGCCGCCCGGCCGGCGAACCAGCGCGGCGCGGCCGGCAACTGGCGCGGCACCACCGCCGCCCGCTCCCGCCCGGCGTGGATGTGCACCCCGCCGTGCACCACCCCGGCCTGCACCACGTGTCCCTCGACGGGCGCCACCACCTCGTTGCGTACGCCCGTGTCCAGCGGCCCCCGGCCTCGGCCGTCCGCCCCCGTCTCGTCTTCCGTCGTCACCGTCTCCCACTCCCGCCACACCACTCGGGCTCGTCGAGTGTCCCGCCGGAGCGGAGCCGGTGAGGCGGACATTCCGGATCGCCACCCTCGCGAGTGAAGATCGGCGCGGGGGCCGCGCGGGTGGGGAGCGGCGCGGGGCGTGCAGGTGGGGTGCCGCGCCGGCGTAGCCCGGACCACCAGCGGGAAAACCGTTTGCGCTCGTCCGCGAGCGGCGGTCGGATGGCGTCCCATGAGCACCGGACCGATGCACCCAGGCCAGCACCCCGTCGACGCCGCCCTCGTGCGGCGGCTCGTCGCCGGACAGTTCCCGCGGTGGGCGGGGCTGGCGGTCGAGCGGTTCCCGTCCGGCGGCACGGTCAACGCCATGTACCGGCTGGGCGACAGCATGGTCGTACGGCTGCCGCTCGTCGGGGGCGGGGCCGGGGACGTGCTGTTGGAGCAGGAGTGGCTGCCCCGCCTCGCGCCCCTGCTGCCCGTCGCCGTTCCCGAGGTGCTGGGGGCCGGGGAGCCCGCCGCGGGCTTTCCGTGGCCGTGGTCGGTGCACCGGTGGCTGCCGGGCGAGCCCCCCGAGGAGGGCGCGCTGACCGACCCCGTACGGCTGGCCGAGGATCTGGCCGGGTTCGTCGCCGCGATGCGGGGCGTCACCGTGCCGGGGGCGCCGCGGGCCCACCGCGGCGGACCGGTCACCGCGCTCGACGCGGGGACCCGAGGGGCCATCGAGGAACTGCGCGGCATCCCGGAGGAGGGTGTCGACTGCGACGTGGTGACCGCTGTGTGGGAGGACGCCTTGCGGGCCCCGGGCTGGGACGGACCGCCGGTGTGGCTGCACGCCGACCTGATGCCGGGCAACCTGCTGGTGGACGGCGGCAGGCTGACCGCGGTGATCGACTTCGGATGTACGGGAGCGGGCGATCCGGCCTGCGACCTGTTCCCGGCGTGGAACCTGCTGCCGGCCGACGCCAGGAAGGTCTTCCGCGAAGCACTCGGCGAGGACGACGCGACCTGGCGCCGGGGCCGGGGGCGGACGCTCTCGCAGGCGCTGATCGCGCTGCCGTACTACCGGCGGACGAACCCGGCGATGGCGCGCAACGCACGGCACGTGATCCGGGCGATAACGGAGGAGGCGAGCCCAGGTGAGCCGGTCGCCTGACGGCGGCGCTCCCCGGCCGTTCAGCGCAGGAGCCGCGTCACGGTGCCGGTGCCGGCGGCACGGCCGTGCCGCCGGTACGCGAAGAAGTGCCCCGGCTCCAGGGCCACGGGCCGTTCCAGTACGGCCGTCAGCGTGCCCGTGTGCAGCGGATGCAGCACGTCGGTGCCGGGCGGCAGCGTCACGACGCCCGGTACCACGGCGCTGCGCAGGTGGAACTGGAGGCGCCGGCCGGTGCGTACTTCCGCACCGCCCTGCTCCTCCGACAGCAGGGTCACGTCCGCCGTGAAGCCGGTCCAGGCGTCGATCGAGTCCGGCGCCGCGAGCACCTGCCCCGCCTCGGCCGTTCCCGTGGCCGCGCCCCGCAGCAGCAGGCCCACGCGCGTATCCGCACCCGCCTCGTCGACGCGCCGCCCGCCCACCTCGATCTCCGCGACGACGGCACCGGCGTCACCACCGAGGCCGACGAACTCCACCTCGTCGCCCGCGCGTATCCGGCCGCGCTCGACCGCGCCCGTCACCAGGACCGCTCTGCCCTGCTCCCGGCCGAAAACATCGGTGACCGGCATCAAGAACGGCTGCTCCACGACATCGCCCCGCCGCTCTGCGGACGCGTCCACGCGCACTCGCACCCCCTGCTTCCTCCACGGCTGCCCGCAGCGGCCGGAGAGCCCGGCCACGTGAGCATTTGACCACGGGGACACTTGGCCGCCTCACCCTCACGTGCGAAGTGACAGCGGAGCCCGTCGAGGTGACGCACGAAGATGAAGGATTCCATGAAGGGGCAGGATTCAAGTGCCGTCATGTATCCGGTTCCGTTATCCCGAATGCGCCGTACGGGCCGGTGCCGAGGCGTGACCGCTGTGCAGGCGCGCGTCAGAGGGGGTTGAGGCGGGCCTTGAGCAGGCAGAACTCGTTGCCTTCGGGGTCGGTCAGGACGTGCCAGGGTTCCTGCCCTGTCTGGCCGATGTCGGCCGGGCGCGCACCGAGCTTCAGCAGGCGTTCGAGCTCGGCGTCCTGCTCGCGGTCGGTGGCGTTGACGTCGATGTGCAGCCGGGACTTCCCGCTCTCCGGCTCGTCCCGGGAACTGAGGATGATCGTCGGCTGCGGGCCGCCGAACCCTTCGCGCGGCCCGATCTCCAGCGTGCCGTCGTCCTCGCGGTCGAGTACGACGAAGTCCAGGACCTCGCACCAGAACCGCGCCAGCGCCTCGGGGTCGCGACAACCCAGCACGAGTTCACTGATCCGACATGCCATGACGCAACCTGCTCTCGGGCTGGGAACCGCCGGGAGGGCAACCCGCCGTCCACACGGGCTCCCGGCAGCGGACAATGCCGCGACCGTACCGGACGGGCCGAGGACGGGCGACTGATTTCGGGGAGCGCTGGGAGGGCTGGGTGAGGTACCTGAGGGCCGGGCTCATGTGATGTTCAAATGTCTGACGTTTGTATGTATGGTGTCTCCATGAAGCGCATCAGTACACCGCAACGGGCGGCAAGCCTGTCCGCGCAGCTCGTGGACAGCCTCCGCTCGCACATCGAGGCGGGCGGATGGCCGGTCGGAACGCGCATTCCGCCGGAGCAGGTCCTCATGGAGGAACTCGGGGTCGGACGCAGCACCCTGCGGGAGGCGATCGGCGCGCTCGTGCACCTGGGCCTGCTGGAAGCCCGGAAAGGGGACGGCACCTACGTCCGCGCGTCGAGCGAGCTCCAGTCGGTCATGGTGCGGCGAGCGAGTTCCGCCGAGCGGGACAACGTTCTCGAACTGCGTACCGTCCTGGAGGAGTACGCCTCGGGAGCCGCCGCCCTGCGCCGCAGCGAGGAGCAGTTGCAGCAGCTGAGAGAGCTGTTGGCGGACGCCGACGTGGCCTGTGCCGGTGCGGACATGTCCGCGGCCGGCGGCGTCGACGCGTTGTTCCACCGGGCCGTCGTCCGGGCGAGCGGAAACGACCTCCTGATCGAGGTGTACGACTACCTCGGTACGGCTCTGACCTCCTCCCTGGGTGGCCTGCCCTGGGACGCCGCCGGTGCCGAGGAACACGCCCGCCTGCACAGGCGGCTCGTCGACGCGATCGAGGCCCGGGACGAGAACGGAGCCCGCGCCGCCGCGGCCGCGATCGTCCAGCTCACCCGCGACCACGAAGCCGGGGCACCTCGCGAAACCGACGCACCTCGCGAAACCGACGCGCCTCCCGGGGCGGAGAGGCGGTGAGTCCGCAGGCGTCTCCGATATCCCGGCAGGGCTCCGCCTCCGGGACACCGACCGCCGACGGGACGCCGACCGCCGACCACACCCGGCCTGTCGTGTCGGTCGGGCTCGTCCTCGCGATCTGCCTCGTGGCGGCGAACCTGCGTACGACGCTCACCGGTGTCGGTACGCTACTGCCGGCGATCGAGCACGGCAGCGGCCTGACATCGAGCTGGGGCGGGCTGCTGAGCACCCTCCCCCTGCTGACGTTCGCCGCGACGTCGCCCCTGGTGGCCCGGGCGTCGCACCGGTTCGGCACCGCGCGCCTGCTGGTGGCGGCCCTCGGCGCGCTGGCCGTCGGCACCGTGGTCCGCTCGCTTCCCTCGGTGCTCTGCCTGTTCGCCGGGACCGTGATCCTTTCCGCCGCCATCGCGTTCGGCAATGTGCTGCTGCCCGCGCTGATCAGGCGGAGCGTGCCCGCACACCGCATCCAGGGCGTCAGCGCTCTCTACGTCACCGTCATGGGCGTCACGGCCGCGGTCTCCTCCGGGATCTCCGCGCCGCTGTCCCACGCCGTGCCGGGGTCCTGGCACACCGCTCTCGCCTGGGGTGTCGCCTTCACCGTCGCGGCGTTCCTCGTCTGGCTGCCCCGGATGCGGGGCGACCGGCCGCAGTCCTCCACCGGTACGGGCCGCAGTCCGGTCCCCTGGCGTTCGCGGCTGGCCTGGCAGGTCAGCATGTTCATGGGCCTGCAGTCCCTGGCCTTCTACACCGCCGTCGCGTGGCTGCCCAGCATTCTGATCCACCGTGGCACGTCCAGCACCACGGCCGGATGGATGCTCTTCTACTACCAGCTGATCTCCCTGGCGGCCAGCAGTCTCCTGCCCCTGCTCACCCGGGGCCGTCACGACCAACGATGGGTCGCCGCCGGGGCCTCGGCTCTTGTGGCCGGTGGCTTCGCCGTGCTGGTGTCCGCCCCCGCGCTGTCCGTACTGGCGTGCACCCTGCTCGGAATGGGCGGCGGCGCCTGCCTCGTCCTCGCGCTGACCTTCCAGAGCGAACGCGCCGGCGGCTCCGGCGAAGCTGCCGCGCTGGCAGGCATGGCGCAGTCCATCGGCTACCTCGTCGCGGCGTCCGGACCCCTCCTCCTCGGCATCCTGCACGACACCACGAGCAGCTGGACCCTTCCGCTCGTGGTCCTGATCGTCCTCAGCTGCGCCATGGCAGGTGCCGGATACGGCGCGGGACGAAACCGCCAAGTGCGCCATTCCACCCGTTGATCCGTTGCCTCGTTGCCTCGTTGCCTCGTTGCTCCGTTGCTCCGATGACCCGTTGTTCCGTCGCTCCTTGTTCCGTCGCTCCTTGCTCCGTTGCAGTGCAGACCCCCCGTGAACGGGCCTTCAAGGCCACAGAGGAGATCACCCATGTCCGCTTCGCAGCCCTCGCCCGACGAGTTCGGCGCACGTACCGCCCGGCGCGGCGCCCATTTGTACGCGACAGATCCGCAGTTCCGCGCCGCACTGCCCCTGGATGCCGTCAGCGAGGCGATCCGGCGGCCGGATCTGCCGCTCGCCGAACTCGTCGCCACGGTGATGGACGGGTACGCGGACCGCCCCGCCCTGGGCGAGCGTGCCACGGAGCCGGTCACCGACCCGGATACGGGACGCACCACGCTGCGCCTCCTGGAGCGGTTCGACACGATCACCTACGGCGAACTGTGGGAACGTGCCGGCGCGGTGGCCTCCGAGTGGCGGCACCACCCCGACCACGCCGTGGGCCCCGGTGACTTCGTCGCGGTTCTCGGTGCCACGAGCGCCGAGTACGCCGTGGTGGATCTGGCGTGCGTCCGCTCCGGTGCGGTGAGCGTTCCCCTCCAGGCCGGAGCCCCGGCGGGGCAACTGGCCCCCATCGTGGCGCAGACCGGACCGCGCCTGCTCGCGGTGGACGTGGCGCACCTTGAGGTCGCCCTCCAGATCGCGGCGGACGCCCCGTCGCTGGGCAGGATCGTCGTCTTCGGCCACCATCCCGAGAGCACCGCTCACCAGGAGGCGCTGGACTCCGCGCGCGGCCGGCTCGCGGCGCGGGGCGAAGGCGTCGCCCTGGACACGCAGGCGTCGGTCATCGAACGGGGGCGGACGCTGCCACCGGCGCCCCGCGTCCCCGAGGGATCGGCGGCCGGCACGCTCAGCGCGCTGATCTACACCTCGGGGAGTACGGGCACCCCCAAGGGCGCCATGTACACCGAGCGCCTGGTCAAGCAGTTCTGGGTGGACTTCGTCCCCGGCCGGGAGACACGGCCGTCCATCGTGCTCAACTACATGCCCATGAGCCACATGATGGGCCGGGGCGCGCTGTACGGCACGCTAGCCAGGGGCGGCACCGCCTGCTTCGTGGCGTCGGGCGACCTGTCGACCCTCTTCGAGGACCTCTCCCTGGTCCGCCCCACCGAGTTCATCATGGTGCCCCGGATCTGCGACATGCTCTTGCAGCGCTACCAGAGCGAGGTGACCCGCCGGAACGAGGCGGGGGAGGGAGGCGACACGGCCGGGCATGCGGACCGCGTGAAGGAGGAGCTGCGGGAGAACACCCTGGGCGGCCGCCTCCTGTGGGCCGTCACCGCGTCGGCTCCGCTGAGCGCGGAGACGGCGGCGTTCGTCGAGAGCTGTCTGCACGTCAGGATGCTCGACGGTTACGGGTCGACGGAAGCCGGAATCGTCTCCCTCGACGGCCGGGTGCTGCGCCCGCCGGTGACCGACCACAAACTTGCGGACGTGCCCGAGCTGGGTTACTTCGGCACCGACTCACCGCACCCCCGGGGCGAACTGCTGATCAAGTCCGACCGGCTCGTTCCCGGCTACTACCAGCGGCCGGACGCCACCGCCCAGGTCTTCGACGAGGACGGCTACTACCACACGGGCGACATCATGGCCCGTACCGGCCCCGACGAGCTGGTGTACGTCGACCGCCGTTCCAACGTCATCAAGCTGTCACAGGGCGAGTTCGTGGCCGCTTCCCGCCTGGAAGCCCTCTTCACCGGCAGCCCGGTCGTCCGGCAGGTCTTCGTGTACGGCAACAGCGCCCGCGCCTACCTGCTCGCGGTCCTCGTGCCCACACAGGACGCGCTCGACCGCGCCGGCGGGGACACCCGGCGCCTCCGGCCGGTCCTGCGCGAGTCCCTGCAGCGTCTGGCCACCGAGGCGGGCCTCAACCCGTACGAGATCCCACGGGACTTCCTCATCGAGACCGAGCCGTTCAGCCAGCGGAACGGGCTGCTCTCCGGAGTGCGCAAGCTGCTGCGTCCCGCGTTGACGAAGCGCTACGGCGAGCGGCTCGAAGAGCTGTACACCGAGCTGACCGAGCGCGGGGCCGACGAACTCCAGGCACTGCGCCAGGCCGGCCCGTCCCGGCCGGCACTGGAAACCGTGCTCCGGGCCGCCCGAGCGCTGCTCGGTCACCGGCAGGGCGACGTGGGGCCCGGCACGCGCTTCCACGAACTCGGCGGTGACAGCCTCTCCGCGCTGTCGTTCTCGCAGCTGCTGAGGGAGATCTTCCACGTCCACGTCCCTGTCGACGTCGTCATCAACCCGGTCAACACCCTTCAGCAGGTGGCCGATCACCTCGACAAGGCCCTCGCGTCGGGACACCGGCGCCCGACCGCCGACAGCGTCCACGGACCGGGCGCGACGCGGCTCGCGGCGAGCGACCTGACACTGGACGCGTTCCTCGACGCGGAGACCATGGCGAAGGCGGAAACCGTGGCCGAGACCGGCAGGACGGGCGGTCCGCTGCCCGAGGCCCGGACCGTCCTGCTGACCGGCGCCAACGGCTACCTGGGCCGCTTCCTGTGCCTCGAATGGCTGGAGCGCGTCGCCGAGCGCGGCGGCACGCTGGTGTGTGTGGTCCGCGGCAGCACCGGCGAGTCGGCGCGGGCACGGCTCGACGCGGCCTTCGACAGCGGCGACCCGGAACTCCTCCGGCACTACCACGACCTGGCCGCCGGGCACCTGGAGGTGGTCGCCGGCGACATCGGGGAGACCGGCCTCGGGCTCGACGAGGAGACCTGGCAGCGACTGGCGGACGCCGTGGACCTGATCGTCCACCCGGCGGCACTCGTCAACCATCTCCTGCCGTACGACCAGATGTTCGGCCCCAACGTGCTGGGCACCGCCGAGCTGATCAGGCTCGCGGTCACGTCCCGGATCAAGCGGTTCACCTACCTGTCGACGGTCGCCGTCACCTTCGGGGCCGAGGACGCGGCCGACGAGGCGGCGGACATCCGTACGGCCTGCGGGGTACGCGACCTGGACGGCGGTTACGCGAACGGGTACGCGGCCGGCAAGTGGGCGGGCGAGGTACTGCTGCGCGAGGCGCACGACACGTTCGGTGTGCCGGTCGCCGTGTTCCGCTCGAACCTGATCCTCGCGCACCGGCGCTACCGGGGCCAGCTGAACATCACGGACGTGTTCAGCCGCCTTCTGCTGAGCCTGCTGGCCACGGGAATCGCCCCCGGCAGCTTCTACGCCGAGGGCGCCGCCGGTGACGCAGACGGGCACTACGACGCGCTCCCCGTGGACTTCACGGCACGGGCCATCGCCTCGCTGGGCGACGACATACGGGAGGGGTACCGGACCTTCAACGTGGTGAACCCGCACGAGGACGGAATCTCACTCGACACGTTCGTCGGCTGGCTGGCGGCCGCCGGACACCCTCTGGCGCGCGTCCACGATTACGACGACTGGCTCGACCGCTTCGAGACCGCCATGCGCGCTCTGCCCGACCGGCAGAGGCAGCATTCGCTGCTGCCCCTGCTGCACGCCTTCGCGAGGCCGGAGGAGCCCCTGCCCGGTTCCGCACTGCCGGCGGACCGATTCCGCGCGGCAGTGCGGGCGGCCGCTCTCGACCAGGAGAACGACATCCCCCATCTGTCGCAGGACCTGATCACCAAGTACGTGGCGGACCTCCGGTCGCGGCATCTGCTGTGA
>NZ_JBHWHY010000090.1:0-18422 GCF_042732265.1 Streptomyces sp. NPDC059788 | reverse complement strand
TTTTTTTTATTCTGGGGTGGGCTCTTTTTTGTTTACACCCCACCGGCCCCCGCGGGGGGGGGGGGGCCCGGGCCCCCCCCCCCCCGGCCCCGTTTCCTTGGGACAGCCGAAGCCGATCAGCAGAGCCCGAACATCGTGTCCGGGGCTGGCACTGCGGTCGGTGTTAGGCGTCCGGTCGATCGTTCGGCGGGCTCTGTCCAGCGATCTCTATCCCCCGCCTCCTTCTGAGAAATCGGACCAGTAGGTACAGGGCTCCTCCGAGAAGCCCGCACGGCTCCCAGACCTCCGTAACGAGCGCCTGCAGACCTCCGTCGCCGACGATAAAGATCGCCTGCGCCCCAACGATTGAGCTGATCGTCGTGTTGACGCGGTTGTCAGCCGCAAGGACCCAGTCCACCGGTCTCCACACCGGGGCAGCGAGGTCGCTCAGACGGAAGCGGAAGGCCGCCAGGATAAAGCCAAGGGAGTATTTGACGCGGACGGCGGGACGGACAGTGAAACCCTCTTCAGGCGCGCCCGCCAAGTGCGCCTCCCACTCATCCCGAATGGCTTCCCTTCGGGAGCCGGCGAGCGCGAGGGCGATCAGCGTGAGCCGGGCGCTAACCCGGTCCGCACCGGTGCCCCGCAACCATCGCCACACGCGGGATAGCAGTAGGCGTTCCGCGGTTCGCTCGGCCTCCACAGTTGCTCGCTCCAACCGCGCTTTCGCTTCCTCGGCCTGGGCAGCCACGACCACTGTGTAATCGTGAAGGGCTCGTACGCGGTCCCTATGGACAGTAAGCTCCTGCAACCCGCGGGCGGCTTCCTCCTCATCGTGAAGTCCCGCCTGCAGGTCACGTTGGGCGGCGTGCAACGCCTCGCGAGCTACGTGTATAGCCTCTTCGGCTGAATGCTTCGCATGTTCCATTTCCGCCCGCGCTCTGTTGGCAGCAGCAAGGCACTGGCGTGCGTGGGACATAGCACGGTTGAACCTACGCTGCCGAATGGACGCAATGGACGCAGCCGCCGAGCCGCTCATGAGAAGTCCGAGGATAGACGCGCAGAGCGAGACCGTACTGCTGTACCTCCACCAGAAAAAGCCGTTGAACACAGCGCCGAGACCAGAAGCCGCGGCTAGGACACCGAACGCGGACTTCGCCGCGATGCGGCGCAGGACGGCCTTCACCTGTGGGCGCCTGTTCACACGGCGCCCCCGGCAAACCCCGGCAGGCGCAGGCGACGTGCACGGCGGGCTTCCAGAGCCGCATGGGCCTGCGCCCGGCCAGTTCCAGAGAGCGCATAGTAGGTCCGCGGAGGACGTCCCGGGTGAGGTTCGGCCTCGACGCGCGTGGTCACCCAGCCGTAGGTCTTGAGGCGGTCAAGGATCGGGTAGACGGTGCCGGATCCGAGGTCGGCGTCACGGCAGATGCTCAACCCCCACGCGGGGGCGTCATCGGACGCGGACAGCAGCACCTCCAGCACAGCGATGGTCGGCTTGGTCAGCCTGGGAGTTGCCATACCGCCAGTAGAGCATGTGTCGAGTACGACAATCAACCATGTGTCGAGAACGATGCATACAGACTGGTCTCAGCAGCATTCGATCCTGGCCATGCCCCGCAGAAACCGGGTGGGTGGCCAGTGTCCCGTTCATGCCGGGTCCGGTTATGCGTGTCTTCCACCCGCAGCGACAGCGCGCCGACGGCATTCCGGACGACCGGGTCCGTCGAGCAGCCAGGCGCTGGCGGCGAAGCGGTCCAGGATCTGGACTGCAAGCAGTTCCCCGACCTTCCAACGGCCGTCGGCGAACTTCGCCCCGCAGAAGACACAGGCGGGCGGCGAACCTCACGCCCGGACGCATTTCGCAGCGAGTAGCACGGAGGCCCGCAGGCCATGCAGGCCGATTGTCACACCCATCACTTAAAGTCCGGTTTGTCACTGTTCGTGCACCGAGGAGGCAGGCATGAAGGTACCAAGCATGGAATTGCAGCAGTTCCTACAGGAAGCAGAGGCCGGGGTGTACGGCATCCCTCCGATGCAGCGAGCACTGCGCTGCGACCCGAAGTTCAGTTCGGCGCTGATGGACTCCTCATACCGGGGGCTTCACCCTGGGTCGATGCTGATCTGGGTACCTCCCCCAGGTGAAAACCCGTCCGGGGGGAGGTACGGGCAGGAAGGCGGCGGGGCTGACCGGTGGATCCTGGACGGTCAGCAGCGAGCCACGGCCTACCTGGGGGCCTTCGGCCGCAGACCGGGATGGTTCTCGGCGGAGCGGTGGGAGAAGCTGGGCGGACCTAAGCTCGAGGTCGCAGTCGTCTTCGGCCCGCCGGAAAACGTCTCCTTTAGGCCGTACGTGCCGGGCAAGGCGGGGCACGTACGGCTGGCCGACCTTGTCGGGGAGCCAGGTGGTGACATGCGTCGTCTGTTGGCTGACGCGGCCTACAACAGTGACGACGGCCGGCTCTTGGATGCAGCTCACGAGGTGCGGGCGCGGCTGCTGATTCGTCCTCTGGCGATGGAATGGCTGCAGTTGGACGGGCAATCCGCGGCGGAGAACTTCGTTCGCCGCAATCCGAATCTGCGGCCGGAAGAACGCGCTCTGTGCTCCCTGAGCATCGCCTGCGAAGAGCTTCAGCGGGACTACGTCGATCCCCTGGTGCGACATGCCGGGACCACCGGGCTCGGCAAGACGATCACCCGCAAGCAGGTCAACCAAGTACTGCAGGATCTGCTGCCACCCGCCGCCCAACGCCAGCATGGCCGCTGGGCGGATCCGGAGGTCATCCGGCACTCGGCCCAGCGCACCGACGTCGCCGTACGCAACATCATCGTCTTCCTGCACGACCAGGGCGTAGTCGCCGATCCATTGCTGTGGTCACAGGCCCCGGTTCGGCTGCTCGGAGTGCTGTTCGACCGGTTCCCGCAAACCACGTCTGCTTCGTTTCCCTGGCGGTGGCTGGCCCGAAGCGCCGTCGGCCACCTGTTCGCACGGACGGCCCGCGGAAGAAGTCCTGTGTCTCTGATCCGGACGGTGCAGAAGGCCACGGAGCCGCAGGAGGCTTTCGCCGCATTGGCCAGCTGGGACTTCTCCGGGCCGCCCCCCGAGGTGACCGAAGATGATCTGGCGCGGCGCTCTCTCCAGGGACGGCGGACCTGGGGTGCGGCCGGCACCTTGTACGCGATGGCCTGCGCCCGCCAGGTCGCCGGCCCCGTCGTCGACCTGGCCGAGCCCTCGATGGTGTTCCCGGATCCCCGCATGCAGCCGCGCCCGTTGTGGACTGCAGTGGACGCCCGGATGACCCTGTCTGCCTGGGCCTTCCTGTCGTCCCGGAGCGAGGCCGCGATCTCCGAGGCCGGGGGCTGGAACCGTAGTGCCTTCGAAGCGCTGGACACCGCGCCCGGCCGCCTGGCCGGGCACCAGCTGACCAGGCCGCGTCACGGTATCGGTGACGATGCCGAGCTGCTGCTGAAAGAGCGCACGTCCAAGATGCTGGACACCATCAACCGCTTTCTCGCTGAGATCGGTGACCTCAACGACGCGGCCCGGGCGGAAGGGTGATGGCAGTCTCCCTCTCCTCGACGCGCCCCGAGTGGACTATGGACGGCCTGTACGCCAACGAGGACGGCCTTACCGTCGGCGGCGTTCTGCGCCAGTGGCTGCAGACCACGGGCGCCCAAGGCCAAGAAATCTTTCTTGCCGCCGGTTACGCCAGCTTCCGTGGCCTGCACGTGCTCGCCCCCGTCCTGCGGGCGGCCCTGGACGCCGGAGTGCCGGTGCGGTTGCTCATCGGTGCCGAGATGCAGCAACGGGCCGCTCTTGTTCGCCCCGTCCTCGAAGACGATGCGCAGGGTGTCGCTGACGGGCTGCGCCAGGCCGAGGACTACCTGCGGGCCGAGCTGGACGGTCTCCCCACGGACGCCAGCTATGTGCGCTTCCTGAACGACCTCCGGCAGCTGCTGCGCCACCCGCTCATGCAGTGCCGACGCCTTGAGCAACGGTTCATGCACGCCAAGGTCTTCTCCGTCCGGATGCGGGACGGGTCTTGGGAGACGGTGATGGGCTCGTTCAACCTGACGCTGCCGGGCCTGCGTACCAGCGCGGAGCTGGGTTGCGCCGTGTCCAGGCAGCAAAGCAACCACTCCGCGGCCCGAGCGAACCAGTGGTGGGAACTGTCGGCTCCGTACGACATGGCCGGCCTGATCGACGAGCGACTGTGCCCCTACGCCCCGGAGCTGGTGTACCTGCGGATGCTGCGCCAGCGCTTCGGTGATCAGGTCAATGCCGCGCCGTCCCGGCTGAGGCTGCGGCCCTTCCAGCTGGACGGCGTGGCCAAGGCGATGGCCGTCATGGAACGCCATGGCGGTGTGCTGGTCGCGGACGAGGTAGGCCTGGGCAAGACCTACGTAGCCGGAGAGATCATCCGGCGCATCCGCCAGGCAGAAGGCCAGCCCGTGCTGGTGGTGTGTCCGGCCAACATCCGGGAGTCGGTGTGGCGTGTGCGGCTGGATGAGTGGCAACTTGATGGCGTACACGTCATCAGCTACCACCAGCTGGTCAGCCGGGTCCGCAAGCTCCGGCGCACCCGAACACGCTGGCGCGCCTACGGCCTGGTGGTGCTGGATGAGGCACACTATCTGCGCAATCCCGAGACGCGGTACCAAGAAGCCCTCCAGAGCCTTCTCCAGCAGCAGCCGCGCCGCCCCCGGATGCTGCTTCTGACGGCGACCCCGATCCACAACCGCGGCCGTGACTTGGCGGAACTGCTGTGGTGGGCGGTCGGAGCGGCACAGGACAGTCCCGTTTTCGACGGCCCCGGCTCACAGGTCTGGCTCCAGCGCATTTCCCGGTTGTGCGATGATGCCGACCAGCTGGAGGAGGGCTCGGCGGGCCTCCGGGAGCTGCATCGGGAACTGGACCGGGTGATGGTCCGGCGCACCCGTCGTTTCATCCAGGAGCATTATCCGCCAGACGCCGAGGGCGGCCTGCACTTCCCCAGCCCGGAACAGGTCGAAGTGCGCTACCGGCTCCCCGCCCCGCTGCGGCATCTGTTCGCCGATGTCCTGGACGCCGTCGGGCACGATGAGCTGCCTATGGACATGCAGGCCGAACTGGACCGGCTCCGTGGAGATGCGCCTCCGGTCGGCAGGCTGCGTCTGGCCGCCTACAGCGTCTCCGCCTATGCATTGCACGGCGGGGAGCCCCCGTGGTGGCTCCCCTTGTTCATGGGCATGCTGCGGACCAACTTGCTCAAACGTCTGGACTCCTCCACAGCCGCACTCGCCTCCACCGCCGCAAACATGGCGGAACGCACCCGGCGTGCCCTTGACGACCTTGACAAGGGCTTGGTGTGCGTCCGGTTGGGCAAGCGCGAGCAACGCGAGATCCGCGACCTGCTGGACGCCCCGGACTACGTGGCGGCGGGGCTGACCGGCGTCTGGTCAACAGATTTCAACCTTCTGGTCGACCAGCGCCTGGGCGGCGAGCGCCTCGAAGAACACCAGCGGCCCGGCCGTCAGCAGGACGCGCGCTACCACAGAGCCACGAGGTACGACGCCGTCGCTCTGCGCAAGGACCTGGAGCATGACCTCGCCGTTCTCGAGCATCTGGCCGCCTCCGCGCGTTCGGCCGCCTCCAGCGACCCCAAGCCCGGAGTGATCACCGACCTGCTGGCTCAGATCGCACAGGACCCACGAGGGCCCAAAGCCGTCCTCTTCTCCACTTCCCGGGTAACCACCACCGACCTCGGCCGACGCCTGCGCACAGCGTGCGCCAACCGGCCGGAGCTAGCCGTCTACCGCGAGCGCACCGTCAACCTAGGCGACGACGAGCCCCCCACCCGCGAGGAGATCAAGGCTGCCCTGGCCGGCTTCGCCCCGGACACCGCCGCCCCCGCCCCGGGCGAGATCGGCGGACCTCAGCCAGAAGACCGGTTCGACCTCCTGCTGACGACCGACATGCTCGCCGAAGGCGTCAATCTCCAGCAGGCCGGCATCATCATCAACTACGACCTGACGTGGAATCCGCAGTGGCTCGCCCAGCGCTTCGGCCGCGTCGACCGCCTAGGCTCACCCCACCAGACCGTCACCGCCTACACCGTGGTCCCCGATACCGGTCTCGACCTGGTCATGGGGCTGATGGAACGCCTTCTGACCAAGGCACACATCGCCGCCGCCTGCGTGGGGACCTCCAGCAGCCCCCTCTTTCCCGGCGCACCCGTCAGCCCGCGTCACTTCACCGACCTGACCGAGCACCTCGACCAGTCACCCGTACCCGCCGCCCGCCTGCCGCTGGCCGAGTACCAGCGAGCCTGGCTCGCCGAAGCCCTGCGCACCCCCCACGCGAAACAGGCTCTCGATCAGCTCCCCGCCTACTGGAGCGGCGCCATCCACCCCGATCACTTCGAGACCCCCGGGGTCGTCTACTGCTTCGAGGTCACCCACCCCGGTGAGGACGACCGCACAACCGCCTTCACCCGGGTCCTGGGCCACCCTCGCTACCAAGCGATCACCTCCGATCCGGCACGCTGCCTGCAAGAAGCCCACATCGACCTCGTCCCCTGGCTGCGCGCCGCCCGTACACGGCCGCCCTCCCCCGCGCCACAACGCCACGTCGCGCCCTCCGACCTCGCCCTGGTCTGGGAACTGCTCGACTACGCCCGCGACGAAGTCGCCGATGCCCACGCCATCCCGCGCATCTGCGCCGAAGACCGCATTCGCCTGGTCGCCTGGATGCTGCTCCCCCACCGCAGAAAGTGACAGCTCCATGAATCACCCCCTGACCGTCAACCGGGCCGTGATGGGCATCGTCGCCGCCGCTCTGAGCAACGACGTCCCCGCTCTGCACCTTCAGCTCCGCCCGCTCACCACCCCCCAGTTGCACTCCGCAACCAAAGAGCTGGCCTTCATGGCCGCCGAAGCCCTGATCACCAAAGCCGAACACCGCGGCCTGACCCGCCAGGACGTCGCCGCCCTGTGGCACGACTGCATCCTCGACCACGAACTACACGCCACCGAAGACCCCCACGACCCGCTCAGCCACTGACCGGCCCCCGAGGTCCAGCCCAGCCGCCCAGTCATATCCGAGACACGCACACACGCCGAATCGCGGCGCACCCCACAGTCGCACCGTCTTCGGCCGGCTCGCTCACCCGTCGGTCAAAACGCGTCATCCGCCGGCGGCAGATCACACACGTGGTAGCCACCTCCGGTTCCTGGGCAGTGGCGTATGGCTCTCCGCCTCTTCCCAGGCACGGGCGTCGGCCGCCTCGCGACGGGGGGTGCCGATCGCCTCCCGCAGGCCCATGTGGTCGCGGTCAAGGGTGAGGAGCGCCGAGTGGGCCTGATCGGCTCGGTGGCCAGGGCCCGCAGTTCAGCCCGGAGTGCACCCGGGAGCGGCGCTCCGGTTCTGGGGGTGCGTCCGACACTGCGGTCGCCTATGGCATTCGCAGCGGCTGGTCGAACGGCTCGTCCTCCCAGTAGGTACGCACGTTGCGGCACCTGGGCCGGGTACACATCCAGAACCCGTCCGGCACCCGCCCTGTTACCTCCCGCAACCACCGCCGCTGCTCGCGGCTGTCCAACGCAACGTGCTGCTCGCGCGACCGGCAGGTCGCGCAGTACAGCTCCCTCAAGTCCTTGGCCATACCCCCACCGTCCCCGGCACGCCTGGTTCCGGGAAGACGCACGCTCGCCAGCCCGCCCGGCACGGAGCCCCGTCGCCGTACCACTGCCCACCGGCGTGGCTTTGGGCTTGCCGCGCCACCACCGTGGCCCACCGAACCCGCCGTAAGCCCATACCGGTACATGTACCGCGCTGCGCCGCTCAGCGCCATGATGCGTCGGACGGAGCCGCGCCGCAGCCGCTGCCCTCCTTCCGGCGGCGACCCGGTTTTCAGGGAATGTCGCCGTCCCAGTCCCACCGGCTCGCGTCTCCCGGCCGGGGCTCGTACAGTGCCCGCCCGCCGGGGCCGAACTGTCCGATCTCCGTGATCAGCGCGGCGCCCATAGCGATGTCCTGCGGTGTCCAGCTGGTGATATCGAGCAGCAGGCCGTCCAGCGGCCCGCCCACCAGCTCCGCGTACCTACGGCCCGGCCGCGGACCCGGGTGCGGGTCGTCGAAGTCCGTACCGTAGACCCGGCCCCGCAGCAGCTCCTCATCCCTGTCCCTGTCCATAACCGCCAGGCTCCCAGCACCCACCGACAACCCGGGCGGCCTTCGCCGGGTCAGCTCATGGCGGACCGGACCGTCGCCTTCGGGCGGCTGCTGCCCCGGTCAGCGGCTGAGCACCTGCGGGTAGCGGGCGCGCCGGCGCGGGTAGTCGTCGACGGCGAGTTCGTACCACGGCTCGCCGCGCTTGAGGCGCGGCAGCGTGGTGGCCAGCACGGCGATGGTGATGCCGTCGACGTCGCGGGCGAGGCCTTCCAGACGGCGCTCGAGGAGGTGTTCGGGCAGGCCGGCCAGGACGACGTGCAGGGTCGGGAACAGGCGGCTGCGGGTGTAGCGGTGGCGGGCCCAGAAGTCGTACGAGCGGCCGACGGTGCCTCGGGCGCCTTCCCAGACGCGGTGGCCGGCGTAGCGCTCGTAGTCCCAGACCTCCTTGGCCAGGCGGGCGCGGGTCATGGTGCCGTTGTCGACCTCGAACAGCCGCACCTCGCTGGTGGCGGTGGGCAGGGTGAGGACGGCGTCGGTGCTGAAGCGCAGGCCGATGGCCTTGATGGCGTGGTTGACCTCCACCTGCCAGCCGGTCAGATGGTGGCGGCCGCCGTAGGCGAGGATCGTCTCGGTCACCGCGATGCCGTGCGGCCCGAACCCGGCCCTGATGCCCCTGGCCCCGGTACCGGCGCGGGGGCGCATCGGCAGCTCATTGCCTGCGGCCAGAGCCTTCAGCCCTGCCGAGGTCAGGTTCCAGATCGGGTCGCGGCCGTGCTTGCCGTTCGTCTCCGCCAGGCCCTGGGTCTTCAGCTGCTGCATCGCCCTGCGTACGTACGACCGGCCGTCCGAACCTTCCGCTGTGATGACCTGAGCCATCTGCCGGACCGTCGCCATCCGCACACACCCCAGCATCCGCAGAGCATCCGCACGAACCCGGGAAGCTGTAGGAGTAGACCTCGTCCTGGTCGCTGACGCTTCAGGGGCAAGGAGAGGGGTGTCGGCCTGCCGGAATGCAGCCGGACAGGGGGTGTGGCCTGCGGTTTCCTGCGTGGCCGCCGCCGCGTTCGCGGCACTGGTCACGGCACTGGCCTGCCAGCCGTCGGCAAGGGGGTGCGCGTCGGCCGTCGCCGTCGTCCGGGCGTGGTGGTGGTACGTCATCGCGGGTGACCTCCAGCGATCGGGCGGGCTCCGGACAGAGCCCGCGCTTGTGACCTATAGAGGTCCGGCCCAGCGCCCCCGTGTGACCGGAAGCGCCGTGCTTCTTCAGCGGAGGCCCGCCGGTTCCGCGCGCACGGGCCGCCAGTCGGCGCGCATCTCGTGACCTGACCGCGCCCCGCCCCAGCAGACGCGCTCGCTCGGCAAGGCGTGGCGCGCCCGGTGCGCGCACGCGCCGCGCATCGGGCGCGCACCTGATGCGCGGCTTCGAAGAGTGCGGCGCGCTCGCCGGGACGCGCCGCGCGCACCAGTCGAGCCTGCTCACCTCGGGCGCGCCGCACCGCGCCGTATCACAGCACCCCTTGCCGACACCCTTGCCAACCCGCGCCGGAGCCGCGCGCACCCTTGCCGAAAAGCGCGTGCGCGCCCGGCAAGGGTGCGCGGTCCCGGCGCGCCACCCCTTGCCGAACGCGCGCACCGGCCCCCCACGCCGCGTTGCGCGCAGCCGGGATCCGAGGACGCTGGAAGGAGAGGAGGTAAGGGTCATGGGCAAGCACAGCAGTGGAAAGGGCGGCGGTTCGAAGAGCGGTGGCCAGCGCATGAGTCCGACTGCGGCCTCGCGGGTGCGGTCCGCCGGCGCGAAGAACCCGGGCAGCCGTACGGCCGAGAGCGGCTTCGCCTCCCGCGCGCAGTCGGCCGCGGCCAAGGGCGGCGGCCGCCAGCAAGGCGGCCGCTGAGACGCCGGATCACTTCGGTGTGACTGGGCGAGATAGTTGTCACCTAGGTGGGTCAGTGAGCTGGCGCTGAGCGCAGACTTGAGCGCGGCGCCTGTCACCGCTTGGGCATTACGGTTGTCACTATCCGAGGTTTTCGCTCTAGTTGTCACCAACTTCGTTCGTCAGGGTCGGCGTACGCCGACGGCGTGGTTGCTTGGTGACGTGGACACGAAGCGCGGGTTGCCCGGGTACAGCGGTGAGGCTCCTGCTGCCCCTGCCGACGCACTGTGGTCGCACCGGTGCTCGTGGGTCGACCTGCTGGCGCCGGCCGATGTCTCCGGTGGCCGGGCCGGGCTCGACCTGGCCCCGGGGTGGGAGTCGCGCTGGTCTGTGACGTGGCGGACCTCCGGTGAAGAGCTGACGCGGTCGGTTGAGGATTTGGTCCGGTACGGGTTACGCGAGTTCGCCCCGATGCGGGTGTTTACGTGGCGGCGGGAACAGGGCCACCGTCCTGGGCTGCCGTTTGTTCAGAGCACGGGGCGTCTGCACGGGGCGGAGAGCATGGAAGAGGCCCGGTTCCTGCTCGCTCTGGACTTCGCCGGCGAGGTGGTGGACGTTGTTTCGCAGCCGTTCAGGATGCGCTTCGGTGGGGCCGCCCGAGAACGACCACATACCCCGGACTACCTGGTGCGGACGAGGACCGGTGCCTGGCTGATCGACGTACGCCCGACTGAACTGATCTTCGACAAGGACCGCGAGTCGTTCGCTGCCGCCGCGGAGCTGGCTCGCGTCTGCGGCTGGGGGTTTGTGGTCGTGGGTGAGTGGCTGCCTCACACCATGATGACCTTGGACTGGCTGTCGTCGCGTCGGCGGCCGATGACAGACCCGCTTCGGCTGGAGGCGTCTCTCCTGGCTGAAGCGGCAGTCGGCGGGCAGACCTTCGGTGAGCTGGCGGCCTGCACTCCCTTCCCGCCGGTGGCGCGGGCCCACCTGCTGCATCTGCTCTGGCACCGACGGCTCGGGCTGGACCTGCGGGTTCCCCTCGGTGACGGCTCGGTGATCGTTGCGGAGGTGTCACCGTGACCGCGGTCGCGCTGGACGTGTCGGTGGGCAGTTCTCTCGTGCTCGACGGTGACGAGTGGCGCGTCGAGCGGGGCGAACCGCACACCGGCCGCGTCCACCTGATGGCCCTGGACGGATCTCGGCAGAGCGTGACCTACCGGTTTCTGGCCCACCACCCGGACTGTCATCCTTCGTCGGTCACCGCTGCGGAGGGAGCCAGCCGGGGTCGTCAGCCCAAGAGTCTGGCCGACCTAACGTCGCACCAGTTGGAGCTGGTCAAGGTCCGGTTGGAGCATCTGGCGGAGGTCAGGACGGGCTTTCGCAGCGGGGACCGGCTGCGGCTGGGGCCGGGAGAGCCGAAGCTGGAGTACGACCCGGACACGACCACGGTCACCTCGCGGAGGCACGCGAAGGTCATCGAGTTGCAGCGGATGGGCCGGCAGGAAGCGAAGGTCCTCGCACTGGACCAGGTCGGGTTTCGCACGCTGATCCGCTGGGAGAAGCGGTTTCAGCGAGACGGAATCATCGGCTGCGCCGATGACCGGTGGCTGCGCGAGAGCGGTGGTCACCGGAAGGTCAACAAGGAGGTCCGCCACGCGATCCACGCGGTCCGGCAGGAGACAAAACACCTGTCGAAGGTGAGCATGACCACTAAGGTCCGGCTGATCACGCAGTACATGCATGAGACATTCGGGACCGATCCGAAGGACGTTCCGAGTTACTGGGTGCTACGGCGGGTCTGGCACGAGTGGTTCGGCTCGGGACGGGGACGCCAGCGCAATCAGCAGGCCGATGACCTGGTGAGCAATGACGGCTTTGTGCTGATCGACCGCCCCGGCAAGGTCGTCGCTCTGGACACCACGGTGCTGCCGGTCATGGTGCGTGAGACGGTCTTCCACGAGCCGGTGAAGGTGCATCTCACCCTGGCCCTTTGCGCCTACACGCACTCGATCTGCGCGTTTCGCCTGACGCTGGTCTCGGACACCTCGGTCGACGTCGCGATGCTGCTGCGCGACGTGATGCTGCCGCTGCCCATGCGGGACGACTGGGGCGAAGAAGTGGAGTGGCCCTATCCGGGGCTTCCCGCCTCCGTGGTCGCGGAGTTCGCCGGCCATGAGGTGGCCGGCCTGCCGTTCTTCACTCCGGAGACGGTGACCACCGATCACGGTTCCGTCTATCGCAACCATCATCTTGTCCAGGTCCAGGAGGACTTGGGCTGCAACATCCTCCCCTCCCGTGTCTTACGCCCCGAGGACAAGGCGCTGATCGAGCGCGTGTTCGGCAGTATCCGTTCCCTGCTGTTTGAGTGGCTTCCGGGCTACACCGGGGTCGATGTCGCGGATCGTGGTGTCGACCCGGAGGGCGACGCGGTGCTGACCATCGCCGAACTCGAGCACGTCATCGCCACCTGGATCGTCGGTATCTGGCAAAAGCGCAGGCTCGGTGCGTTCGCACCGCACTGGGATCCGGGCGGGGCCCACAGTCCGAACTCGTTGCTGGCGGCCTCCTTCGAGCAGGCCGGCTTCGCTCTGGAGATCCCTTCGCCGCAGCTCTACTACAAGTTGCTTCCCGAGCATTCGGTCAAGAAGATCGACGCCCAGCGAGGCGTCCAGATCCGCGGGCTCTACTATGACGGCCCCGCTTTGAAGCCCTACAAGGGCGAGCGGTCCAGCCGCGGCGGGCAGCGTCAGACCGAGTGGATCGTCCATCGTGAGCCTCGGGACCGCCGCACGGTGTTCTTCCAGGACCCGTTCACGCACGAATGGCACCCTTTGCGCTGGACCGGGCTCCCCGCGGAAGACGTCGTCCCGGCCTTCGGCGACAAGCGGGTCACCGAACTGCTGCGGAAGGTCAAGGCGGCGGGGCTGAAGCCCCGCACTGACCAAGAACTTCTGCCGCAGTTGCTCGCGCTGATGCACCGGACGAGACCCGTCAAAGAGTGGACGAGCCAGCTGACGAAGTCCGAGCGGATCGAGGTCGCCCGGGAGCGTGAGCAGGCCCGCGCCGCCGCAACCGACCGCCCCCAGGTCCCCGTCGTTCCGGCAGCGCAACGCCCTCGGGACGAGGACGGGCCGCCACAGCGCCGTGAAGCCACAGGTGAAGCCCCCGCGACGGTGGCCGCGCCGCCGCGGCTCGGCAACGATGCCCGACGTCGCCCGCTGTTCCTCGTTCCGCCGCCGGACGGCTCGGAGGCGGACTCGTGACCGGGTTCTGGCTGCCCGAGCCCGTCGACCGGCAGACCGAGGCCGGCTGGCGGCGCTGGGTCCAGACGCGGCACGCGTTCGTCCCCGCACGGCAGCTTTCCCGCGCCGAGGTCACGCTTCTGAGCCCGGCCGAGCAGGAGGACTACCTGTTGCACCGGGACGTGACCAACAGCAATCTGCCGCTGCAGGAGACGCCGATGAGCACGGCGGCGTCCCGGGTGATGCGTGCACGGCTCTGGCTCGGCGCGCTCAAGGCCAGGCCCTCAACTCGCCGCGGGCTGATCATGAACGGGGGCGGCTGCCAGGGCAAGACCGAAACGGCCTGCGAGGTGGCCGCCGCGTTCGAGGAGGAGTGGCGGGCCCGCCACCACAATCAGAATCCGGAGGCTGTTGCGGGCACTCGTGACCTGCACATCCCTGTCGCCTACGTCCAGACACCGGTCACGGCGAAGCCGAAGAGCACCTGCAAGGCGATCCTCGACTTCTACGGCGCCGATCACAAGGGTCTGGATCTTCCGGGGCTGATCCGGGCCGTCCGCCGCCATGTCCATGCACATGGCACCCGCGCGATCCTTCTGGACGACATCACGCGCCTCAAGCTCCACCGGCGCGATGACCAGGACGTGTTCGACATGCTCAAGGGCTTCATGGACATGAACGCCACGCTCGTCCTGATCGGCGTCGACGTCCCCGGCTCCGGGCTCCTCCAGGGAGCCGTCCTCGACCCGAACACCAACGAATGGATCATGTCTCCCTCCCGCAACGGGATCGCCTCGGGTCAGGGCGCGGAAACCCAGCACCTGCGGCGCTTCACCATGGTCGAGCTGGGACCGTTTCCCGATGAGACCCCGCAGGACAAGGAGACATTCCTCTGCCACCTCCAAGGCATCGAGGATCACATCTGCCTGCTCGATGCCGTGCCCGGCATGCTCACCACCGGCGGCATACCCGAGTACCTCCGCGAACGGACCGGTGGCGTTGTCGGACTGCTGGAATGCCTGATCGAGGACGCCATCGAACTGGCCATCGACAAGGGCCACGAGAAGCTGACGATCGAGCTGATGGACCAGGTCGCCATCAGCGTCGAGGGCCTGCCCGGGCGCGACGCCAGTGCTGGAGAGATCCCCGAACTGCCGCCTCAGCCAGTCGATTCCAGAAAACCCAAGCGGCCTCGCAACCGTGTCTACGACGACAAGGGGCCCCGGTCCAGCGGGAACCAGCCCCGTTCCGCCGACGCTCCCGGCCAACAGGCGGGATGACATGACCGACACTCACGGGCCACCGCCCCTGCCTTGCAGTCTGGATCCGCTCGACGACGAAACGCTCCCCGGGTTCCTCCTCCGCCTCTCCCACCGGCTCGAGCGATCTCCGGCACGCATGACGGAACTCACCGGGCTCGCTGCCGGCCGCCGCTTCGCAAGCCGCGTCTCCCACGAGAAGATGCTGCACCTCACACCCACCGAACTCGAGGTCTTCTCCTCGGTCACCCGGCTGAGCAGACACGAAGCGAACGAACTCTGCTTCACTTCGATGAACAAGCGTTATCCCACGGGATTTCATCCCGAGATCCCTGCCAAGGGGCTCCTCATCCGTGGTGACTTCTGGGTGCTCAGCACAGCTTCCCGCTACTGCCCGGAATGCCTGGCCGGCAACGGCTCCGCCGTTCAGACAGAGCACGGCGGAGCCTGGCAAAGAGCATGGAGACTGCCCGTCACCTTCGCCTGCACTCGCCATCACCGCCTCCTCGAACACAAATGCCCGAAATGCCACCGGCCTGCGTGTGATGCAGGGCCCACCACGGCGCGGTATCCCATGATCGCCACAGCATCCGCCGTCGGGCTGCATCCCGCCCAGTGCCGCCTCCCTCTGCCCGGAAGCCCTGAGCTCTGCGGGCAACGTCTCGACGTCATGCACCCGCCCGGGCTGAATTTGCCCGGGCCCGTCTTGGCTCTCCAAAAGCGCCTGGCTGACTTCCTCGACCCGCTCGGACCCCGCCGCGCTGCCAGCGCCGACTCCGAGTGCACCACCTTGCAGTACTTCAATGACCTCCGGCTTCTCGCACACCTCATCGCTGCCACCTGGCCCCGAATGCGAGCACTCGCTCCGTCTGAGGAACTGGCCCTGACCGTGGACGACCGCAGCCCGGCCATGCGTCCGAACACAACGACACGCCCGACCGCCAGAGCCAAGCCCGAGTACTTCACGACCTTCCGGGCCGACATCGTCCGGCCGCTCGACCCAGCCTTCAGCGCATGCTCGCTGGCCATCGCAGACAGCATCCTCACGCAGCACAACGCCGATGAGCGTCGATCCCTCTTGCGGCAACTGCTCCCCAGCGACAAGGCATCCGTGAACAGCCGCTACGGCTGGGCCAGGACCTTCACCAGGAAGTACGCCCAGACGTGTTCAACCGGCCTTCAGACGCTGGTCGTGCCGCTCACAAAGTCGTACTCGGTGATCCCCGCAATCCACCGCCCATTTGACCGGCGAAAATGCGGCCCGCAACATATTCCGCAGGTTCTGCCCGCAGACTGGGTCGAGGACCTGCTGGGGGAGCTGTCCTCTCTCACTCCTGGCGATCGGAACGAGCTCGCAGTCTGCCGACTCGTGCAAACGATGCGCGGCGGTACGCTCGGAGCCGCCGCACACTTCCTGGGCTATTCCACCTACATGCACCAGGGCTATCGCATCGCCCAAAACGGAGGACTGATCCTGCGGGCCGCCGAAGAGAAGGGTCTCGACTGGCTCGACAAGACGCTCCACAACATCCCTGACCGGCTCCACACCGCGGGGCTCATCAACTTCCAGCGCCGACGGGAAGCTCTCTCTGACTGGCTGATCCCACGCCAGGTCTGGAACAACATGACCGAAGAGATCTTCGATCAGCCCTTCAGAATTTCAGGGCCAGTCCGCCAGCTGTTCACCTCCGAGGCCGAACGGGTCCTCGCCTCCGTGGTGGTCTGGACTCTGGTCACGCAGGGACGCAAGACCGTCGCCCTGCATCGGAACAAGTACAGGGCCATGCTCACCCAACGAATCAACCATCCGACCTGGCGCGCCTTCGGCGGCGACCAAGGCACTCGCGCAGGCTTCCTGTCCGTCGAGCTCCTTCGCGCATACTCGAAGGAGCTCGCGCGCCAGATCGACCACGATCTCCAGGCCCAGTGACAGGCATCCCGCCCAGGTGACAACTATCTCGCCCAGTCACACTCGGCCGGGGCCTTCACCGCGGCCGCCCGGGCTGTCAGTGCTCACTCGCATCATGGACGGCGTGAGGGAGCAGATCGAGGAACCGAGCAGGCCCGCCGTGGCGGCCCGAGAACGGGCCCGCACCGCGGGTGCGGTGCGGGCTGGCTGGTGACCAGCCCGCCCTGTACGTCTACGACGGCGGCACCTGGAAGTACGCGCCGGTGATGGCGCGCCTGGACCACGCCGGCGGCCGCACCGAATACCAAATCACCCTCCAGACCAGCCGGGACCGCGGCACCGTGCACCGGGCGTACTGGTAGCCCCAGCCCGGCCTGCGCCAAGCCCACGGCAGCACCTCCGAGCCCACCGACCGCGAGCCCATCGCGAAAACCACGGCCGGCTGACCTTCGGGCGAGCGCATCCGGATCGTGCATGGCGGTTCGGCGGCCGCGCCCCGCGGCCGCCTGATGGTCAGCTCGTGTGTTCGGAGGACGTGACCAGGTGTGCCGCCGCCAGGGACCTGCGGATGCGGGCGGCCTGTTGGCTCAGCCGGTCCGCAACGTTCTGGGCGTGGTAGACGATGCCGTCGTCTGCGGTGTCGTCGCCGGTCAGCGGGCCGTGGGTGCGGTCGGTGCCGAGCCTGTGGGCGCCCCAGGCGTGGAAGAGGATGTCGTCCATGTCGCTCATCGCGCCGGCGAGTGCTTCCAGGATCTCGTTGCGCTGGCGGTACCAGTCGCCGGGGAGGCCGGTGAGCGGCCCGTACGCGCAGACCAGATCCTGCCACGGCACTGGCTTGGTCTTCTCTGCGAAAGGCAGCCGCGGTTTGTCACCGCGCAGCTGCCACTCGCCCCGGTGCGAGACGTCGCCGGTGAGGCGGATCAGAGGCCGCCCTCGCCGTCCACGACGAAGTCTTGCCAGACCCAGTGGTCATCCCCGGGCGCCGCGTCATCGGGCCCCCAGGTCGTGCGGTCCGGGTACCCGGCGCGTCGGGTCTGGGTGACGGCGAGCCGCATCGTGCGGCCACCTGCCCGATCGGCGGCCAGAGTGGGGAACTCAATCATGCCCTCATCCTTGCGCGGCCCACCGCATCGCCGGCCTCTTTTCTCAACATTCGGTGCCGGAGCGGAGCGCGGGAACGCGCCTTCTGCCTCATGGCGGATGACCGGCACGCAGAGGCTGGAAAGTGGAGCGGCTGCCCTGTATGCCGGTGCCTGCCCGGCGGTTGGAACGCGTCGTCCTGCGCAGGCGGAGGCAGCGTCCGCACACCGCTCCGGGCGGCAGACCGTGCACGTGGTGCGCCACCATCACCGTCACCAGCGGTCCGCCGCCCCGGCGCGCCGCCGTGGCGCCGTGGCGCCGTGGCGCCGTGGCGCCGTGGCGCCGTACGCAGCCACGATCCGCCCCTGGACGCCCGCCCCGCCCCCGCGCAGTCCGCTCCGCACGGTGGCGGGGCAGTGTGCCAACGCATGTCGGCTCAGACGACGGGGCAGGATCAGCGCGCTTCGTTCTCGGGGAAGACGAACGAGGACGGCAGGTCCGGGCCGGCGGCCGCCAGACGCCGGTGACGAACCGGCCCGGCCCGCCCACCTCGCGCCCCTGCCCTCCTTGGCGTCGTCCCGGCGCCGGCACCGGGGCCGGCCGACTGGTCCGTGCAGTGGTCTGCTGAACAGCACGGCGAAGGGGGCGAATGGACAGTGCCGAGCAGCTGTGCCAGAACCGCCGATCTGTGACGTTCTGCGAAGCTGGCTGGTGGTGGAGCACTGGCCTGCGGGGCTGGTACCGGAACTGGTCGCGGCGGCACTGCGGTGATCTCGGTACTGGTTCGGCGACGAGACTTTTCTCCGGGCGGGGATGGCGAAGCGTCGTCCGGCGTCCCCTGCGGGCAGGCGCAACGGGGATTGTGCGGATGACGACCGTGGGGCGGAGTGCTGCTGCTCACTCAGACCCCGGCATCCGCCGGGGTCTGAG
>NZ_JBHWHY010000089.1:0-19227 GCF_042732265.1 Streptomyces sp. NPDC059788 | reverse complement strand
CTTCAGTACCGCAGCGACGTGATCGACGGCTGCCTCACCGGCACCGGACTCACCCCCGCCCCACCATGACGACATCACGCATTCAAGGTCAGTAGAGGTCGCGGCCTGGGTGGGGCACCGGACCACGCGGACGACGGAGCTGGTCTATGGGCACCTCGTCCGCAGGGCTATGGAACGAGGTGCCCCGGCCATGCACAACCGACTGGGGCTGAACCTGGTGCCCTTCAGAGGGCTCATCGCCCCGCCCCGGCTGACACCGGAGGAGGGCGACATGGGCGACGACTGGGGCGACGTCGCGTAGGCGGTCGTAGGCGGTTCTCCGAAGGTGGTTCCCCGTGGTGCCGTGTCGACCTGGTGCTGACTTCGGCCCTCCTCAGCGATCTTGCTACGAGCGGCCGGACTCGCTGGAGGTGTTCAGGATGTTCACGTTCCGGAACAGCGCGGTGGGGCACCCATGCGACACCGCCGCAATCTGCCCCGGCTGCGCCTTCCCGCAGTTGAACGCCCCTCCGAGAACGTACGTCTCCGGCCCCCCGACGGCCTCCATCGACCCCCAGAACTCCGTAGTACTTCCCTGATAGGCAACATCCCGGAGCTGTCCGCAAAGCTGCCCATCCCGGATGAGGTAGGCCCTTTGCTGTGTGAACTGGAAGTTGTACCTCTGCATGTCGATCGACCAGGAGCGGTCCCCCACCACATAGATGCCGCGCTCCACCCCGGAGATCAGCTCCTGTGTGGACGGGCCTTGGGGGGCGGGTTGCAGGGAGACGTTCGCCATGCGCTGGACGGGGACGTGGGCGGGGGAGTCCGCGTAGGCGCAGCCGTTGGAGCGGGGGGCGCCGGTGAGTTTGGCGATGCGGCGGTCGAGTTGGTAGCCGACCAGGGTGCCGTTCTTGATCAGGTCCCAGGACTGGGCGGCCACGCCCTCGTCGTCGTAGCCGATCGTGGCCAGGCCGTGTTCGGCGGTGCGGTCGCCGGTCACGTTCATCACCGGGGAGCCGTAGGCCAGTTCGCCGAGCTGGTCGAAGGTGGCGAAGGAGGTGCCCGCGTACGCCGCCTCGTAGCCGAGCGCGCGGTCCAGTTCGGTGGCGTGGCCGATGGACTCGTGGATGGTCAGCCACAGGTTGGACGGGTCCACGACCAGGTCATAGCGGCCGGGCTCGACGCCGGGGGCGCGCAGTTTTCCGGCGAGGTGGGGCGGGAGCTGCTCCAGTTCGGTGTCCCAGTCGTAGTGGTCGCCGGTCAGGTACTCCCAGCCGCGGCCCACGGGCGGCGCCAGGGTGCGCATGGAGTCGAACTCGCCGCTCGACGGGTCCACCGCGACCGCCGTCAGCTGCGGGTGCAGCCGTACCCGCTGCTGGGTGGTGCCGGTGCCCGCCGTGTCCGCGTAGAACTTGTTCTCCTGGACGGTCATCAGCGAGGCGTCCGCGTGTGCCACGCCCGGCGCGGCCAGCAGCCGGGCGCTCCACTCGGCGAGCAGCCCGGTCTTGTCGGCGTCCGGTACGTCGAAGGGGTTGATCTCGTACGAGGAGATCCATGTGCGGTCCGGATAGGCCGGCTCGTCCGCCAGCTCGACTCTCTCGGTGGCGGCCGCGGCCTCGATGACCTTCGCCGACAGCTTCGCCATCGCCACCGCCTGCCCGGCCACCCGTGCCGCGGCGTCCATCGTCAGGTCCACGCCGGACGCGAATCCCCAGGCGCCGTTGTGCACCACGCGCACCGCGTAGCCCAGGTCCGTGGTGTCGGAGGCCTCCGACGGTCTGGCGTCCCGTAGCCTCCAGGTGGCGGTGCGCACCCGCTCCAGGCGGAAGTCCGCGTGGGCCGCGCCCAGCGCGCGGGCCCGCGCCAGCGCGGCGTCGGCCAGTGCGTGCAGGGGCAGCGCGAGGAAGGTCTCGTCGATCGAACGAGGTGTGGCAGGCAAGGCGTCCTCCCGTGGTCGGCGCCTTGAATCATGCCCTGCCGGGCGCGCGCGGCCCACCCCGCGGGGGACCCGGACGGCGGTGTCTTCTGTAGGGACCCGACAGTGACCGGCGTGCGCGCCTGTCCGTGCTCGATTCTCCGTACGAGGCCGGTGACCGATAGTTTCGTAGCGAACGCAGGTCGGACAGGACACGGAAAGGGTGATCTCTTGAGCCGCTCGGTTCTGGTCACCGGAGGAAACCGCGGCATTGGCCTCGCCATCGCCCGGGCCTTCGCCGAGGCAGGCGACAAGGTCGCCATCACCTACCGCTCGGGGGAGCCGCCCGAGGGATTTTTGGCCGTGAAGTGCGACATCACGGACGCCGAGCAGGTCGAGCAGGCCTACAAGGAGATCGAGGAGAAGCAGGGCGCGGTCGAGGTGCTGGTGGCCAACGCCGGCGTCACCCGCGACCAACTGCTGATGCGGATGTCCGAGGAGGACTTCGCCTCGGTCCTCGACACCAACCTCACCGGTACGTTCCGGGTGGTCAAGCGCGCCAACCGCGCGATGCTGCGGGCGCGCAAGGGCCGTGTCGTACTGATCTCGTCCGTCGTGGGCCTGCTGGGCTCCGCGGGCCAGGCGAACTACGCCGCCTCCAAGGCCGGCCTGGTGGGCTTCGCCCGCTCGCTCGCCCGTGAGCTGGGCAGCCGTAACATCACCGTGAACGTCGTCGCGCCCGGTTTCGTCGACACCGACATGACCCGTGCGCTCAGCGACGAGCAGCGGGAAGGCATCGTCAAGCAGGTGCCGCTCGCGCGTTACGCGCAGCCCGAGGAGATCGCCGCCTCGGTCCGCTTCCTGGCCTCCGACGAGGCCGCGTACATCACCGGAGCCGTCATTCCCGTAGACGGCGGATTGGGCATGGGTCACTGATCAGCATGAGTGGAATCCTCGCAGGCAAGCGCATCCTGGTCACCGGGGTCCTCACGGACGCCTCGATCGCCTTCCACGTCGCCAAGCTGGCGCAGGAGGAGGGCGCCGAGGTCGTGCTGACCGGATTCGGCCGGCTCTCCCTCGTCGAGCGCATCGCCAAGCGGCTGCCGAAGCCCGCTCCGGTCATCGAGCTGGACGTGCAGAACAAGGAGCACCTGGACGGCCTGGCCGCCAAGGTCACCGAGCACTTCGGCGACGACCAGCTCGACGGCGTCGTGCACTCCATCGGCTTCGCCCCGCAGGACGCGCTGGGCGGCAACTTCCTGAACACCGAGTGGGCGTCGGTCGCCACGGCCGTCGAGGTCTCCGCGTACTCGCTCAAGGCCCTGACGATGGCGCTGCTGCCGCTGCTGGAGAAGCGCGGCGGCTCGGTCGTCGGCATGGACTTCGACGCGCAGATGGCCTGGCCGAAGTACGACTGGATGGGCGTGTCCAAGGCGGCGCTGGAGGCCACCTCCCGCTACCTCGCCCGCGACCTGGGCCCGAAGAACATCCGCTGCAACCTGGTCTCGGCGGGCCCGATCAAGTCGATGGCGGCGCGCTCCATCCCCGGCTTCGAGGAGCTGACGGACGTGTGGTCCACCCGCGCGCCGATCGGCTGGGACCTGACCGACCCGGAGCCGGCCGGCCGCGGTGTCGTCGCCCTGCTCTCGGACTGGTTCCCCAAGACCACCGGCGAGATCGTGCACGTCGACGGCGGCGTGCACATGATGGGTGCCTGACATCCCGTAAGCGACGCGAATGCCGCAACGCTGCCCGTCCCGGTCCGCCGGGGCGGGCAGCGCGCGTCGGGGGACGCCGGTGGTCAGCCGCTGCGCCGCGCGTCGAGCCGGCAGCCGAAGGGGTGCGCGCCCGCCTCGGCCGCCGCCCGTTCGCCGTCGCCGTCGCGGATCGCCGTCACCAGCCGCGCGTGGTCGACGTACGCCTCGGGCCGCAGCACGTCCCCCACGTCGGCGCGCAGGAACTCCCGCAGTACGCCCCCGAGGTCGGCGTACAGCTCGGCCAGCACCTCGTTGTGGGAGGCCGCGACGACCGCCATGTGCAGCGTCACGTCGGCCTCCACGAACGCCGTCGCCGCGCCGGACTCCCAGGCCCGCTCACGCCGCTCCAGCGCGGTGTCGAGCTGACGCAGATCCTGGTCGGTACGCCGCCGGGCGGCCAGCCGGGCCGCCGTCGCCTCCAGCGCGCTGCGCAGTTCCGCCACGTGCCCCGGGTCGGCGTCCGCGAAGCGGCGGTTCATCACCCCGGCCAGCTCGCTGGTCGCCGCCACGTACGTGCCCGAGCCCTGGCGGATGTCCAGCAGGCCGTTGTGCGCCAGTGCCCGTACGGCCTCGCGGACGGTGTTGCGGGCCACTCCGAGCTGGTCGACCAGCTCGGGCTCGGTGGGGATGCGGGAGCCCACCGGCCATTCACCGGAGGTGATCTGGGACCGCAGCTGGGTGATCACCTGGTCCGCCAGCGCGGAGCGCCGGGGTGAGGTCAGTGGCATGTCAGCGCTCCAGGGGGGCGGGGGCCGGGGGGCCATCGGTGGGCACCGCGAGAGGATAGCGAGCCCGCCGGGCACGGGAACCGGGCGAGAAACCTGGACACCTATTCATCCTATGATTCTATGATGAGTCCATGGCAGACGACTCCCTAGCGACACTCGGCTCCGCCGCCGGGCCCTCCGGCGCCCCGCCGGAGCAGCACACGAACGCCCCGGCCGCACCGGCCGCCCCCGTCGCACCGGCCGCGGCACCGGAACCGGCCCGCGGCCCGGCCGTCGGGCGAGGACTGCCGCTCATCATGATCGTCGGGCTGGTCCTGGCCGCCCTCAACCTCCGCCCGGCCATCACCAGCCTCGGCCCGCTCATGGAAGAGGTACGGTCCGGCCTGGGCATGAGCGCGGCCGTCGCCGGCCTGCTCACCTCCGTACCGGCCCTGTGCTTCGCCGTCTTCGGCACCGCCGCCCCGCGGCTGGCCCGGCGCTGGGGCCCCGGCGCGGTCGTCTGCGCCGGGATGACCGCGATAGCCGTCGGCGTCGTCGTACGGCCCTACACCGGCAGCACCCCCGGCTTCCTCGCCGCCACCGCTCTCGCCCTGGCCGGCATCGCGATCAGCAACGTCCTGCTGCCGGTGGTCATCAAGACCTGGTTCCCGGACCGCGTCGGCTCGCTGACCGGCCTGTACTCGATGGCGCTGGCCCTGGGCAGCGCGCTCGCCGCGGCGCTGACCGTTCCCGTCACGGCCGTGCTCAGCGGCAGCTGGCAGTCCGGCCTCGCGGTGTGGGCGGTGCTGGCCGCGCTCGCCGTCCTGCCGTGGCTGACCGTCGTACGCGGCCGCAAGGGCGAGCACGGGCCGGCCGCCGCGGCGCCCGCCGCACCGGCCGCGCTGCGGGTCAGCACCTCGCCGACCGCCTGGGCGCTGGCCGTCTTCTTCGGCCTCCAGGCCACCGCCGCCTACATCACCATGGGCTGGATGGCGCAGATCTTCCGCGATGCCGGGGTCCCGGCGGGCACCGCGGGCGTCCTGCTCGCCGTCACCATGGCGATCGGCGTACCGCTGTCCTTCGTCCTGCCCCGGCTGGCCACCCGGCTGGGCAACCAGGGCCCGCTGGCCGTCGGCCTCGGCCTGTGCGGGCTGGCCGGCTACGCGGGCCTGTGGCTCGCGCCGGCCTCCGGCGCCTGGGCCTGGACGCTGCTGATGGGCATCTCCAACTGCTCCTTCCCGCTGGCCCTGACCATGATCGGGATGCGGGCGCGCAGCGCCGAGGGCGTCGTACGGCTGTCCGCCTTCGTCCAGAGCGTCGGCTACCTGATCTCCATACCCGGACCGCTCCTGGTGGCCACCCTCTACCAGCACAGCGGCGGCTGGGGGCTGCCGATCGCGCTGATGGCCGGGCTGATGGTGCCGCAGATGGCGGTCGGGATGCTGGCGGGCCGGGACCGGCGGCTGGAGGACGAGGCCCGGGTGCGACACTGAAGCCATGCCAGTGCTCGAACCGAATCCGCCGGGCGGACAGAAGAAGCTGCTCATCGTGCTGGGCGCGATGCTCGCCGTGACCGCCGTCATCGCCGTCATCGCCAGTCTCGCCTCCCCCTGACGCACCGAAAGCGCCGCCCGCGTCCGGCGTCCGCTCCCGTCCGGCGTCCGCCCGCGGCGGGAGGGCGGGGCCGGGGTGGGGACAGCCCCACCATCCCCTAGGGGGCCAGGGTCAGGGGCAACTGGGTGGCGTACCGGATGGGAACGGCCGCCCGGGGACCGTAGGTTCGACACACACCGTGCCGCTGCGGTGGGCGCGGCCGCACCACGCGGCCGCGTCGTCCCCGCCCACGTCCCCGGAGGCCGCCGATGTCCGCCGTGTCCAGCAGGCCGTCCGTCCCCCGCCGCCCGGGTGCGCGTACGGGCCTGCCGTGGTGGGCCCTGACCCTGGCCGTCGTCTCCTTCGTCACGCTGCTCGTCGTCATGACGGCCCCCTCCCCGGCGCACGCGGCGGGCGCCTCCCCGAGCCTGGCGCCGGTGCTCGAATTCCTCGCCCGCCTCGTCGGCATCGGAGCCTGAGGCCGGTGACCGCGCGCCGCCGTCGGCGCGTTCACCCTGCGGGGGGAGCGCCCCAACACCTCGCGCCCCGCGCTGCGTTTCGTGCGAAGCTGGACACATGAGCGCCGAAACACCTCGCCGGATTGTCCTGCTCCGCCACGCCAAGGCCGACTGGTCGCAGGAGAGCGACCATGAGCGCCCCCTCGCGGAGCGAGGCCGCAAGGACGCCCCGGTCGCCGGTCACTGGCTGGCCGGAGCCGGGATCACCCCCGACCTGACCCTGTGCTCGACCGCCGCGCGTACGCGCGAAACCTGGAAGCTCGCCGTGGGCGAGCTGCCGCAGCGCCCCAAGACCGTCTACGAGGAGCGGCTCTACGAAGCCTCCGTCGGCGAGCTGATCGCGGTGCTGAACGAGACCTCCGACGACGTGCACGACCTGATGCTGGTCGGCCACAACCCCGGGATGCACGGGCTCGCCGACGCGCTGGCGGGTGAGGCCGAGGGCGATCTGCTGTCCCGGATGAACCGCAGCGGCTTCCCGACCTCCTCGATCGCCGTACTGACCTTCACTGGCTCCTGGAAGTCGGTCGAGCACGGCGTCGGCCGCCTGGTCGCGTTCTGGGCACCGCACGCCTGACCGGTCCCGACGAAACCACGAAGGGCCCCGGCGCCTCGGGCGGGCGCCGGGGCCCTCGCCGTGCGGAGGCCGCGGTCCGATCCGGACCGGCGCCGCCGGCGGGTGACCGGCGGCGCCCCGCCCTCAGTCGTCGTGCGTGTCCGCCGCCTCGACCTCTTCGCGGGTGATGCCGAGCAGGTACAGCACGGTGTCCAGGAACGGTACGTTCACCGCCGTGTGCGCGGCCTGGCGCACCAGGGGCTTGGCGTTGAAGGCGACACCCAGGCCCGCCGCGTTCAGCATGTCGAGGTCGTTGGCGCCGTCGCCGATCGCCACGGTCTGCGCGAGCGGTACGCCGGCCTCCTGGGCGAAGCGGCGCAGCAGCCGGGCCTTGCCCGCCCGGTCGACGATCTCGCCGGTCACCCGGCCGGTGAGCTTGCCGTCCACGATCTCCAGCGTGTTGGCGGACGCGAAGTCCAGCCCCAGCTCCTCCTGAAGCGCGTCGGTGACCTGCGTGAACCCGCCCGAGACGACGCCGACTTGGTAACCGAGGTGCTTGAGGGTGCGTACGAGCGTCCGCGCGCCGGGCGTGAGCCGTACCTCCTTGCGCACCAGCTCCACCACCCCCGCGTCCAGCCCCTTCAAGAGCGCGACGCGCGCGTGCAGCGACTCCTCGAAGTCCAGCTCGCCGCGCATGGCCGCCGCCGTGACCTCGGCGACCTGGGCCTCGCAGCCCGCGTGCGCCGCGAACAGCTCGATGACCTCGTCCTGGATGAGGGTGGAGTCGACGTCCATCACGACCAGGCGCTGCGCCCGGCGCTGCAGTCCGGAGGCGACCACCGCGACGTCCACGCCGAGCGCGGCCGCCTCGGTGGCCAGCGCGGTGCGCAGCGGCTCGGTCGCGGTGCCGGAGACCGCGAACTCCACGGCGGTGACGGGGTACTTGGCGAGCCGGAAGATACGGTCGATGTTGCCGCCGGTGCCGGTGATCGCGGCGGCGATGGCGGCGGTGGACTCCGCGGTGAGCGGGTGGCCGAGCACGGTCACGTGCGAGCGGCCGGTGCCGCGCGGCCGGTTGTCGCCCCGGCCGGAGATGATCTCGGCCTGGAGGTTCAGCGACTCGGCCCAGCTGTGCACGGTGGCCCGCAGGTCGCCCTCGGTGACGCCGGACGAGCCGCCGGCCGGCACGGGCGAGGTGACCAGGACGCACAGCACGATGCGGCCCCGGGTGACCACCTGCTCGATGTCGACGACGTCGACGGAGTAGGCGGCGAGAGTGTCGAAGAGCCCGGCGGTGATGCCGGGCCGGTCCTTGCCGAAGATCTTGACGAGAAGGGTCGGTACGTCGTCGCCCGGTACGGCGGTGGCAGGCGGGATCTGCGATGCGCTCATGGTGCTCTTACGGTAACCGGCCCGCGCCGGCTCCCGTACAGGTGTCCGTGGTACGGACGCTCCGCCCCTCAGCGCCCTTCTCCCGGGCGTCCGGGCGGCGGTGGCCCGTCGGGCGGGTCCTCCCGCCGCTGCCGCTGCCTGCCGCGCGGCTTCGGCGGCACCGGAGGGCGCGGGGGAGGGGGCGGCCCGTACCCGCCGCCCACCGTGGGGCGGGAATCGGGCGGCGGGGGCGCCTCCGGCGGCCTGCTCGCGGGGCGGCGGGCCGTCGGCGCCGCGTGCCCGGCGGGGGGCGGGCCCCAGTCCTGGGCGTGCGGGGGCCGTTCGGGCGGCGGTGGCCAGGTCTGGGTCTGCGGGGGCCGGCCCGGGGGCGGGGGTGGCCAGTTCTGCGCAGGGGGAGACTGCTGGGGCGGCGCGGCGGCGGTGCCGGGCGGCTTCTCGTCCGGACGCAAGTACGGGTTGGTGTCTGCGTGCGACGGCCGGTACGAGGGGGAGGGGGTGTACGGGCCGGGCCGGTAGGCGGCGTCGGGGTAGTCCCGGGAACCGGAGTCCTGGTGGCCGTAGCCCCGTGTGAAGGCGTCTTGGCCCGGGCCCCGGCCGGCTGCCCGTACGTCCTCCGGCGGCGGTTCCGCCTGGTCCGGCAGCCGCACCGCCCGCCGCCCGGCGGCCCCGGTGGCGCCCGCCAGCAGCCCGCCCACCAGGCCCGCCGCCGCACCCCACACCGCCCCCAGCGCGAACGCCGCCGCCACGCTCCCGCGCAGCTCCAGCCCCGCCCCGAACGCGTCGAACCCGAAGACGGACAGGCTCGCGTTCGCCGAGACGCCGGTCAGGTGCACCAGCAGCGGCAGCGTCAGCGCCGTCAGCGCGCCCAGCCCCGCCGCACACCGCAGCGCGAACGGCAGCGTCCGGACGCCCTCCCGCGGCGTACGGACGGCCGTGAAGACGCCCGCCAGCAGCATCATCAGCGCGGCGGCGACCGGCAGCAGCCACACCCGCCCGTCCAGCTCGGCGAGCCGCCCGATGGTCAGCTGCGCCTCGCCGCGCCCGTCGAGGAGCCGGTCCACGGGGTCGGGCAGGAAGCGGGTGAGCACGCCGGACGCGCTGCCGTGCCAGGGGACGAAGAGGCCCAGCGGAATCGCGAGCCACACGCCGTTGGGGGCGGCGAGCAGCGCCGCGCCCAGCACCCGCCGGGGATGGTCGTCGCCGATCGCCGCGTACCCGGCCGCCGCCAGGCCCGCGGCCACCGCCACGAGCAGCACCGTCACCAGCGCCGACGCCGCGGGACGCACGAAGCGGTGGGCGGCCGTGAGCGCGCGGGGCAGCGGCGCCCGCCGGTACGCCAGCACCGCGATCACCAGCACGCCCAGCACCCACACCGCGCCGCCGACGAGGGAGGCGCCGGTGTTCACCGCGAACCCGACGGACGCCTCGGCGCCGATGAGGTCGGCGACCCGCTCCGGCAGCCCGCCGCCGTCGCCGTCCCCGACCCCGAGGCCGCCCAGGCCGTCCCGGAGCCTGTCCAGCAGCCCGCCGTCACCGCCGCCGCTGCCGCCACCGCTGCCTCCGCCGCCGACGAGCCCGCCCAGCCCGGCCAGCGTCTTGCCGTCGATCGTCACGGAGTCGTGCCCGGCCCAGGCCAGGAAGGCCAGCAGCCCGACGAACAGGGCCACCAATACCCCCACGCGTGCCGCGAGTTCACCCGCGCCGATGGTCGCGCCGGCCCGGCGCAGCGAGCGGGCGAACACCCACCCCAGCACCAGGGCCCCCACCAGACTCACACCCAACGGCGCAATGTCAACGGCGGATTCGGCCGCCTGCCCCTGGAGCCCGAACGCGCTCACATCGCCCGACGGCGTCACCGAGCCGCCCACGGCCAGGACCACCGCCGCGGCCGTCAGCGGGCCGAGCGACGCCGCCGAGTCGGCGCCGAGCAGCTGCAGCCCCAGCGCCGCCACTCCGGCCATCGCCAGGAACGCCCAGCTGACGGCGGCGACGGCGGACAGCACCACATCGCCCCAGCGGATTCGTGCGGTCCTCGCGGCGGTCATCGACAGCCTCCCGATCCGAGCCGAGTCGCCCCGAACGCACGAGATGCCATGATCCGTACGCATCCGTGGGCGCTTACCACTCTCCGTGGGCCTTTCGCCGCCGTCAACGCAACCGGCTCATGACCTTGTCGGACCGGATTTTTGGCTCCGGGCACCGCGCCTGAAATAGTTCCTCACGATGTTCGCCATCCCTAGACTTCCCATACAGGGCGTCACTCGGGGGACTATGTAATGGGGCATGGAGTGCCTGAACTCGTACTCGAATTGAACGGACGGACCTGGACGCTCGACCCGTCCCGGTCCTACAGCTTGGGCAGAGATCCGCAGGGCGACATGGTGCTGGACGACGCCAGGGTCTCCTGGCGGCACGCCACCGTGCGCTGGGGCGGGCGCAGTTGGGTCATCGAAGACCAGGGCAGCACCAACGGCACGTACGTCCAGGGCCGGCGGATCCACCAGATGGAGATCGGCCCCGGCTCCGCGGTGCATCTCGGCAACGCCACGGACGGCCCCCGGCTGACCCTGTCGGGCAGCGCCGCGCCGGCCGCGGGCGTCCACAGCGCGCAGACCGCGATGGCTTCGCCGCAGGTCCGGCCCGCGCCCCAGCAGCAGGCCGGGCCGGGGTGGGCCGCGCCGCCGCAGGCCCAGCAGCCGCCGGTCCACCAGGCCCCCGTCTACCAGGCACCGCACCAGGCCCCGGCCCAGCAGGTGCCGCAGCAGGGCTGGAACCAGCCGCAGGCCCCGTACGCCCAGCAGCAGCCGCCCCAGAGCGGTCCCGTTCAGGCGCAGCAGCCCCCCGTGGCCCAGCAGCCCCCCGCCGACCCGTCCCGCGCCGCTGCCCCGCCGGTCTACGGCGACCGCAGCCCGACCACGTTCCACCGCCTCGACCTCGGCCGCGTCATGCGCATCGGCCGCGCGCTGGAGAACGAGCTGGTCGTCTCCGACCTCCAGGTCTCCCGGCACCACGCCGAGTTCCGGGCCACGCCCGACGGCCGCTTCGAGATCCACGACCTCGGCAGCCACAACGGCACGTACATCAACGGCCAGCCGGTCCCCAAGTCCGGCAAGGCACCGGTCGGCCCGAACGACATCATCGGCGTCGGCCACTCCACCTTCCGGCTGGTCGGCGACCGGCTGGAGGAGTTCGTCGACACCGGCGAGGTCTCCTTCTCCGCCCGCCACCTGACCGTCACCGTCGACGGCGGCAAGCAGATCCTCAAGGACGTCTCCTTCGGCGTCCCGGAGAAGTCCCTGGTCGCGGTCATCGGCCCGTCCGGGTCCGGCAAGTCCACCCTGCTCAAGGCGCTGACCGGCTACCGGCCCGCCGACCAGGGCGACGTCCTCTACGACAACCGCAACCTCTACAAGCAGTTCGCCGAGCTGCGCCAGCGCATCGGCCTGGTCCCGCAGGACGACATCCTCCACAAGGAGCTGACCGTCCAGAAGGCCCTGAAGTACGCGGCCAAGCTGCGCTTCCCCGGCGACACCGCCGAGGCCGAGCGCACGGCGCGCATCGACGAGGTGCTGCGCGAGCTGAAGCTCGACATCCACCGGGACAAGAAGGTCACCTCCCTGTCCGGCGGCCAGCGCAAGCGCGTCTCGGTCGCCCTGGAACTGCTGACCAAGCCGTCCCTGATATTCCTGGACGAGCCGACCTCCGGCCTGGACCCGGGCATGGACCGCGACGTCATGCAGCTGCTGCGCGGCCTCGCCGACGACGGCCGTACGGTCCTGGTGGTCACCCACTCCGTCGCCGAGCTGGCACTGTGCGACAAGCTGCTGGTGATGGCGCCGGGCGGCGGCGTGGCCTACTTCGGCCCGCCGGAGGAGGCGCTGAACTTCTTCCAGTACGACTCCTGGGCGGACGTCTTCTCCGCCTTCGAGAACTACCGCGACTACGACTGGATGGGCCGCTGGCGCGGCTCCCCGCACTACCAGATGTACGCCGCGGACATCGACGCCGTCGCCCCGCAGTCGGTGTCCGTCCAGGCACCCCCGGTCCGGATGCAGAAGTCCCAGAGCTGGGGCTCGCAGCTGTGGACGCTGATGCGGCGCTATGTCTCCGTGCTCGCCTCCGACCGCGGCTTCCTCGGCCTGATGCTGATCCTGCCGGCCGTGCTCGGCGTGGTCTCCATCCTCATCCCCAGCCAGCACGGCCTGGGGTACGGGCCCAAGGGCCCCAACCGCGACGCCAGCACGATCATGCTGATCCTCGCGGTCGGCATGTGCTTCTCGGGCGCCGCCAACTCGGTCCGCGAGCTGATCAAGGAGCGGGTCATCTACGAGCGCGAACGGGCCACCGGCCTGTCGCGCTCCGCGTATCTGATGTCCAAGGTGATCGTGCTCGGCGTGGTCACCGCCTTCCAGGGCGTGATCATCGCGGCGATCGGCTTCGCCCCGCGCAAGATGCCCACCGAGGGCGTCCTGTTCAAGGACCTGCCGGCCGTCGAGATGGCGCTCGCGGTCATCGCGCTCGGCTTCACCTCGATGATGTTCGGCCTGATCATCTCGGCGCTGGTCAAGACCGCCGAGAAGACCATGCCGCTGCTGGTCATGTTCGCCATCGTCCAGGTGGTCTTCACCGGCGTGCTCTTCCAGCTCTTCGACACGGTCGGCGTCGCCCAGGTGGCCTGGCTGATGCCGTCCCGCTGGGCGGTGGCCGCGATGGGCGCCACCGCCGACATGAACACGCTGCTGCCGTGGGAGGCGGGCAACCCCGACCCGCTGTGGAAGCACGAGGCGAGCGTCTGCGGCATGGACCTGATCATCCTCGTCGCGCTCGGCGTGGCCCTCGCCTTCGTCGTGGCCCGGCTGCTGCGCCGCCACGAGCCGGAGGTCATGCGCAAGTAGCGCACCCGACGACAAGCGCCGAGGGGCGGCACCCACTGTGGGTGCCGCCCCTCGGCGGTCTCACGTTCGCGTCCAGGCGCGCGGCCGGCGGCCCGCGGCGCGCCGGTCGGGCTCAGTACGCCGAGTTGACGTTGTCCATCGAGCCGTAGGTCGCGGCGGCGTACTTGCACGCGGCGGTGATGTTGGCGACCGGGTCGAAGATGTCCCAGGACGTGCCGTCGACGTGGTACGCCTGGAAGGTCGGGTCGATGACCTGGAGCAGGCCCTTGGACGGGGTGCCCTGCTGCGCGTTGGAGTCGTAGCCGTTGACGGCCTGCGGGTTGCCGGTCGACTCCCGCATGATGTTGCGGTAGATGCCGTCGTAGGAGCCGGGGATGCCCTGCTTCTGCATGATGTCCAGCGACTCCCGGATCCAGCCGTCCAGGTCGTTGCTGTAGGACTTGGCCGGCTCCGGGGCGGGGGCGGCGGCGCGGTCGGCGGACCGGCTCGCGCCTTCCTGGTCCTTGCGCTCCTGGTCGGCCTTGGCCTTGGCGTCGGCCTCCTGCTTCGCCTTGGCCTCGTCCTCGGCCTTCTTCCTGGCCTCGGCGGCGTCCTTCTCGGCCTGCTGGGCGGAGGCGTCCGCCTGCTTGCCGATGGTGTCCTGCTGGGTCTTGGCGGCGTTGTCGACCGCGCTGAAGGCGACCGGCTTGACGTTCTGGACGGCGGCCTGGTCGTGGCCCTCCTTGGCGTCGGCCGAGCCCGGTACGACGGCGAAGACCAGGGCGGCGGCACCGGCCGCGGCGACGCCGGCGGCCGAGAGCTTGTGCGTCCGGTTGAGGCGGCCGTAACCGGGAATGGCGTGCTTGGACATGCGGAGTAAGACCTCTTCCAATGGGTTGCGCCGCTGTGGCCGGGAAAGGCGATGAACGCCGAGTTCTGTCCACGGCGCCGAGCGACGGGAGTCATTGTTAGCGGCCGAAAATTCGCCGAGCAAAGAGCCGGATTACGATCCTGGTTAGTGGAACCCGGGGCGCGGATATCGCGTCCTTACCGGGTCAATCCCAGGTACACCCCGCATCATCCAAAGGTCGTACACGCGCCACAAAGCACTAATGCCGTTCGTAAGTGACGTAGGTCCTATGTGCGGCGTCACACCGGGCAGCAGGTTTAACTGCCCGGCGTGATTGCACTCGCACAGTCAGTGAGTGAATTAGATCTCCACCAGCACCTGGTCCAGGGTCTTTCGGACCAGATCCGGTACCCGACAGTCCTTCGCCGGATATCCGACCGGGATCACCGCGAACGCCTTCTCGTTGGCGGGCCGCCCCAGCACCTCCTGGAGGAAGCGCATCGGGCTCGGTGTGTGCACCAGCGCCGCCAGGCCCGACAGGTGCAGCGCGGACAGCAGCATCCCGACCGCGATGCCCACCGACTCGTCCACGTAGTAGTGCTTGTGCCTGGCGCCGTCCTCGCCCAGCCAGTACCGCTGCTGGAAGACCACGATCAGGTGGGGCGCGTCGGTCAGATGCGGTTTGATCTCGTCCGTACCCAGGGGCCGCAGCGCCGTCAGCCACTCCTCGCCGAGCCGTCCGGCGTAGGAGATACGTTCCTCTTCCTCCGCCGCCTCCCGGATGCGCCGCCGCACCTGAGCGTCCTTGACCAGGACGAACGTCCAGGGCTGCTGGTGCGCCCCGGAGGGCGCGGTGGCCGCGCAGGCGATGGCGTCCTTCACCACCTGCTCCGGCACCGGATCGGCGGAGAACTGCCGGACGGTCCGCCGCCGGTCCATCCGCTCGCGCAGCTCGGCGGCGCGGGCCAGCGATTCGCCGGCGGGCATCCGCTCGGGCCGGTACGGCACCGACCGGTAGGGATCGCCGTGGGTCGGTGTCCAGTTCCTCGTTGGTGTCGACATGCTCCGAGTCTGGAGCTCAGGACGGCACGACGAGATGGAGATCCCCGAACTCGTGCCACAGGTACCGGTGCCGTACCGCCTCCGCGTACGCCCGGCACAGCGCGTCCCCGAAGGCCGCGCCGCCCGCCGCCGCCCGGCCGACCGCCTCCAGCATCAGCAGGTGCGACGCCTGCGGCTCGTGCAGCCCGGTCAGCAGTCCGTCCACCGCCCGCACCCCGCGCTCCGGGGTGACGACCAGGTCCGTCCACCCGGACGCCGCCCGTATCCGCCCGTCCGCGCTGGCGGCGCTCTCCAGCGCCCGTACGGCCGTCGTGCCCACCGCCACCACCCGCCCACCCGTCACCCGCCCCCGCCCTTCAGCGGAGGCGCTTCGCGCCCCGAGCCGATGCGCCCGCGCCGCGTTGACCTGCCACGCCGTGGACGGCGGCACCTCGAAGCGCTCCGGATACGGCGGCTCGTACGCCTCCGCCGACGCCACCCCCGTGTGCAGCGTCACCGGCGCGATCTGCACCCCGCCGCTCACCAGCCGCGCCACCAGCGACGCGGTGAACGGCCGGGCCGCGCTCGGCATCTCCGCGCTGCCGCCGCCGTCGCGCGAGCCCACCGCGAACACCGTCTGGTACGCGGCCAGCGGCTGGTCCCGGTCCGTGTAGCCGTACCGGATCGGCCGCCCGTACCGGCGCAGCACGTCCAGGACCGGCGCCCCCGACACCCGCCCCCACCACAGCCGTACGCTCCCGGGGTCCACCGGCGCCCGCAGCTCCAGCCGCGCGCCGCCCGGCAGCCGCACCACCGTGCCCGCCGGGCCGCCCGCCCGCTGCCGCGTGGCGCCGCGGCCGTCCGGCGTCCGCAGCTCCACGGCCCAGTCCCCGGCCGCCGCCTCCGGCCGCGGATACCGTTCGTCCGCCCGCGTCGAGAAGTGCACGACCACGGGCTCGCCGCGGCCCCGCCCGTCACCGACCCGGCCGTCGAGCGCCGCCGGCAGGGTGCGCGAGGTGTTCACCACCAGCACGTCCCCGGGCGACAGCAGCCACGGCAGCTCCCGGAACGCGTGGTGCGCCGGCTCCGCCGTACCCCGGCTGACCAGCAGCCGCACACCGTCCCGTCCCTGTCCGGGCGCGCGCCGCTCGGCGGGCTCCCGCGCGGACAGTTCCGCCGGCACCCGCAGCACCTCGGCGGTCACCGGGCACCCTCCAGCAGGCCGGGCGCCGCGTACCGCCCGCTGGCCGCACCGGCGTCCAGCAGCCGCAGCAGCGCCGGTACGACCGTCCCGGGCAGCGGGCGCCCGGAGCCGTCGTCGGCGGGCACGGCCGCCGCGTACAGATCCGTCCGCATGTCGCCCGGGTCCACCCACCACACCCGCAGCCCCGGCTCCTCGACCGCCAGCACCGCCGAGAGCTGGTCGAGCGCCGCCTTCGCCGCCCCGTAACCGCCCCAGGTCTCGTACGCCTCGGCCGCCGCGTCGGAGCTGATGTTGAGCACGGCCCCACCGGAGCCGGATAATTTGCCCGTACTTGTCCCGGTATGGGAAGAAGAGGTTTCGGTGTCCCCTATATAAGGAGAAGAGGCGGGTGTCCCGAACAATGACGAGGCCCGCAGCAGCGGCAGCGCCTCCTGTACGAGCCCCAGCGGCGCCACCGCATTGACCTCCAGCGCCGCCCGCAGCCCGTCGAGCGGGTGCCCCTCCAGCCGCACCAGCGGCTCGGCGCCCAGCACACTCGCGTTGTTCACCAGCAGGTCCAGCCCGCCCAGCTCCCGGGCCGCGGCCACCAGCTCCGCCCGGTGCGCGGCGTCCGCCACGTCCCCGGGCAGCGCCACCACCCGCGCCCCCGCCCGGCGCATCCCCCGCGCCGCCTCCTCCAGCGGCCCGGCCGACCTGGCGTCCACCACCAGGTCCCAGCCGCGCCCGGCCAGCGCCGCGCCCAGCGCGCGCCCCAGCCCCTTCGACGCCCCCGTGATCACTGCCACCGGCATGGGCCGTCCCCGCCTCTCTCCGCCTGGATGTACGTCCGTGCAGCTCACGCTAGGAACGGGCCGGCCCCGGCCACCTCGGGCAGCGGGCGGGACGGCCGAGGGCACTTCGCCCTAGGCCCGCGGACCTAACCGGGGGCCGCCGGTGGTCCGATACGGGCGGCACGCCCCCGCCGGTACGGTGAAGCCATGACCAACGGACCGGGAGACGGACACGGACCGGGAGACGGGCCGGGCGCCGGAATCCCCGCCGTGAGCAGCGCGATCCTCGCCATGAGCAGGCACCTGGAAGTACGCGACGTCCTCAAGACGATCGTCGCCTCCGCGCGCGAACTGCTCGACGCCGAGTACGCCGCCCTCGGCGTGCCCGACGATCACGGCGGCTTCGCGCAGTTCGTGGTCGACGGCGTCAGCGACGAGGAGTGGAAGGCCATCGGCCCGCTGCCGCGCCAGCACGGCATCCTCGCCGCCATGCTGCACAACGCCACCCCGGAGCGGCTCGCCGACGTCCGCGCCGACCCGCGCTTCGGCGGCTGGCCCACCGCCCACCCGGACATGTCCGACTTCATCGGGATGCCGGTCGCCGACGGCGACGAGATCCTCGGCGCGCTCTTCCTCGCCAACAAGAACTGCCCCAAGCCCACGGGCGGCTGCGGCTTCACCGCCGAGGACGAACGGCTGCTCGGCATACTCGCCCAGCACGCCGCCATCGCCCTGACCAACGCCCGCCTCTACGAGCGCAGCCGCGAACTGACCATCGCGGGGGAGCGCGCCCGCCTCGCCCACGAACTGCACGACGCCGTCGCCCAGAAACTCTTCTCGCTGCGGCTGACCGCCCAGGCCGCCACCGCCCTCGTGGACCGCGACCCGGCACGCGCCAAGGGCGAGTTGCAGCAGGTCGCCGCCCTCGCCGCGGAGGCCGCCGACGAACTGCGCGCCGCCGTCGTCGAATTGCGGCCCGCCGCCCTGGACGAGGACGGCCTCGTCGCCACCCTGCGCTCCCAGGTCCAGGTCCTGGACCGCGCCCACCACGCCCGGGTCACCTTCGAGGCCCAGGGCGTACGGGCCCTGCCCGCCGCCCAGGAGGAGGCGCTGCTGCGCGTCGCCCAGGAAGCCCTGCACAATGCCCTGCGGCACGCCCGCGCCGACCGCGTCGGAGTGACCCTCGTACGGCACGGCCAGGGCGCCCTGCTGCGCGTCGCCGACGACGGCTGCGGCTTCGACACCCGCGCGGTCCGCCGCGCCGGGCGGCACCTGGGCCTGGTGTCGATGCGCGACCGGGCGAGCGGTGTCGGTGGCCGGCTCACCGTGGAATCGGAGCCCGGCAAGGGCACCGCTGTCGAGATGGAGGTACCCGGTGGGTGACACCGGCGCAATCAGGGTCCTGTTGGTCGACGACCACCAGGTCGTCCGCCGCGGGCTGCGCACGTTCCTGGAAGTCCAGGACGACATCGAGGTGGTGGGGGAGGCGTCCGACGGCGCCGAGGGCATCGCCGCCGCCGAGCAACTGCGCCCGGACGTCGTCCTGATGGACGTCAAGATGCCGGGCATGGACGGCATCGAGGCGCTGCGCAAGCTGCGCGAACTGGACAACCCGGCCCGCGTGCTGGTCGTCACCAGCTTCACCGAACAGCGCACCGTCGTCCCGGCGCTTCGCGCGGGCGCGGCGGGCTACGTCTACAAGGACGTGGACCCGGACGCGCTGGCCGGCGCCATCCGCTCCGTACACGCCGGACACGTCCTGCTCCAGCCCGAGGTGGCCGGCGCGCTGCTCACCCAGGAGGAGGGCAACAACGGCCAGGGCCGCGGGACTTCGCTGACCGACCGGGAGCGCGAGGTCCTCGGCCTGATAGCGGACGGCCGTTCCAACCGCGAGATCGCCCGCGCGCTGGTGCTGTCCGAGAAGACCGTCAAGACCCATGTGTCGAACATCCTGATGAAGCTCGACCTGGCCGACCGGACGCAGGCCGCGCTGTGGGCGGTCCGGCACGGCATCGGCGCCTGAACGACCGGCCCGCCCCGGCCCCCGGCCCGGACCTGGGCCGGGGGC
>NZ_JBHWHY010000088.1:0-20258 GCF_042732265.1 Streptomyces sp. NPDC059788 | reverse complement strand
GGGTTCGTCAGCTGACGAACCCCGCCCGTGCTCGTACCTGCGCCCATCGCCCAGCCCTGTCGCCGCGCTTTTCGCTCTCCTTCGTGCATTCAACTCGCAATTCACGTCTTGTCGAAATTGCTGCGCGGTGCATTTTGACCTTCTCTCAATCCGCCTCTCGATCCACTGGAGAAAGGCAACGATATGCCTGTTCTGCTCGATAGCCTCGACCTCTCGGCCAATGCCGTTGCCCAGAAGACCGTCGACCCGAAGTTCTTCTCCTCCAAGCTCACCGGCAACGGCAAGAAGATCGGCCTGCTCAACGAGTCCCTGCTGCCGATCAACACGGCCACCAACACCGCGTACGCCATGGCCACCGACACCGAGGTCAAGCAGAGCTTGACGCAGCACGACGTCACCACAACGTCGATCCCGCTAGCGCCGATCACGCGCCGCGCCCTGAACGCCGGCAGATCCTTCACCCTGCGGAGCCCACACGTCGATGACCGCTTTGCTGTCGACACCACCTCCAGCCAGTCCGACGACTGGGACGTCGTCTTCGACATGACCCCGCAGGCGCTCGTGCTCTACGAGGACAAGTCCGGCGGCAAGTCCACGCGCGACCTCGTCATCCAGTACCGGATGGAGCTGTACTTCTTCAAGAAGGGGCTCCCCGAGCCGGAGTTGGCGACCGTCGTCTCGCGCTCGGCAGGCTACGGCAACCACGACGCCGTCGTCTTCCTGCAGTGGGATACCAGCCCGCTGGAGAACTCCCGTGACTACGTCCAGGACGTGCTCGCATCCGCCGGCCTGAGGGCCTCCAACCTCGACGACGCGTTCGACGAGTGGATGCGTCAGTACTCGATCTATGAGCGCATCACGCGCCTGGCTCAGGTCTGGGACTCCGAGGCGATCGCCGACGAGGTCTGCCGCTACATCCAGGACATGCCCGCGGGCCCGACGGAGGAACAGCTGAACATGCTCGCCGTCCAACTGCGCTATCTGGAGAACCACAGCGTCCCGCTGGAGGCCTACCGCCAGATCCACAAGCAGCTGGATGCGGCCTTCTCCGGCCAGATCGCCACGAAATTGTCGAAGCAGAACCTCAGCCTGCTGATGAACCACACGCTCGACCACCTGGAGCAGATGAAGCCTCAGCTGCTCGTGCCTCCGCTGCCAGCCACGCCTCCGAACCTGCCGCCTCACCTGTCCAGGCAGCAGCTCGACGCGCTCACCACGCACGAGCCGCTGGTGATGACGCAGGCGGGAGCCGGCACCGGCAAGTCGACCGTGATCCTCGAACGGATCAAGTACCTCGAAACCTGTGGTGTCTCCGCCTCGGACATCACGGTGCTCTCGTTCACCAATGCCGCTGCCGACAACATCACGGAGAAGAACCCGGACGTCGGCTCGATGACGATCGCCAAGATGATCATCGACATCTACTCGATGAACCACCCGAGGCACAAGGTCTCGGCCATCGACACGATCATCAACTCGATCGACATCTTCTACCCGAACAGTCAGTTCGCGGCGACGTTCCGCCACCGCCTGCTGGGGGTCGACCAGAACAGGACCGGTGCCTTCACGGCCTTGAACACTTTCGTCGAGAGCCACTTCGACGAGGTGATTGCTCTGCTCGACCGCATCGAGCAGACGTCGCTGGAGCTGCAGATCATCATCTGCTACCAGAAGATCGACGACATGTCCGAGCCGGCACACGTGCAGTCGAAATACCTCATCATCGACGAGGTGCAGGACAACAGCGTGTTTGAGTTCATCTACGTGCTGAAGTACATCACGAAGCACACTCAGTCCCTGTTCATCGTCGGTGATGCCTCGCAGACGCTGTACGAGTTCCGCTCAGCGAACCCGCGTGCGCTCAACACGCTGGAGGGCTCGGGTGTCTTCGCGACCTTCAAGCTCACGACGAACTACCGGAGCAACCAGGAGATCCTGGATTTCGCGAACGTCGTGCTCGGCGGGCTGGAGACCAACCAGTTCGCCAACATCCAGCTGCAGGCGAACTCGCTCGCAATGCCTACGGCTGACTCTTTCCGGGAGAAGGTCACTCTGGAGTACCGCGAGGTGCCCAGACTCACCGGGTTCGTCGCCCAGGACCTGCAGGCGATCGTGCGCAACACGGTCATCCCCGATTACGTGGACAAGTGCCTGGACCGGGGTGAGCAGGTGGCTTTCCTGGCCTACTCGCGCCGCGAGGTGTCCGTGATCCAGAATGTGCTCGAAAAGTGCTACCCGGACCGCCGCGTCGCCTCTTTGGTCAGCGATCGCATCTACTTCACGGACATCTTCTCGAAATACATCAAGTCCTTCTGGAACGACGTCCTGCAGGCAGAGCCGGCCAACGCCCCGTTCGTGGTCTCTGAGGGGATCAAAGGCAACATAGACAAGCTGACGAAGAACGCTGCCAACGCCAACGTTGAGAAGGCGATCCTGCGTATGGTCTCCGACTGGTGGATCGAGAACAGCGCGACCATCAACGGCTGGATCGCGCTCTGCCTCCAGGGCGTGCTCGCGTATGAGGTGTTCTTCGATCAGCTGCGCGACAACTTGCTCTCGTTTGAGATTCAGCAGAATCAGCAGAAGCTGAACATCACCAAGCAGAAGAACCACGAGCGCAAGCAGAGGAACCTCAGGTCCAAGGGTGATCTGCTTGTTTCAACGGTCCACGGCGCCAAGGGCCTCGAATTCGACAATGCTGTTGTCCTCTACAGGGAGGACACGAAGATGACCCAAGACGCCAAACGGATGCTTTACGTCGCCTTCACTCGTGCCATGAAGAGCCAGTACGTACTCGGCTACGGCACCGTGAAGAACCCACCGATCCAGAGCAGTTACGAGCAGATCGTGACGGCTCTGTCCGAACGTGACAAGAAGAACGCCGCTCGCGCCCTCGGCATCGATCCGGATCTCCTGGACGACAACGACAGCGCTGCTCCCGGCAGCGCCGATGATCGCTCCGCGGTCACCGCGGCCGTCTGACCAACCGCCGCCAGCACTCAAGGCTGCAGGGGCGGCCGTCTCGCTCGTCGAGAACACCCGCTCCTGGGGTCTTCCACACTTCACCTTCTTGCATGATGCAGCACGCCATGACCGTGTTTGGCGCACAGGGTGACTCCGATGAGCTCGCCCCCGGCCTGCTGACCATCTACGACCTGATCATCTGCCACCAGGGCCGGCCCGTCTTCCACGACCACTACGAGTCGCCCGAGCAGCGGCTGCGCTGCCTCCAATAGCTGTCTGGCACGACAGCCGGAAGGCCCCGTGCCGGACAGACGGCGGTACTCCGGCCCCGAGAAAACCGCAGGCCTCAAACGCCGCCGCACATGCATCGCACATGCATGATCGGCAATTCCGCCCAGTTCAGGAGAGGCAATGCATCCCCACATAGGTGGCCTGTTCGACCCTGCTCTTCTCGCACGCAGCCTCGATGGCGGCTACGTCCGAGAGCAGACCCACCCCACCCTGCCGCTGCGCATCCTCAACTACACGGAGAAGGCCCAGTTCGAGCGGGAGTGGAACGAGGTCACCCGGCAGTGCCGCGGACTGATCACCGACCGCCAGGGACGCATCCTGACCCGGCCGTACGCGAGATTCTTCAACTACTCCGAGCACCCCGAGGGCACCTTCAGCCTGGACGAAAAGGTCGTGGTGACCGACAAGCTGGACGGCTCGCTCGGCATCCTCTACCCGCTGCCCGACGACGGGTACGCGATCGCGACCCGGGGCTCGTTCGCCTCCGGCCAGGCGGTGCACGCGACGAAGAGCTGGCAGGAGCGCTACGCCGACACCGCGCAGATCAAGCCCGGAGTCACCTACCTCTTCGAGATCATCTTCCCGGAGAACCGCATCGTCTGCGATTACGGAACCCTGGACGACCTGGTCTCGGCGGCGTCGATGTTGCCACCGGCGCCCCGCTGCCCGCTGACGAACTGCCGTGGGAAGGCCCCCGTGTCGCCTTCGACTTCACCACGCTCGCCGAGGCTCTGGCAGCGGGTCCGCGTCCCGGCGCCGAGGGCTTCGTGCTGCGCTTCCCCTGCCGTGACAACACCATGATCAAGATCAAGCAGGGCGACTACGTGGCACTGCACCGAATCATCACCGGACTCAACGCCCGCGCGGTCTGGGGCGGCTCGGCGCGGGTGACACCGCAGCCGAGATCTGCGACGGCCTGCCCGACGAGTTCCACGACTGGGTCAAGGACGTCGCCGCGGACCTGATGCGGCAGCGCGACGCGATCCTCGCCGAGGCTCGCGCTGAGCACCAGCGCATCCTGGACGCGCTGCCCAAGCGTTGGACGCGCAAGGAGTACGCCCTGCACGCCAGCCGCTCGCCGATGCGCGCCTGGCTGTTCATGCTCCTGGACGGCCGCGACCTATCGGCCCGGATCTTCCACACCCTGCGGCCCGAGGCCGACGTCCGGCCCGTCAACACCATCGAGGACAACGCCTGATGCCCACCCTGCACTTCACCCGCGGCCTGCCCGCCAGCGGCAAGACCACCTGGGCGCGCACCTGGACCGCCGAGAATCGCGCGGGCCGGGCGCGCGTCAACCGGGACGACCTGCGCGCCATGCTCGACTCTGGCGAGCACATCAAGGGCGTCACCGAAAAGCGCGTGATGGCAGTCCGCGACGCCATGATCCTCAAGCTGCTGAGCCAGGGCTACGACATGGTCTGCGACGACACCAACCTGCCGCAGCGCGTCGTCTGCGACCTGGCCCGCCTCGCCGACCGCGCCGGCGCCGAGCTTCAGGTGCACGACTTCACCCATGTGCCGCTGGAGACGTGCCTGGAGCGCGACGCGGTCCGTGAGGTGTCCGTTGGCGAGGACACCATCTGCGGCCTGTACCAGCGCTTCCTGGCGGGGAAGTCGTCGCCGCTTCCCCTGCCGGAGGAAAGCCGCGCAGCCGCTCTGGCGGGGCTGCAGTACGAGCCGAAGCCTGATAGCCCCAGGGCCGTCCTGGTGGACATCGACGGGACCGTTGCCTTGATGGACGGCCGCAGCCCCTTCCGACGAAACCCGGGTGCACCAGGACCTCCCCAACGCTCCGGTGAACAACGTCGTGCGGGCTTTGTACGCGGCAGGCCAGCGCATCGTGTTCCTCTCCGGCCGCACCGACAACTGCCGGATCGCCACCGAGGCATGGCTGAACGAGTACATCGGCGTTCCGTACGACGGGCCCTTCATGCGGCACCCCGGCGACTTCCGCAAGGACTCGATTGTGAAGGTCGAGCTCTTCGACACCCGCATACGCGACACCTACAACGTCACCTGCGTACTCGATGACCGCACCCAGGTCGTCCAGGCGTGGCGGGCCTTCGGGCTGACTGTTCTTCAGGTCGCCGACGGCAACTTCTGACGCCGCCGCGGTCGCAGCGAACCCCCGGTTTTGTCCGGGGTTTCGTCGTTCCGTACCCCTCCCCGTCGCTCTACTAAAAGACACTATTGCGACTCCCGCCGATCCTATGATCTCCACGCACTCCGACGTCGCACGTCCTGCGTGGTAGCTGTATGCCGCCGCGCCGCCCACGAGCACGTCTCGATCCCCGACCTGATCACCGATCTGCTCCACCTGGCCAAACACATGCCTGATGAACACTGTGACGCCGACGCGCTGCTGGACTGCCCCCGCCGTGACTACGAAGACGAGCGCCGCTGACCAGGTTTTGCCGTCCTTCGTGCCTCTTGAGCCGGAGAGCACCGGCTGCCTCGACGAGGTCCTGCACCTGCTGACCGAGCCGCGCCCACCTGACGGCCGACTCCCGGGCAGACGATCGCCGAGCACTTCCCCGACCGCATGGCCCCACATTCAGCGTCATCGAGCTCGTCGAACACTTCTTCACCTCGCCCGGCCGCATCCCCAAGACTGTGCTCGCGGACGAGCAGAGCCTGGCTGCTCCTGTTGCAACACTCCTGATGCCGGTCACCGTCACCCTCGCCACGTCCGTGCTCAAGGAGGACGAGAGCGTCTACCGGCCGGACAGCAGCGTGCTTCCGATCCGCTGAGTGCTGCTGCCCCGCCGCGGTCTCTACCCACGTACTCCTGCGAAAGTGAGAAATCTTCATGCCCGCATCCACGATCGTCGCTTCCGGCGGGGAGTTCCGCCTCTACGGGGACTCAGTGCAGACTTTCGCTGCTCTGCCCGTGGCCACCTACACCATCACCTTCGACCAGGCGACCGGCTACAGCCTGCGCCAGACGGAGTCGCTGACATCCGCCGAAGAGACCGTCTACGGCAGCCACGCCTCCCGTGTGCAGCGGATCGTCACCGGCTACTCCAACATGGACCGCTCGCTCGGCGTCATCCTCTCCGGCGACAAGGGCATGGGTAAGACCCTCATGCTCCGCCTGCTCGCCGAGCGGATGCGCGAGGAACTCCGCCTGCCCACCGTGCTCGTGCAGCACGACACGCCGCGGCTGGCCGCGTTCCTCGACGAGCTGGGCGAAGCCGTCGTCGTCTTCGACGAGTTCGAGAAGATCTTCTCCGACGAGGACGACGAGTCGCAGAACCAGTTCCTGAGTCTGTTCGACGGGCTGAGCACGACGAAGCGCCTCTACGTCCTGTCGGTCAACGAGCTGGACCGCGTCAACGACTACATGCTCAACCGCCCTGGCCGCTTTCACTATCACATGCGCTTTGCCTACCCCGAGCCCGAGACGGTGGCCACCTACCTGCGCGACCGAGTGCACGGAGTGGACGAGAGGCAGGTGGCTGAGATCGTCGACTTCTCCCGGAAGTACGACATCAACTTCGACCATCTGCGGGCGATCGCCTTCGAGCTGCGCCTGGGCGGGGCATTCGAGGAGGTGATCGGTGACCTGAACATCAAGCGCAGCGAGCACGCCCGCTCGGAAATCGAGGCCCACATCATCTGGAAGAACGGCGACACCAACGTCATCGACGGCCGTATCGATCTGTTCAACAGCGACGGCCTGCAGACCATCGACGACTGGGACACCGGCACCAGGCTGCAGCTCCGCATGCGCGACGCCGTCCCGTCCAAGGACGGCTATCAGTTCCCGAATGGCGCCTTCATGCTCACCGACCTCCGTGACGAGGACGACTGGTCGCCCGGAGACGGGAGGGACCTGCGTGCCGACGTGGTGACCCTGCACCGCCCCCCGAAGTACTCCATCGACTTCTGAGGACGCCCCCGTCCGAACCGTCGAGAAGCCACTCCGGTCTCCTCGACGGTTCGCTGTCCGGCTCACACGTTCCCGTACAGAAAGCAGCCTTCGACCATGCCCAAGTACTGCACCGTCTCCGAGCCCGACCCCGGCGCAGAGCATCGAGAGCCCCGAAGGGGCAACCTTTGCCTCGGCAAAACCCGTCTCGTCACGGTCATCGACTTCGAGGACCGGTCCTGGGCGACCAGGTGTGAGCTGATCTCCTTCGGCAACGGCCCGCACTGAACGCCATGCAGCCAGATCCGACTGTGCTGCTCGCCTGCTTGGCCATCGCGGCGCTCGGCATCCTGTGCCTCGCCATTGGCATTGGCCGTAAGCGGCGCTGGAGGGATCCCACCCGGCTTTTCACTTGGCCCCAGAAGCAGCAGCTCATCCGCCAGACCAACGGTCGGTGCGAACACAAGCCGCCCCTTTGGTTCCGGTGCCAGGCACCGGGGACCGAGGCCGATCACATACACCCCTGGAGCCGTGGCGGGCCGACTGAACTGTGGAACGGCCAGTTGCTCTGCCGTCGGCACAACCGGCGGAAGTCCAACCGCGTGCCGAGCCCCTTCTACCGCTGGCGTCTCGCGCGCCGGCGCAAGAAGTACTAACCACCTTGTCGCACATCAGGAGCAGACGCATGGCCTGGATCATCTGCCTGAACTACGGTGCGAAGCGCGACACCTCCGCTCGCTGCACATCCCCGAAAGACCAGGAACGCGACAACCGCGAATGGTCCGGGGGACATCTGTCCGGCACGTTCCAGGCCCAGCCCTCCGAGGAGAGCACTGAGCTGTTCGCGTCCCGCCCGCCCATGCCGGAACCCTGGGTCGGACACGGCCCCGTCGGCCCGGCGCGGGGCGAGATGCCGTTCACCGACGGTCGCTTCCGGGGCCGCGATGACAACATCTGGATGCAGGCACCCTGCTGTGCGCGGACGGTGGAGGTGGGCGAGCTGTGAGCGTCGCTACGGCGCACGTCGACATTGCGGCCCCCGCAGTGCCTGGCGCCGCGCCGGGCACGGTCGTCGGCGCAGCCGAGGTTCTCAACCGCGGTAACCGCCGACTGTGGCGCGTGCCGCTGCGCGCCGAGATTCCTACCCCGGTGGAGATCCCGCACGAGGAGCAGTGCCTGGTGCACGGCTGGTCCCCCTACCTGTCCGTCCAGCCCGTCGTGGTGACTGGCGGCCGCACCCAGCAGGTAGTGCTCTACGCGGGGCGTGCGAACGAGAAGAACTCGAGTGGCGAGGAGTCTCGCCGGGCCGTGAACGGCTGGATCCGGCTGTGGGGCCAGGAGCCGGACGGCCAGTGGACCGTGAGGGACCCATCGGACATGGATACGGGCGGGGCCACGACCGTGGCCACTCCGCTGGGCGGCCCTGCCGTCCTGCAGCTCGGCGGCGTCCGGCGGCGTCCGGTATGCACACTGGTGCCGGAGGGAACTCTGTTCACCCTGCGGCCCGCCGAGCGCCGTGCGCAGGGCCCGGTAGAGGTCTGCCCCGTCGCGGACTCCGGGTTCACTCTGCTGGAGGCGCTACGGCTCGGAGAGTGGGGTTGGGCCGCCGTCGTGGAGCGGGTCTGGTGGGATGAGCCCGGCGTCCGCGGCACTCCGCTCTTCGATCTGGCGGTGGCCTATCTCGCATGCCGGCGCGGCAACCTAGAGCGGGCCGGTCGGTGGCGGCAGGTAACCGGGGACCGCCATGAGGACGGCCCGGCCCGGATCGACGTCTTGGCCGTCGACGCTTGGCTTGCCCGGCGCCGAGGCGGGTGGCGGGAACTCGCCTCGACCCTAGCCCGACTCGCCGATGCAAAAAGAACCCCACGGGTGACCGAGGGGCTGGACCTGCTCGCTTCGGAAGTCATTCGCCCGCCGCTGGAGTTGCCGGCACCGCATCCACGCGAGGCGCTGCGCCACGTTCTTACCCCTTATCTGCGCGCGTCGCTGCCATCGTCGCTCACCTCCTTCACCGCCGCCCACCCGGAAGTGCCGCAGCCTCGGCCTCCGAAGAGAGCCCGGCCCGACAAGTCGCTGCCCTTCCGAGTGGAGAGGGACATGGGCACCCGCGGAGCCATTGAGTCACCGATCTTCTGTCCGAGAAGCGCTTCAACGAGCTGAAGGGCCGGCTCATCACCGCCACGGGCTCACCGGGCCTGACCTACTTCCACGACGGCCGGGTCCACATGACGCTGGAGGGGCGGGAGCGCCTGATCTCCCGGATCGAGACTGCCGACGCTGAAGCTGCTGCATAGACCGCCGAGACGTACGCCCGCGAGCTCCACGACTTCGCGGAGGAACAGATCTCCGCGGGTCTCCGGGCCGTTGTCGAGAAGGCCCTCACCGTGCCGACCACCGACGGCAGTGCTTTTCCTCGGCCCGGCCGCGTCGGTGACCAGTTAGGATCCCCAACTACGATCGTCTGATGGAGAATCACCCGGCCGCCATAGGTCTCACAGCCAGTGACGAAAGTCGGCCCCCGGCTCCAAGACGCTCTCGGCCTCGAACCGGAACGGAAGTAATGCCCTTCGCCAGCGAGTCGTCTTCGCCCGAGGATGTGCACGCCGAACTGTGCAGCCGCTGCGGCAACCTCATCGGCGACACCGACTGCACGCCGTACACCTGTAACCACCCCTGCGCCAACTGCGGCCATGTGGGAGACGTACACCGGGACTGGTACGTGCATCTCGGGGAGAAATGGCTCTGCCGCCGGTGCCCTGAAGGCAGGACGCACTGGCACGACTACGTTCCCGCCCCCGCCGCCGGCACGAACCCTGGGCGGCAGCACACGCAGCCACAGTGACTATCCGTGTCCGGCGTGCCAGCGGTGGGGATCTGATTTGGCCGTCGATGGGAGCCGCGAGTGGGGAATGGTTGGCCGTACACGGGGAAACGATCTTGGCCGCTGTCACGGCCGTTATCGCCGCTTGCGCGGAATGAAGTGCGGACCGTCATGGCAACCACGTCCCGTAAACCGTGCCGAACGACCATCGACGACGACGCCTGCTACATGGAGCGCATGAACTTCGCGGACGGCAGGAATGGCAAGGCCAAGGTCTTCTCCGGGTGTGCAGTTCGGGCCCGCTTCGAGGCCTTGGAGTACACCGACTCCGGCGAAGAGCCCGCATACGGAGAGATCACCCAGAACCCGCAGATGGACGTCATCGCCGGCGTGTCCTCGGCCCCCACGGCCGTATGGTCGCCGATTACCGCCGAAGAGGCGGTGGTCGGCGACAGGCCGCAGAGCAGCGCCGGGCCATGTGGGAGGACATCGCTTCAAGTCGGGGCATGGCAGCCCCTGATCCGCAGGACGGCGGCCGGGTTCCTTCTCCCGGCCTGACCGTCACCAGGGCTGCGCCCTGCATTCCTCGTACCGGGCGCGGCCTGCATAACTCAAGATCGACGCACTGTAGCTCAGTTGGTAGAGCGCGGATCTTATAAGTCCTGAGGTCGTGGGTTCGAGCCCCACCAGTGCGACTCAAGTGGTCGCTGTAAGGCGGTAGTTGCTCTGTGGGTCACTACCCCGTGACCGTATGTCTGCCTCCCATGACATCCAAGCGCGTACACGATGCCCTCGAAGCCCGACGGCGACGAGCCCGGTGCCCGACGAGGTGTCCCTCGCCGCCGACGGCTACCGCTGTATCCCCGACGACCTCACCAACACCAAGGAATAACGATCATGACCGAACCCGCCTACAGCCATTCGCAGGCGGCCAAGAACGTTCACCAGTTCAACCACGCCTCCCGGACCACCAGCACGGGCTGGGAGTACCCCAGCCCTCATCCACCGCCCCCCCCGACGCCTTTTCGTACCTGGTGAGGGTGCTGCCCCAGGCCCTCGAACAGTCACCGCGAAGTGACGGCCGGGTTCGCTTCCGCGACAACCGCGAACCGTCCACCCACGAGGCGCCGCTCTTCGACCGCGAGACGCGCCGCTGCTGGTGTGGCGTCCCCTGGCCCCAGGACTGGCCCGGCAAGGACGGCGGCGCACCCCACCCACGTGACGCGCAAGGAGACGACCGGTGACCGCCCAGCTGCCGGTGCCAATACGGTGCGCGGGCTGCCCAACCCTGGGCGGCCTGGTCGTCCCGTGGATCACGTTACACGCCGGCGGCGGGTACCTGTTCGGTGCGCTCGACAAAGGCCGGCGCGACCGGGCACTGGCCGAACAGCGCTGCCAGGTGTGCGGGCAGAGCTTCGATGAGCGGATCTGTCTCGCGGTGCGGCCTGCTGATGTGCACGTCGGGTACACCGGCGAGCCCGGCATGCACCCGGAATGTCTCGCGTACAGCGTGCGTGCCTGTCCGATGTTGATCCCCCGTCGGTTCGCGATTTCTGAAGCACCGACCCGCCGGAACTCACGTTGCGGAGAGCCTAACCCACTCTCTTCCGGCCGGAGTTCTGTGGTGCGCACGACTGGGTGTGGCTTCCTCCGCTGGCTCGTCCCTCGTTCCATGACTCAGACCCGACACGACATTCAACCCGAGGAGCCTCACACGTCATGAGCATCCAGACGCTGCCCTTGAAGGCCAACGGACACGAGCTCTCCCACGAGAATGAAGTGACGGTGCTGCAGTTCGACGGCCGGGCCTCATTCTCGGGCATCGCCCACCGCTGTGCCGTATGTGACGCCAAGCCGACGCTCCAGGTCACCGAGGATTCGGTCGAGGTGCAAGACCCCTGTCCCTACCCGAACGGCATCACTACTGAGATCACTCTGAGTGTTCCGTCCGGGAAGATCGTCGTCACCGACGACCTCCGCCCGGTCTACCGCTGGGAGCGCGACGCGTTCGCCGACTACAACACGGTTCTCGGTCAGGCACAGGTGGTGGAAGCTATGGCTTCCATTGGCTGCGCGTACGGCCCGGTGGGCAACAGCTGTCCCGGCCTGTACCGAACGGGACCGGACAGCTACATCATCGCCAGTCCGAGGTGTGACGAGGACGACAACCCATCGCTTCCCGAGGACACGTGCCTCGCGAGTATCTGCACGGACCTTTGGGCCTACTCCATCGCTGACTTCGAACACTGGAAGGCCCGGGGCGGTGATCCCGGCGAGATGGGCTGGTCCGACTCTGTCGTGGACGTTGCGCCGGGGACATATCGGTTCACCCACCACTCCGGGGAACACGGCTTCGATCCCTATGCCGACGAAACCGTGATCTTCGCGCACATCGAACGGATCGCCTGATTGAAGAGATCAGCTGACGACGCAGTCATTGGCCGGATGCCAATCGGACCAGGGTACGAACTCGAAATCACGAGGTAAACGGTGGACTCACGAGTCGGTGGACTGGCCTTGTCGTCGATGGTGTTCGGCAAAGCTGACGTGGTCAACTGTGGCCGTGTAGCGCTGAGCGGCATTGACCGTAAGGCCGAAGAGATCCGCAAGGCGACGGGCATCGCCGTCGCTGGTGTGCGCTTCGTCGAGGATGCGGTCCTCGCGCAGGGCCTGGGCTTGGGCGCCGAGTACGGTGTTGATCCACTTTCCGGTCACGGGCGTGAGGCGCCCGGCCGTTGCCAGGTTGATGAACAGGTGCGGGTTGCCGCTGTTGGGCCACTGCCGCTCCCGGTGGGCGAGGTAGCCGTTGAGGGCGGCTCGTGCTTGCGGGGCGAGGAGGATCTTCCTGCCCTCGATGTGGAGCCGGCCGTCGACGATGTCAGTGACGTGCAGGGTTCGGAGTTGGTGGGGGCGCAGCCCGTGGAAGATCAGGAGGGATCCGCAGGCAGCTCGGGTTGGATCCGGGGCGTCGATGAGGCTCCGCAGCACTGGGACGTCCATCGACACCGGCGTGCGGGTTTCGGGCATGCCGACCTTCATCCGAGTGGTCGGGTTGGTGAACACGAGTCTGCGGCCGTGAAGGACTTGGAAGATCGACCGCAGGCCGGAGAGCATCTCACTGCGGTCGGTCCCGCCGGAGGGAAGAACGGCAATCACGTCGTCGCGGGTGACTTCGCGAAGGGAGTCCCGATTCCGCGCCCAGGAGTCGAGCGCGGGCAGGGCAGCGTAGAGGTGGTTGCGAGTCGTCCGGTCGGAACGCGGGTGACGCCGCGGTACGACAGTGCTGCCGTTCTGCATGACGTCGGCCCACTCGGCGATCTCACTGCGTATCTTCGTGGGCAGGTGGGCAGTCTTCCGTTCGACCCAAGTGATGACGGCTGGGGTGCGGTTGTCCGTCAGGAAGCCGGCGTGGTCCAGGACGTCGATGGTCGGTTGGACCGGGAGGGCGAGCCCGCGGAGCATGGCCACGGTGCCGGCTTCGATCGGTGCTCCTGGGGTGTCCTGGGTGGCGAGCAGGAGCTTGAGTGCGCGGTTGACTGCGCTGGTCGTGTCGCGGGTCCAGCCGCGCTGTTCGCCGAGTTGCAGGCAGCTGGCTTCGAGGGACTCCAGCAGTTCGGGCAGTACGGGTTCGGGAACCGTCAGAGTGCGCATGCGTGCGTAGTCGCGGCGGGCGTCGAACAGGACGAGTTGTCGGTGGGCGACAGCGGAGATCGGCCGGAGGACGGGCCGCCGACGCGAGCGGGTACGACGCGTGCGGAAATGCCGGGGCTGTGGGCGGCGGTGGGGCGGCACCATCAGCGCCAGGCGCTGTTCCATACCGTTGAAGAAGAGCTGGTGCCCGCCGTTGACTGCTTCGAGACGGTCGGGATCGGAGGGATCACGTGCCCAGGACCGGCTCCGGCGCCAGCACAGGCGACACTCGCCGACCGGATTGAGCGACGTGATACGTCCACAGGAGGAGCACGCGGCTTCGCCGGGGTGGCGTCTGGCCCAGTCGCGGCAGGCGTCGCAGATTCCCCGAGTCGACATGAACAGACCCCAGGTGTCGCACCGTTGGCACGAGTCTGGCAACGGCGGTGCACCTTTGTGGCAGCGGCGGCACAGCCCGGCGGTGTAGTAGTCCAGCGAGCCGCAACGGCGACATGGTGGCGGCGTGTGCGAGCCGCGCGTGCGGCAGCTGTAGCAGTACTTGGCCCGGGAGTGAGCGACCGGTCGCAGCCCGCACGTCGGGCACGTTCGTGGAGCGGTCACGCCGGTGGCAACGTGCGGTTGCGTCCGAGCCGGGGCGTGACCGGGCTGGCCCCGCCGGCCTCGACCTCGGTCGGCTTGGCCGGCCGGCGGGCCGCTGCGGCCTCGGGCTCGTGGATCAGCAGATCGCCGGTGGTGCAGCCCAGGACAGCGCAGATGATGTCCAGGTCGTCCAAGCGCACGGTTGTCGGGGTGCCGGTCCATAGCGCGGACATCTTCCCCGCGCTGATCTCCAGCCCGGCCTCCGCCAGGCGGCGGCGCATCTCGGTGGACTTCCAGATGCCTTGCTCCGCGGCCGTCATCCGCAGGTTCCAGCGCACCGTGTCACTTCCCGTCGCTCGCCCTGAGCCGGGCGGCGACCCGTTCATTCGCCGCGGCCCAGGTGTGTTCAATGTGGTCGTCGTGAACATGGACATAACGGGTCGTAGTGGACAACCATTCGTATCCGAGGAGTTCTTGGATCGCCTTCAGGTCCAGCCCTTGGGCGTAGTACTCGGACGCGCAGAAGTGTCGCAGCCTGTGCGGCGTGAGTCGGCCGGACCAGGCTGGCAGGTACAGCCCGACGGCTTTGGCCAGCCCAGAGCGAAGAGCGTCATCGCCCACGCGGCGGCACCAGCCGGTGTGCGGGTCACGGCGTTCACTGGGCAGCAGCGGAGCGTCGGGGTCCATGTAATCGTCGCCGAATTGGTGGCGTACATCGGTGAACCACCAGTTCACCAGCGCGTCCACCGAGTTGATCGCCGGGACGAGCCGGGCTTTGGGTCCGCGGCCGCGGCTGCCCTTGCCATGCCGGACGTGCAGCTTGCCGTACTCGCCCAGGTCGGGCCGCCAGTCGCGGATGTCGAGCATCCTGGTCTCGCCGATCCGCAGCCCGGCGCGCCGCCACAGCGACGCGGCGAAGTAATCCCGTGCGGCCGGCAAGTACTTGCGCGCCGACGGCAGCGACGTTCGCCAGGCCGAGAACAGGTCGCCGACCTCCGACGAAGACGGCGGAATGCGCGGCGAGCCGTAGTTGGCCTTGGCCGGGCGGTTGAACTCGTCGATCGGCTGGACCAGCACATGTCCGGTCAGCGCATGCACATCGCCCTGGTAACGAGCGATGAGGAAGTCGAAGAACTGGGCGATCGAGCCCGCCTTCTTCTGCACGGTGCCCTTCGCCAGGTCCCGGACCTTGCGCTGATGGACAAGGAACCGGTCCGCGTCGTCTGCCTGCACGGTCCAGATCGGCCGGCCCACGAACCGGATCAGCTCGAAGAGCACCGCCCGGTCGCCCGCGATCGTGACGTCCTCGACCCCGGCGCCGACGGACGCCAGCAGGTACTGGTCCACGAGCTCTTGCTCGTAGTCCTCGTACTCCTGCTCCGTGCGCAGGCTTCGCGGCGAACCCAGCGAGCGCACCGTCGCTAACGCCACAGAGACCCCACTCACTTCACCAGGAGCGACAGTGCGCCGAAGATATCAGCAAACCTTCAGGGATCCCGACCAAATGTCAGAATCTCCCATCAGCCCCACGAACCCGTCGCGGCCTGGCCTGCGCGGCCACCAGCGACAAGGACACTCCGGGGAACCCGCGGGAGTTCGTGTATCGGGGGAGGCCACCCGCTACCGGTCCTCGCCCGCGTCGACGGGCCTGCCCGGGGCAGCCGAAGCGGTCCACGAACCGCGTGCCGGACATCCCGCCGACGATTTCGACGCCTGGTGGATCACACCCGGCTCGTACCGCGTGAAGGCCGACTTGGATCACCCCGGCCAACTGCTGGGCCTCGATCTGGACGTGCCCGTGTTGCGCAAGCGGCCCATCCGCCCGACAGCGGGTCCGGACCTGGGCAGCCTGCTCGCCCTCGTCCGCCAGGCTCTCGGACTCGGAGACGCCACGTCCAGCTGCCCACATCAGCCCGGCGGCGCACCTTAGCCGCGCAGCATCGCGAAGGAGAACGACTAAGTGCGACACGAAGTCGCTCCGCCCAAGTGGACGGCCTACGAGAGGGAGGAATGACCGTGTAGGACGTCTTGGACCAGTGGCCAAGGTCTGTCCCCATGTTCGCGTGCGTCGCTGGTATTGGCGGGGTGCGAAGCCGAACTGGTCAAGCCTGAGAACAGACCGCGCCATCGGGCGGCAACAGGCGAAGGGAAAGGCTAGACGGGCTCAGTGCGCCGTGAGGCGCTCTGTAGCACCTGCCCGGACTGCGGCTCAGCGGCTGGCGAATTGTGCAGGAGCCAAGGCGGCACCCGCGCCCGCGACTCCCAGGTACACCGAGGCCGTGCCGCCCCATGGCACCAGGCCCGGATCGAGGCCGCTGACGCTAAATCTGGCGCGCAGACCGCCGAGATGTACGCCCGCGAGCTCCACCACTTCAAGGAGAAGCAGATCTCCGCGGGTCTCCGGGCCGTCGTCGAAAAGGCACTCACCGTGCCGACCACCGACAGAAGCGCTCTGCGCATGACCCGCACGCTCCTCAGCAAGAGTCTCGACGGCTCCGCCGGCTCGAAGACCTCCTTCCAAGAGCGCATCGGCAACGCCGTGAGCCGGTCCGCCGCCGACGTGAGCGTCCGCGCGCCCGAGAAGGGGCAGGTCCGCGACGCGGCCAACCTAATCGTCAGCGCCGCGCTGCACTACCTCGAAGACCCCGGCGCGAAACCTGCGCCAGGCGATCCAGGCCAGTTACGACGAGGACATAGACGACGTCCTCGGCTGGACCCAGGACTGACCCGAACGGCCCTCCCCCCACCGAAGGAGTAGATCATGAGCGACGTAAGCATGCTCACCGCCAGCATCGCCTTCCCGGCCAGCACCGAGCCGCCGAACTTCGACGGCGGCCGGAAGCTGCTCGAGAAGATCGAGGACCCCTCGCTCTTCAGCTTCCACGATCCCGAAGACGAGCTGAAGGAGCTAATGCCAAGTCTGGCCTGCGAGTCCAACCTCATAGACGAGGATGGCGGAGTGCTCATCGAGTACGCCCGGCGCGCAGGGCGTGTCATCATCGACAAGCTCGAAAAGGCTCTCGTCTCCTGGGAGACGACGTTCCTCACCGTTGGCGACTACAGGCTCTACATCTCCGGCGGGCTCTCCAACGGCGACAGCCCCACAGAGGCGGCCGAGGCGATCTGGAACGCCTACAAGCTGCCCGAGACCGTACTCCGCGCCATGGGCTTCATCTGGGACTACGAACTGCCGCTCTCCCGTGCGAACGGCAGCGGTGACCACGCCCCGATCACCGACACCGACGTGGTCGACGCGATCGCGCTCGGCCTGGGCACCTCGCCGGAGTGGCCCGGCCTGGAGACCACCTACTGGATCGCCGACGCCATCAGCAAGGTGCGCAACCACCCCGGGGGCCGCGATCCCCGCGAGTACCGCGAGGAATTCGCCGAAGAGCGCGCGTTCGATCCGCGCGAGGACGGCTTCCTCGCCAAGTACCTCAACGAAGGGACCGACGACCTTTCGATCGGCCACTGCGATGTCTCGATAGCTGGAGGGGTGGCGTCGTGACCTGCCTCCCGCTCCTTCGGCTGCTCGCCCAAGCCTTTCTGAGCGGCGTGGCTGGTGCCCTGGCCGTGACCGGCATCTGGCTCGTGGTCGCGGGCGAGACACCGTCGCCGATGACGGGCCTCTTATGCGCGCAGCTCGTGACCACCACGTGGTCGCTCGTCCAGGCCGTCTGCTTCCGGCGGAAGTGGCAGGCAGTCCTCGCCTCCTACAACAAGCCGGCCCTGGGAGAAGGGATCGGCATCCCGCACCGGCCGCCAGCCGACAACGAAGAGGGCAGCCCGTGAATGACAAGCAGTGGAACGCCCTGTACCCGATGGGCACGCCGGTGGTCGCGTACCCCGGTGTCCGCCCAGAGGACCGGCTCGCCGTCGCAGTCCGGAAGCGGCAGGTGGACGGTCGTTTCGTGGAAGAGGCCGACGCGAACCTCTGCCGTGCCCGGACGACCGTCACGCGTACTCCGGCCTGGACGCTCGGCTCCGGCGACCCCGTGGTGTCCGTCGAGGGCGGCACGGGCGGCATCCACCTCACCCACATTGACGTGATCGTGGAAGCCCAGTCCAAGGCGGCGGCTCGTGGCTGACTACACGTTCGAGACTGTCACCCACAGTGTGCACCGCTGGATCATCCCCGCCCCCGAGCCTTTGGGCGCCGCAGCGGAGGAGATCAGTAAAGCGTGGGCCGTGGCCGCCAACGCTTACCGGGAGACGTATGAGCTCGCCAGTACAGAGCCGATCCCCGGAGAGGCCCTCCGCTTTCACGTCCGCGATGCCGCCATCGTCATCGAATACGCCACCGAGGAGCGAGCATGACCGAGCGGATCGCCATCGAGCCCGCACGACCGCACGGCCCCTTGCAGCCGCTGCTCGACTGGTCGTTCTGGGGCGCCGGCATAGGCGGCCTCTTCACCTGCTACTGCATCGACCTGGCCCTGAGGCTCAGTCGCGAGCACCTGGCCCAGCCGGTTGAAGCTCCTGAGGTGGTGCCAGCGTGAGCCACCGCCCAACCCAGGATCCAGCGATCGACCCGGAGCGCGGCGGTGAGATCCACCCCGCCTTCGGCGTCGCGGTCATAACGCGAAGAAGTGGCTCAAGCCGTTCGCTGTTCCAATCCGACCTGCTCCACAACGAGTCCATCTCGCTCTCCGTCCACGAGGCCACGCGCAGGCGCGACCTCAATCACGACTGGGTCCATCCAGGCCGAGCGCTCGTGGAGATCGAGATGAGCCTCGCGCAGTGGGGCTCGCTCGTGTCCTCCATCGGACTCGGCAGCGGCGTGCCGGTGACCGTCCGGCGTACCGAGCACGACGCCTTCGTGCCCGAGATCCCTCATCAGCCCCGTACGGCCGAAAGTCTGCGGGAGGTCCGCGAGGTCACCGACCGGATGTACGCCCGCGTCAAGGCCGCCACCGCGGCACTGCACGAGGCGATCCACGAGAAGAAGGGCGTGAAGGCCACCAAGGAAGCGCTCAACGCACTGGAGCGCACCGTCGCCGACGCGGGCAGCAATGCCCAGTTCACCGTCGACTCGCTCGTGGAGGCCGGCGAGCAGGTCGTTGCCCAGGCCCGAGCCGACATCGAGGCCCACGCCCTGGAGGCCATCCGGCTGACGGGTGCCGCACCCTCCGTCGGAGCCTCGCCATTCGACGCCCAGGCGCTGCCGGGGCCCGCTACCAGCCAAGAGGAGCCCTGCGGTACCTGAACTCGTCGTGTCCGGCGAGTCGTTCGATGCCGCTTTCGCACCCGACGAGGACAGCCTGGTCGACCTCTTCGACTGGATCATCCAGGACGGACGGCACGTCCATGCCCCGTCGTCGGCTGGACCTGGACGTGCCCCGAGTGCGGCGAGCCCGGGCTCTGCCGAAGGGCCCCGTCGTTCTCTTCCGCAGCTCTTCCGCACGGGACGCAGCACGCAGCAACCCCGTCCAACATCATCGTGCCGCTCCTGGGCTCCGTCGTACGCGAGTTCCCCGGCCCCCCTCCTTCGGCCGCCTGAAGCACCGGCCCCGACAAGGAAGGCTCTACGTGTCATGAACGCGCTCACGGGTAACTCCGCGCTACGCAGGCCCCGGGCCGTCATCGTCGACATCGACGGGACAGTCGCCAAGCACGTGCTCCCCGACGGCAGGCTGCTACGGGGCCACCACGACTACCGCCTGGTGGCCTGGGACCTGCCCAACCAGCCTGTCATCGACACGGTTCACGCCCTGCGCGACGCCGGCCACCGGGTCCTCTTCTGCTCGGGACGGCCCGAACGCGACGACCAGGGGTACAGCGTCCGTGCTGCGACCCGCGGCTGGCTGGGCCAGCACCTGGGGGAGTGGACTGGCTCTGCTCCGCTGCTGATGCGCGGTCAGGGAGACATACGCCCGGATCACGCCGTCAAGCACGAGCTGTTCAACGCGCACATCCGCGACGCCTACGACGTCCGCCTCGTCCTGGACGACCGCGACCGTGTGGTGGCCCTGTGGCGCTCGCTCGGCCTCGTCTGCCTGCAGGTCGACGAGGGGGACTTCTGAAGCCGCGGCAGCCCATCAGGCCCGTGTCCCAGTCCCGCATCATGCGGGACTGGGA